>JADGNO010000056.1 GCA_017883405.1 Occallatibacter sp. | reverse complement strand
TTGTTCGCCCAGGATTTCTGACGAATGGCCCAAGAACTGGGAAATATCGGGTTATTGAAAATCTGGCCGGAGTTACGGCAGGCAAGATCTCGCGTGCTGATGTCGCTGACTTCATGCTGAAACAGCTGACAACACCAACGTACTTTGGAAAGACGCCGTTATTGACCTACTAGCTCAAGGTCTAACTTTTGGCACTAAGTGAAGCAAAGGGGATATCTGTGAGTCCGAGCAATATAGAGGCAAACTTTGCCGCCATCCGCGCCGCGCTCTCCGATGGTGATTTCACTGAAATTGCGGATGCGAATTACGGCCGCGTTTTCCAAACCAGCTTCGTACCATGCTGTATCCCATTGCCCGTCCTCATCTGGCTCAATCCAGATTCCGAAGGCGTTTTTATCCGTATCATCTTTCCTGGGGCAGGCGCACCAGCGCGCACTCCGCTCATGCTGGAAAAGCTAAATGAGATCAACTACAAGCTTGCGATCGGGTCGTTTGTCGCGGATATGAACTCAGGCGAAGTTCGCTTCAAGTCCGCCGTGTTCATCGGCGACACGTGCATTGAACAGGGCATATTGTCAAATCTCATCGCGAGTGCTGGCGATATGGTTAAAGTCGATTTTCATGCTGTAATTGGCGCCATTACGGGTGTTGAGCACATCCATTGAGCTGCCATTGGGGCCGAACTATTCGCTCAAGCGGACCGCTGCAAATCGGCACGGTGTAAACTCAGAATCAATCGCGGCAGTGGCCGCCTGACTCAAGCGTTGACGCTCATGATCGAAAGTTTTGCTCTGACTGTCGCAATTGCATCGTTCACTCCGGCGGCGGAGCAACCGCGCTTCGCGGAGGACTTCCCGCAAGCGAGCGGATACGTCGCCGTTCTTGAGGTCCTTCCCGATGAGGATGGCCTTGCGAAAACGTGCAGATTGAGCAGTGTTTACGATCTCGCTGAAGAAACGCCATCAACGAAAGTCTCTCCACCGAATGCCTTTGTCATCGATGCATGCAGGAAATTGCGTACTGCCAAGTGGCAGGTCAAGCGTGATGAATCGGGCAATATTCAGGCGCAGTCGTATTTTTGCAGGTACGTCGAGTCCTCTCCCAACGTGGCGTTTTGTGATCGCGGACTAGGCGAATGAGTGTTTGCTATTCGCTCAAGCGTTAGTTCGCCCGCAAATCCGGAGTATTCGTGCATGGCTGAAAAACCAACTCCCGAAGATATCGCGTTATGGCAAAGACGCTTGGCCTCCCAGGCCAACAATCGAGCGTGGACACTTGCGGAGACGCCGCGCCGCTCGTCTGAGGAAGATGAGGAGATGCTGCAGGCCGCATATGCAGCAATGTATTTCTGGAAAATCGTTGGCAAGCCAAGCAATCACGCTCATGCTGCACAGCTGCTTGCGCACGTGTACGCGCTGCTCAAGCGTCCCGCGCCGGCTGCATACTACCTGAGCAAGTCGCTGCCGTACTTCATGCAAAACGACTGTGCACCATCGGAACTGGCCTTTGCCCATGCCATCGCGGCCAATGTCGCCTCAGCCGAGGGCAACGCAGAAGCACACGCCAGGCACTACTCGCAGGCGCAAGCAGTCATCGCCCAGGTGGCGAACCCGGAGGAACGCGAAATCCTCGATGCCACACTGCGCGTCATACCCGCACCGGGTCTCTGAGGCAAGAGGTACGGCCCAACTATTCGCTCAAGCCGAGTGCGAATCGGCGCGATGTAAACTCAAACTCATTCGCGGTAGCGCCGCTCGATTCAAGCGTCAGGCATTCAACATGATCAAATGCAACGCCCCATGTATCGCCGATGTAAAAGAACTCGGCGAGCTTCGGCAATTCGTCGTCGCTGCTGGCGACCAGGAATTTGTCTTTGAAGATCCAGGTGTTGTTGAGAAGTTGAATCAGGTCATGGATGCATATGGGAAAAGTGCCATTGATCTCGTCAAGACAATCAACGGTACGTCGCTAGACTACACTGCAGCAAGTCTCAAAACGCTTGAAGACGTTGTTGCCTCAATCGTCAAAAGGCTTTCCGTCGATGCAGCGCTAGCTTCCGATGAAGCATTGCTCGTTACGCTCTGTCACAAATTCGGCGCCTATCTGGGCGAGGTCATACGTCGCCTGCTCGGTGGCGAGTGGACCTTGCCTGCACATGGCGATCGGTCGATCGAGCTGAGATTCGCGAATGGGTTCAGATGTTCTCCAAGCCTTCAGATCTTCGCCAAGTTAAGAGGCGACACTACGGCCACCGTAGAAACTTATTTTCAAGAAGTGAAGCATGGAATCGTTTAGTATCGTCACGAGCGGATTTCACCCTGTGCACTTGCGCATGCCTGACGATTCGTTCAACGCGATCGTGAAGCGTCACCGTGAAATTTTGCCGCCTCGCGCGGCGCGTTGACTCAAGCGTGAGGTGTTTGTGTGCGGTACTCGGATGACAATGAAGCATTGGTGGGTGACATCATTCAAATCGACTTGGCTTGTCGAGGTATTGTCGTTGCTTGCATGGACCGAGGCGACTACTTGCCGACTTATGAGGGATGGGCGTGCCTTCGCGAGGGCATCATGGTCGATACTGATTTTGGTGGCCTCGTACACTACACATCAGCTGCCGCTGACGAACTTGTTCTTCTGGAACGTGCGGCAAACACCTGACCATTCGTTCAAGGCGACACTGATGGATCGCTGCGCCAATCCGGCGCCTCGTGCTTGCAAAGGCTAACTACAACTGTTGAATCGAAAGGTGAATCGACTATGGCTACGGGTATCATCCGCCTTCATCGGGTACTCCACGCAAAACCCGAACGCGTCTATCGGGCGTTCTTGGACCCTGACGCAATGGCCAAGTGGCTTCCGCCATACGGCTTCACCTGCAAGGTTCACCATATGGATGCCAAAGTTGGCGGCACCTACAAGATGGCGTTCACGAACTTCGCAACAGGTCAGGGTCACTCGTTTGGCGGTGAATATCGTGAACTGGTGCCGTTCCAGAAAATTCTCTATACGGACAGGTTCGACGACCCGAACTTGCCCGGAGAGATGCAGACGACGGTGACCTTGAGGCAAGTGTCGTGCGGAACCGAGCTCAACATAGTGCAAGAAGGGCTCCCTGAAGCCATTCCGCTCGAGATGTGCTATCTGGGCTGGCAAGAGTCGCTCGCACAACTTGCAAAACTTGTTGAGCCCGAGATTCCAAACCAATGAGGCGGCGCATCGCTATTCGCTCAAGCGGGCTGTGAATCGGCGCGGTGTAAACTCAGGCTAGTTCGCGGCAGCGGCCGCTTGGCTCAGGCGTTAGACCTCGCAAATATGAAACTCTCTGAGGCTCGTCGCTACGCAATGGCACTCCCCGAAGTTACCGAGGAACCGCACCACCAATCCATCTCATTTCGCGTGCGCGGCAAAATATTCGTCACGGTGCCGCCCAAAGATGATTGCATCCACGTCTTTGTCAACGAAACCGCTCGTGAACAAGCAATTGCCTTGTATCCGTCCTTCGTTGAGAAGCTTTTCTGGGGCGGTAAGGTATGGGGTATTCGCGTCATCCTTAGCGCAGGCACATCCAGCGTCGTTAAAGGTCTTATTCGCTCGGCATGGGCAACCAAAGCCCCCAAACTCCTTGCTGCTTCATACCAAACCAAGAGTGAGAGCGAAGCCTAACTATTCGCTCGTGGGGACTGCTGCGAATCGGCACGGTGTAAACTCACACTCATTCGCGGCAGCGGCCGCTTAGTTCAAGCGTTCACTTACAGAGAAAAACATGGGCCATTTTCTAGCCGTAACTGCAATTCACACAGAGTCCGTCTCGGAGATCGCGCAAGCCATCTCAGAGTTCATGCAGTCTTACGGTGTAACGCACGAAATAGTGCCGGGGGCAACACCTCCACAGGAAGCTACAGACGCGCTAATTTTTAGTCCCGTAAATGGGTGGGTTGTTGTCCACTGGCCTGACTATTTCAATGTCCACGACTTTCCCCTAGTCCAAAGCATTGCGCTAGGAGATCGCACATGAACCGAGTTTTAGTCGTTCTGCTCGCACTTCTGGCAGTAGCCCTGATCGCGGTGGGCATTTCGAGCTACCGCAAGAAACATCTGCAGCCGCCAGCAAACACGTTCCAATCCGCGCCCAGTCTGAGCCCGGAAATTCTCAAGATGCGCGAACAGTTTGATAAGGAGAACGCGCAGAAAGAGCAGTTCAAGACCGACCTGACGCAAGAAATCGCCGACTTCAACCGCACTCTGCCCAAGGATCTCGGGGACTACCTGACCCTGAACAAAGTGACGCTCGTCGGCAAGCAGGTAACGTTCGACTACACCTACTCAGGCCCGCCCATCAACAACTCGCGCGACTCGTTGACCACAGCAATCAACGCGTTCGCGTGCAGCAGCGCCGCGTCCCGTGGGATCATGAGCAACGGATTATCCGTTACGCACCGCGTCACGGATGCAGATGGCCGCAGCGTCGTCGACACGAGGGTGGATTCGAGATATTGCGGGCATTGATGGTTGGCTCAGCGGAAACAGGAAAAACAACGACGAACGGGAGGCGTAGAGTGCGGGCCGATTTGGTATTTCGCTAGGTTCCGCCTCAAACTGCGGAAGCGGTCCGATAGAAAATGCAAAGGAAGCGGAGAACCGCGCTATTTGCCACTTCCGAGTCGTATCCGAAGCATGCACCGTTTCCGGGCGGCTCTTTTCACATCGAGGTCATGCGCAAGGAAGATACATTGGAGATTCGTAGCGTGGGCTCTCGCAAGCGCCTGCAAAACATGGGTAGCTATTCTTTCATCAACGGATGGCCGGCTCATTGCGCGTGCCTGGGAGGTCGAGGTCAGAGTCCGGCGGACTGTGATCGCGTTCCGGGGAATCGCAAGCGATTCCCCGTGGCACTGGCACTTTTGCTCGCATACGGTGTCGTATACCAATCACGCAATCCCTTATAAACGACGAGGAAGAGAAATGGCATTTCGCGAGACAATCGTGCTCGGCGCCTTGCTTGTCGGCGGCCAATTATTCGCCGCGCCATCCATGCAAGGTTGCCGTCAAATTTTAGGAGCCGAGAAGATACTCAAGCCCGGCGCCCTCGTCATGCTTGGCGAGATGCACGGCACGCAGGAAGCGCCGCAGTTCACTGGCGATTTGGTCTGTGCCGCACTGTCGAAAGGCTTTCACGTGAATCTTGCGTTAGAAATCTCGATCGAAGAAGACGCACGCATCACCCAGTATCTTCATTCTTCAGGCCTCGACCCAGACAAGCGCGCCCTGCTTGCAGGTCCATTCTGGACAGACACTTATCAGGACGGCCGCAGAAGTGCTGCCGTGCTCGACTTGATCGATCGCGCGCGAAGCTTAACCATGGCCAAGAAGCCGTTGCGTGTAGTGTTGCTCGACTCGGGCGGCGGAGATCGCGATCAAGGCATGGCGACTCGATTGCGCCAGACAGCCGGCGCAGAGCCGAAGGCGATAACCATTAGTCTGACCGGCAACTTCCACAATCGAATCAACCCAGAATCTTCAAATGCACCCGCTCCGATGGGGAGCTACATTGCGGATTTGCATCCGGTCGCTTTGAATGAGGCGTACGCGCAGGGCAGCGCATGGTTCTGCACTGGCGACGGTGCAAGTTGTGGTGCGCAATCGCTGTCGGCAGCAAAGGTAGTTTCAGGCCTTCCGGCGTGGAGTCTGGATACCAAGATGCCAACAGCCGATCGTTACTGGATCCAATGGAACGGCGTCTTTCGCGTTGGTAACCCCAATGCGTCGCCTCCGGCCGTATCCACTTTGAACAGCACCGACGAACTGCACAAGGGTTGAGACCTTCACCAAGTGATCAAGACAAGCGCGTTGATCGATCTCTTCCAGCGCCGGTGATCAATATGACCGGCACGGGCAGCTCATCAAGCTGCTCCCGAGCAATGAGTTCCAACTATTCGTTCAAGCGGACCGCTGCGAATCGTTACGGTAAACTCCAACTCTTCGCGGCAACCGCCGCTTGGCTCAAGCGTTGTGCCTGCCGTATGAAACCAATACATTATTTTGCGACGTTGTTATTTATTTTCCTAGGCAGCGGCGCTTTTGCTGCTGAACGTGGATATAAAAGCGTGGATGAATTCACACGCTCCCTGCCAGCAAACCCTAAACGCCAGATAGATATTGCGGATGGCGATCTCAATGGAGACGGACTAAGTGATCGGGCAATCCTGACGGACGACGGCGATGGTCTGACCCACCAGTTGCATATTCTCTTGCAGACCCGAGATGGAGGGTTCCTTGTCGCCCGGAAGTCAAGGCAGAACACTGGTTTCTGGCAAGCCGTTTCCCTTTCCATCGAGAACGGAAGTCTGTTTGTAAACATTGAAGGTATGCGGCCAACCAGCGGTGCCAGGCATCAATTCAAGTTTTACCGCGGCGTCTGGCGACTGGTTGGCCTGCGTTACAGCAGTGTTGCCGGTAACACAGAAAATGGCGGCTTGGTTACCAGCGGATTCGATTGGAATGTTGTTACTGGCGACGTAATATTCGATGACGAGGCTGGCAATACGAGCAACAAACATGGAAAGTGGGCTACCGTAATCTGCCGATTGGATGACTACGACTTTGCTCCGGAATTCTGTGCGCGTGATTGGAAATCGCGTAAATCTCAGTAGAAGATGGAGCCTGGCAGATTAGCCATCTGAATGTCCCAGTCAGCGTTTATCGTGCGTGTACCAGCGGCCGAGCCCTACGTAGCGCATTGGCGCGAACGCTTCGACGCTTCGGCTCGCCTGGGCGTCCCTGCGCACATCACGTTACTCTTTCCGTTCATGCCGGCCGAACAGGTTACTGAGCGCGTACTCGAACAGGTCCGGGGGTTCGCTGCATCGCTGGAACCGTTCGCGTTCTGCCTGGGTGCGATCGGCCACTTCCCGCAAGTGCTATTCCTCGCTCCCGAGCCAGCGACTCCCTTTGTCGCGCTGACCGCGGGGCTCGTGAGCCTATTTCCAGAGTTTCCACCGTATGCTGGTCAATACGAAAGCGTTGTTCCACACCTCACCGTCGCGCATGCGGGTGAGGCGGAGCTACTGGAAGTGGAGGCAGGCTTGACCGGTTCGCTTGGCAGCCACCGAATCCAAGCCACGTGTGCGGAGTTCGCGCTCATCGAGAATTCCTCTGGCTTGTGGAGACCTCTGCATACATTCCCCTTGGGCGCCGCCACTCATGCAGACGGCTAACTATCGCTCAAGCAGACCGTTGCGAATCGCTGCGGTACACTCCAACTTTTCGCGGTCGCCTGGCTCTGCGACCGGGAACGCGCACCAATGCAATGGCTCTACCGTTCACACTGTCTTTCCAAAGCTCGGGAGGTAAACGAACCATGGACAAATCTGGACACCACGAAAGAGCTGCAGCGCACAAGTGGGATCGGGAAATCCAAGCATGAAGAAGATAATAATATTTCTGCTGATTGTCGCCGCCGCGTATTACTTCTTGCAGCGCTATCACAAGGCTCACGATGTGGATCTGGATCCGGAGGTAATCGTCAATCCAGTCTATGCCGAAGCTCGCGTGAAATTCGAGACTCCGGGCCGTACGGTGGACGGAGTGATGTTGATGCAAACCGTTGACCAAGCGGATTGCCAAAAGCAAAGTCACGCACTGGAGCGCTACCTGAAGGAGAGCCAGGCAAGTATCTGTCCGACGTGCAAGCTGCAACCATCCGAATGCAAGACGGAACTGGAACCTCGTTACCTCAAACTATTCGATAACAAGACCTCGTCCGTCACCTATCTGAGTCTACCTCGGGGCGACCGGTCCGAGCGCGAACTTCGTTTGATCTATTGGGGTGTCACCTTGGAGGAAAGCGACAGGCTCTGCAGTGCCCTGCCTGCATTTCAGAAAGGACGCAAAGGTGTGGTGACGTGCGTTCGCGCACCGCGCGAATGATTCAACGCGAATAATTCAACGCGAAAAGATCCATATTTCTCATGTTCATTCCTCCAAAATATATTCTGGCGCCCTATGTGCCCACTCCACTGGAGGTGGTCGAACGCATGGTTCGCATCGCTGATGTTCAGGCATCCGATACAGCGTACGACCTGGGGTGCGGCGACGGCCGCGTTCTCATAAACGCCGCGGCCACCCGCGGCGCCAAGGGTGTCGGAGTGGATATCGAACCCTACTGGATAGAGCAATCGCGTCTGAATGCATCGCTCGCGGGTGTCTCCGAACTCGTCCGCTTCGAATGCGGCGACGCACTCGCCGTTGACCTGGCGCCGGCAACGGTGGTCTTCCTCTACCTGGTTCATTGGTCCACGCAACTCGTGGCGTCGCATCTGCTGAATCATGTCCGGCCTGGTACCCGAATCGTGTCTCACAGCTTTCCCATCGAGGCCTTTCCCACGGCCACCGACTCATTCGTGGACGCGGAGGGAACACTCCGAACGGTGTTCCTTTGGAAAACGTGAGCGCCAAGTTTCTATTCGAGGTATGCCATGCGAGCCAATCTTGAAGCCGTCCATCCAGTTCTCGGGGCAAGCGATGTGGCGGAGTTGGTGCAGTTCTACCAATGCCTCGGGTTTGCCGTGGTGTTTCAAGACGCCCCGACAAATCCGAAGTACGTCGCCGTGAAGCGCGACGGCGTGCAGTTGCACATTCAATGGGCCGACAAAGGGCAATGGGCATATCCCATCGATCGGCCGGCATTCCGTTTCGTGGTGAATGATGTCGACGCGATCTATACAGAGTTCGTCGAAAGCGGCGCAGTCCGCGCCGATACAAGCCAAGGCAGCCCGTGGGCCGCGCCTGCCGATACTCCATGGGGGACGCGCGAATTCCATCTTCGCGATCCCAGTCAGAACAGTCTCCAATTTTATTGCCCGCTATGATTGCTGCTCATGCGGACCGCTGCGAATCGCTGCGATAAACTCCAATTTCTTGCGGCAGCGGCCGCCTGGCTCAAGCGTCCGACCGATTCGGGAGCAATTTATGCAACGAGACAGTCGCCGACCATCACGAGGTCACCACCGTACGGCTGGCCCTCTCCAACAATTCCAATCGAGGGAGACATCATGCCGCGCAATATCGTACGAACCGACCACGCTCCGCCGTCTCCGCCGACCTACAGCCAGGCGGTCAAGGCTGCGGGGCTTGTGTTCGTGTCGGGAACCGGTCCATTCGATCCAGCAACCGGCAAGGTCAAGGGCGAGACAATTCAAGAACAGACACGCCAGTGTCTGACCAACATCAGTGCAATCCTCAAGGCGGCCGGAAGTTCCCTGGACCAGGTCGCAAGCGCTACCGTCATCTTGCTTGAGGAAGAAGACTTCGCTGGCTTGAACGAGGAATGGCTGAAATGGTTTCCGGCGGATCCACCCGCACGCCAAGGGGCAAAGCTGCCGGTTCGCATTCCTGGCATGAAGGTGTCCATTGCAGTTATCGCAGAGGCCTGACCATTTCGCTCAAGCAGCCCGCTGCGAATCGCTGCGGTAAACTCCAACTCCTTGTGGCTGCGGCCGCTTAGCTCAACGTTAGTGCAAACCGCCAGAGACGGGCCACCTTCGCCGCCACAGTTGACCAATCTTGCCAGCTGATTGCCTGGTGCCGGCATGTCGCTAACCAGCACCGCCATCATGCTGAACGTCTTCGCCAATGTATTGGGTGGCGGGAATGCCGGAAAGAAACCGTAAAACTCGGGCTGGATTCACATGCTACGATGCTTCTGCCCGATGGGGATGAGGATGCATCGCATGCGCCGATATCGATGGATTGCGGGTTCGATGTTCATGGCTGCGGTTGTTGCATTCGGCGCCGAGGCCGCGGACCTGGCTACGGCATTGCCGGACACTCTGCTTGCCGCATCGCTGCGCGATCAAGGCATCCTGAAGCCATTGGTCGAGCAACTCGATCGGCGCACACAGATCATCCATAAGTTGACGAAGGATCTTCCCGCCGAGCGCCGAGCCGCGCTCGATGCGGAGCTGGCACGCGTCTTCGAGCGTGCCCGGCTGACCCGTGCCGTGTATGACACGTTCGATTTCAATATGTGGTCGGAATTCCTGCCGCCACTGAGCGCATGGTCGACCAGAGCTGGCGCGCGGCACGCGGACACACTGCTGCTCGCCGCGCGCACGAAGAATTCCGAGCCACCGCTTGCCGCGACTGTGGAGCGAAAATTGTTGCTGCGACGATTCTCTGTGGCGGTTCGTTTGCACGATCGGCTGCTCGACGAGTTCGGAACATTGCAGAAGTTTGCCGCCGAGTGCGCCGACGCGCTCTCCGTGTCGAGCGCCGCCGTCTATGAGGGCGAGGGGCAGATTGCGCGCGCAGTGCCGCCGGACGGCGAACTTGCCGACGCGTATCTGGCTCCGGCGTTGCGCTCGCTGTCCGACGACGATCTGCTCGCCGACATCGCCTTTGCCGAAAGTCCCGCGGGAATTCACTACTAC
>JADGNO010000335.1 GCA_017883405.1 Occallatibacter sp. | reverse complement strand
CTGTGTTTCGACCCTCGTCGTCTCGCGGATGCGGTCTGCCATCACGGAGACCAAGCGCTGGCCGAGCAGAGGCATGCGCTGAAGCATCTCGGGAAAGAGCCTTCTGTGGAGTTGGGCGACACGAGTGGGAAGCACAGCCCGGCTGGTTCCGGTAAAGTGCGTAAGCCGCGAATATGGAAGCAGACCGGTAACATGTCCCGCCACACCTCGGATAATCATTCCATCAGCTCCGCTTCCGCGTTGAAAGCGAAGCTCTCCTTCGAGGATTATGGTGAGATTGTCAAGAGGCTCACCCTCTCGGCCCATGATTTCTACAGGTTGAAATTGAAAGACCTTGAGATGATCCGCCAGCCAGTCGAGCTGTTCGCGTGGCAAATCCGCAAAGATTTCAATCTTCCTCAGTTCGTCGACTAAGCTCGTGCCCGTTGCATTCGCGAATTTTTCCGTCGCACTCGCAAGGTTCTGCGCCACGTTACACCTCACTTAGATACTGATGAGTGAACTGCACGGCAATCGAGCCTTCGCCCACGCCCGACGCAACCCTTTTCACCGAACCGAAGCGCACGTCGCCAGCGGCAAAGACGCCGGGCACGCTGGATTCTACCCAATATGGACTGCGCTCCAACTGCCAGCCTTTTGGTTTCTTCCCGTCACGCACCAGGTCGGCTCCCGTGAGGATGAATCCGCGGTCGTCGCGTTCGACAACGCCGGAGAGCCATTCCGTGTTAGGCGCTGCGCCGATGAAGATCGACAGCATGTTTGTGGGCGCCTTTGAAGTTTCTCCGGTCTCTGCGCAATGAATAGAAACTGCCTCGAGGTGCGTGTCGCCGTGAACTTCTGTGACCTGGCAGTGGGTTCGCACTTCGATATTCGGCGTCTTCTTGATCTGGTCGATCAGATACTGCGACATGGTCGCCGAAAGGGACGAGCCACGCACGAGCATGACCACGTGCCGAGCGAATTTTGAAAGGTACATTGCTGCCTGCCCGGCTGAGTTCGCGCCACCGACAATGTAAACATCTTCGCCTTCACAGGACTTCGCCTCGGTCATGGAGGAGCCATAGTAGACACCACAACCTTGCAACTGCTCCGCTCCGGGAACTTCCAGTTTGCGGTAAGCAACGCCAGTGGCGATGAGCAAGGCCTTGCAGCCAATGTCGGATCCGGTTGCCAACTTGACGATCTTCGAAGAGCCTTCCACGCTGACGCCGGTCACCTGCTGCGGAGAAAGAATCTCCACTCCGAAGCGCCTGGCCTGTGCGACGGCGCGCCTCGCCAGGTCGCCACCGCTCAACCCGGAAGGGAAGCCGAGATAATTTTCGATGCGCGAACTCATTCCTGCCTGACCGCCCGGAGCTTCCATCTCAATCAGCACAGTGCTGAGGCCCTCCGATGCGCCATAGACGGCCGCCGCGAGGCCTGCCGGTCCGCCGCCGACGATGACCAGATCGTAAAAAGCGACCTCAGGCCGAATTCGCAACCCGAGCTTTTCGGCCAATTCGCCGACGCTCGGATCTTCAAGCGAGCTTCCGTCGGGGAAGAGAACCTTCGGCAGAGTGGAAGCATCCGCTCCAGCGGCATCCACCAGGCGGCGCACCTCGGCAACCTGTCCAGCAGTCTCGACATCGATCCAGTGATACGGCGTCTGGTTGCGGGTCAGAAAATCCCGAATTGCATATGAATGCGGAGACCAACGCGTGCCGAGTACGCGAATTCCCTCCATGGGCGGCCTGTACGATCCCATCCAATCGTCGATCAGGTCGTCGAGCACCGGGTAGAGGTGCTCCTCTGGAGGGTCCCATGGCTTCAGCAGATAGTGGTGGATTCTGGCGTCGTTGATTGCGCGAATGGCCGCATCGGTGTCGGCATATGCGGTGAGCAGAACTCGCTTGGCGTCAGGAAAGATCTCCATCGCCTGACCGAGGAATTCCACGCCGGTCATCTGCGGCATACGCTGATCGACGAGCAACAACGCCACTGAATCATTGCGCCGCTTGAGCGCGCGCAGAGCCTCCAGCGCCGATGCGCCGGAGGCCGCGCGCAAAACACGATAGCGCTCAGAATACCGGCGGCGCAGATCGCGTTCGACAGCGCGCAATACTTCGGGGTCGTCATCGACTGTTAGCAGGACGGGCTTTGCCATTTGTCTTCCCTTGCTTGGGGTTACGAGGGGCTAACTCGGCAGGCGATCGCCGGCTTCTCTGACTGCGACAAGCTCTTAGATGTGCCTCGACCCTGGTAGGTTTCAGCCATTTTGCAGGCTTATCATCGCCTAAGATACAGTGAGTTGACGGAGTAAACGTATCCCCTGCGCACTCCGCCAAAAGGAGGAACGATGCGGGTGATCACGCTGGTCGCCGGGATAGCTTGCCTGTTTGTGGTGCTGCTCGATGCCTTTCAGACCATCATCCTGCCGCGCCGCGCCTCAGGCCGCTTTCGGCTCACGCAAATCTTCTATGCGGTCACATGGAAGCCCTGGGCGTTTTTAGGCAAACGACTTCGCAACCCGCGCAGGCGCGAGTCTTTCTTCAGTTACTACGGGCCGATGTCTCTGATTTTTCTTCTGGCCGTATGGGCGGGCTCGATGGTCGTAGGCTTTGCGCTGATCTTTTATGCTTTGGGCAGTCCATTCAGCGATGTGACGCAAGGGCCGAGCTTTCGATCGGACCTTTACGTGAGCGGAACCACCATCTTCACGCTGGGACTTGGAGACGTGACGCCGCACAGCGCATGGGCGCGCGAGATCATTATCCTTGAAGCTGGAACCGGGCTGGGTTTTCTGGCTGTCGTAATGGGATACTTTCCGGTTCTGTACAGTGCGTTTTCGCGTCGCGAGGTGAGCATTTCGCTGCTTGACGCACGAGCTGGATCTCCGCCGACCGCTGCCGAATTGATGCGCCGCCACTCTTATGAAGGCGGAGAGAGCGCTCTCTCGCTGCTGCTGGTCGAATGGGAGCGCTGGTCGGCAGAATTGCTCGAAAGCCATATCTCATATCCACTGCTCTGCTACTTTCGCTCGCAGCATAACAACCAGAGCTGGATCAGCGCCTTGACGGCCGTGCTGGATACTTCGGCTCTGCTGATTGCCGGCGTGCAAGGGCACGAGGCGCGTCAGGCTCAGTTGACCTTTGCCATGGCGCGCCACGCAATGGTAGACCTGGCGCAGATTTTCTCGCTAGCTCCAATCAAGGATGCCCCAGACCGGCTTCCCGCTGAGCGATATGAACAGCTTTACAGCCTGCTCTGCCAGAGCGGCGTGAGCGTCTGCCGCGACGGCCACTCGTATGAGAGGCTTCGCGATATGCGTGCGCTCTATGAGGGATATGCCGAGGCGTTGGCTGGATATCTTCGAATGCCGCTGCCGCCGTGGATTGCCGACCAGCCGCACAAGGATAACTGGCTGACTGTGGCCAAACTGCGCGCCCAAACTGAAACGGCTAACTCGCACTCAAGTCATGGAGCATTCGTCGCGGATGTGTTGCCGTCTATTGCTGCTGCGAGAGACGAGCGTCACGATTTTTGAACACGCGAAATCTGATCAGAAGCTTCCTGGATTTATCCCAAACGAAAAGAAGGCACCTACGGATTGCGATCTTCTGCCGATCCGCAAGTGCCAGGCTTTATGACGAGCACAATCAATTAACCAGTCTGAATCACTTTAATCGGACTGGGTCTTGCTCAGTTTGCGCTTACTTTTCTTACTTCGCTATCGCAACTCAAAGCGAAGCATTTGAATCCGATGCGGCATGGTCCGCGTTGCAGGACTGAAGGCTGATTCTCCAGCGTCATCGCCGCTTAGTGGTCGCCGCCTAGCTGGTTCTCGACCGCCGTAATCGTGCCGAAAAGTCCATGTTGTTCACCTCCAGGGCCTGCGGTAAAGTACAGCGAATTGGCCGGCCCCGAGCCCGTTCCGCTGCCAAAGGCCAGTCCCCACAGCCCTTCGATCACAATCGGCGCATTAGTCGAATCTACCAAATTACCCTTGTAGTAGCCGGTTACTGGATCGAAGACGAGAATCTGGCCGCTGCCAAACTGCCCGACAAGGATGTCGTGGCTATACGCGCCAAAGTCACCTGACGCCTGGGCGATTCCCCAGGGCGCATTGAACCACTGGCCCGATTGCAAGCGGCGCAACAGACGGCCAGTAGGTGAGAAGACATCGACGTATCCCAGGCCCGCGCCGTCCACCTCATCGTGTTTTTCGCTATCCTGCTCGGCAAAGGCGACGTAAAGGTTTCCGCCGATGTTCTGGATATTGAATGGCGCAAAGCCCCTTGGGATTCGCTCATCCTGAAAGGCATCCTCTCCCAGCGGAATACGGTGAAAGCTTGTGTCGTAGACGTTGACGTGCCCTTTGCGGAAATCGGCAACGTAGAGGAAGTTGAGGGATCCAAGTGTCGGATCGACGACGGTGGCCACGGCGACGCCTTTGAATACGGACGCGCTCTTTGTGTTCACCATTATGACCGCGGAGGTTACGTTTACACCGGGATTCCAACCAGAAACGGTGCCATCTTCGGTGACGAAGATGAATCGTGCAGGAAATCCGGGTGCAAGCAGGAAGCCGGAGGTGCCGTTGAAAATTTGTCCGGTCGGCGTTCCGCCCTGGCCGCTACTGCTATCTGCCGGAGGAATCGCAACTACGAGTGAGGCGGGCGTTCCCGTGGCGCCGTAAAGCGTCGTCAGGCCGGTGCCGTTGTCTGATATCCACCAAGGGCTGCCGGAACTTCGAGACATGCCCCACGGATTCACTAGATTGGGGTCCGTGACGGCCGCCATGCCGGGAGTATCCGAGACGAGGTTGGTTTGCGTGTAATGCTGGGGCTGCTGTGCAGCTAGTGTGGTTGGAAGTGAGAACAGGCCGACCAAGGCGATGCTCAAGCCTTGTGCCAAGACACGTTTTGAGATGTTGACCATGTGACTCCTTCACCTCTTTTGGAATTTGTTTTGACCGCTTCGGCCTTCCGAAGCGAAGTGCTCGCCGTTTTCCGCGTCCAACCAAACATAGGTTGAGCGCCTCTGAACATATGTCATTGAATTGTCTTGAAGGTGTCATTTAATTGCGAAGATAAGTGGCCGCTACCTCAATGCAAGCATGGTGCGGCTGGAAAGCAGGTCTTTCCGCGGTGGCTTCGAAGGAATAAATTGGTCCGGATCGCTGGAGAAATCGAAGCGATAAGATGACACGACCCTGACAACTTG
>JADGNO010000334.1 GCA_017883405.1 Occallatibacter sp. | reverse complement strand
TCGACACCGCGTTGGAGTTGCCGGCGGTGTCGATGCTCAGAACTGATGCGTTGTCCTCCACGGTCACCTGCTGGCTCACGGAGGTCACGTAGAGCGTAAGGTTCAAGATTCTGCCCCCTGCTCCAAGCGAAATCTCGATTGGTTGTTTCAAGCCCAGGTTGGGCGCGGAGGCATCAACTGTATATTTTCCGGTTTGAAGATTGGCGAAAGAGTAGGCTCCATTTTTGCCTGTGATGGCGGTGGCGGCAAATCCCGCCTGCCCTTGCAAAATGACAGTCGCGTCAGCCACAGTCGCGCCGCTCTGATCTGTCACCTGTCCTCGCAGGCTTGCCGTTTGAGCAATCAGCGGACTGGCCAGACAGAGCATGACGGCGACGATACGCACAGCTCTCATTTTCAGGGCTCCGTAAACTCTCTCATAATTAAAAAATTCGCTGAAGACGCATCTACAAGCATAGCTACTGCAACCTTAAATCTGAATGAAACAGGGGGATCTCCTGGTGATGCAAGCCTTAAGGTAATGCTCAGGTCAGTTGACTATAATCAGATTCCTGCGTAAAGGAGATGCCCGGATGCACGTCCTTGTTATTGAAGATGAAGAGCGCCTTGCGCAGAACCTGGCCAAAGCGATTACCAAGAACGCCGGCTTTGCGGTGGATATTACGCTGAACGGTGAGGACGGTCTGCATCTGGCAACTTCGGGAGTATTCGACGCTATCATTCTGGATCTGATGCTGCCGATCATACCTGGCCAGGAAGTGCTGGCCAGATTGAGGAAGACAGGCGACAAGACGCCGGTGCTTATACTGACGGCAAAAGAGGATAAGGCTTCGGTCATTGCTCTACTCGACAGCGGAGCCGATGACTATCTTGCCAAGCCGTTCGACCTGGGCGAACTGCTGGCGCGTTTGAAAGCACTTATTCGTCGCGGCAAGGGGCAGGCCAGCCCTCAGCTTGTTGTTGGCGACCTTGTGCTCGATTTCAATACGCGTTCGGCCGCGCGCGGAGGCTATCGTGTTGAAATGAGCCCGATGGAATATCGCACGCTGGAGTATTTGATGATGCGGCAAGGCTCTGTTGTGTCGAAAGAAGAGCTGCTCGAACACCTGTATGACTACAACTGGGAGAAATTCAGCAACGTCATCGAGGTGTACATTTCCACGCTTCGCCGCAAGATCGATTCCGGCAATGCGGAGCGCCTCATCCATACTTTGCGCGGCCGCGGTTACGTGCTCAGGAAGGGAGAACCGCAATGATCACTTCCATCCGAGGCAGGGTGCTCCTGCTCGCCATGCTGGCCCAGCTCTTGGCCACGACGTGCGCCGTTGGACTAGCAGTGTGGTATGTCGATCGTGCGCTTTGGACAAGCGTGGATTCCGAGTTACAGGCAAAAGCTGTTTCGCTGCTGGCGCTGGTGGGGCAGGCGGATGATAACCCTTATGCACTCGACTTTGACTCAAATCAGATCAACGTGCCTAACGGCGATCTTTTTTATATTGTCGACCCGCGCGGCCGGACAGTTGCGGGATCATCGTCGTGGATCACGGATGAGAATCGACCTGAACCTCAGGGGCGGATTTGGCGGTTCAAACTCAACGGAATAGAGTACCGCGGCAAAGCTCTGATTGGGACGCCGATCCTCGATCAGGAAAACACAAAGGTTCCGCAGTTGCGGGTAAACCTGTACTACGCAATGCCGGTTGCGCGAGCGCAGGCCCGGATTGCCGAGGCAACGCGGAAAGCCGTATTGGTTGGGGTGCTATCCCTACTGGTCTCAGCATTGCTCACATGGTGGGCGGTGGGCAGGGGTATGGCACCGCTGATCGAACTCGCTTCGCGCGCAGACAAAATTCAGGCGGTCCGCGCGGAATTTGATTTACCGCAGGGCACTCTACGCTCTGCTGAACTTATGCCGCTGGGTCGTGCGCTGCAGTCGCTTGCATCCCGCGTGCGTGCCGCGTTCGATCGCGAAAGACAATTTCTCAGCGACGCGGCACACGAGCTCAAAACGGCGATAGCGATTCAGAAATCCACGCTGCAACTTTTGGAACAGGGCAAAGCGAGCGAGGCGGAGTATCGCGAAGGCATTGCTCGAGCGCTCGAAGACACCGCGCGCACGGAGCGGCTGGTTGCGAACATGCTTCTGCTTTCTTCAATTGAGCACGCGCAGCAATTGTCTGAAAGCTCTGATGCGCCAAGCCTGCATAGTTCGCTCGAAGAGACCTTGCAGATTGCTGCGGACCGGCTCCAACCCCTTGCGCAGATGAAGGACGTGGTCATCGATCTCAAGCTCGATGGGTCGCATCGGGTTGCGGGCAAGGAGTCGGAACTGAGCCTGCTATGGATGAATCTGATCGAGAATGCCATACAGCACTCGGCGGCATCAACGCGCGTCGTTATGGATGTGAGCGACGCGGAGCCTGGCACTTGCCGCGTTCGAATTGCTGATTGCGGTTCGGGCATTGCGGCGGCGGATCTTCCACACATCTTTGACCGTTTCTATCGCTCGGACAGCTCCCGCTCACGCGCCACGGGCGGATTTGGCCTGGGACTCTCGATCGCCAAGGCAATCGTCGTTGCGCTGCATGGTTCCATTCATATCGAGAGCACGCCGCAGCGCGGGACCACCGTCGAAGTCATCCTGCCTCATGCAAATTAAGAATCAAGCCGGATAAGCGAAGGGACGGGCGATGTACCCGCCCCTTCGCATTTTGCTGAGTGACTGCCTGCTACTTTGCATACGGGTTGTATTTGATTGCTCCGGACTTTTGATCGCGCGAGTAGTGCTTGGCGAAATCCCACGCGATTTTTGCATACTCGGGGTAAAGCGCGTGGTTCAGATTCTCTGTATAGCTGAGAGCCACCATGGGAACGCCACCAGCATTGTCGATGTACCAGCGAGTGTTGGCGTACTCGCCATTCAGTTTGATCGTCATCACCTTGTCGGCTTTGAATCCGCTGATGAGATACGTCTTGAAGTCGTATGCATCAATCTTCTTCATTCCGTTGTATCCAAGGAAATTGTTGATTGAGTTCTGGTAAGCGACCGCTATCGTTCCAGCAGCTGGATTGAAGGCTCCCCCAAGATCGAAAGACGATGTGGTGAACATGATGGGCAGATGAGCGTGCTCGAATTGCGCAACCTGAGCCGCAGTGCCTGTGTAAGGCGATGCTGCCATCGGAATTGCCGCTGCAAATACCGAGGGATCGCCATTAATTGCACGGAGGGTGGCGCCACCACCCATCGAGTAGCCGGTTACGTAGACACGCGAAGGGTCAAGCGCAGGATACTGTTTGAGGATGTACTTCACGAATCTGGGCAGTACCTCGCTCAGAATTCCTTCGGCGCTCGGGTTTGGCTGGCCCAACGGATTCATGGGGCCGCGCATGGAGAAGCCTATGTTCTGATGCTCAGGCGCAACCATGGCGAAGCGTTCTGTACCCGCCAGGCTAAGCAGCCCGATCTCGTCGACATACTGCCGTGGGTCGTCGCCTCCGCCATGCATGGCAAGGATCAGCGGAACGGTACCTTTGGGAGCAGTTCCGTTGAGCACTTCCTCGGGCAGATACTCAAACCATGTTTGAAGATATTCACCTTCTGCCGTTTTCAGATTGCTGAAAACATCTTCAGAGTGATGGATGACATGAATCCCATCAGCGGTAACGCCGTTGATGACAGCATTTCTGCTGCATAACGAGTACGGAGCCTGATCGGACGAGCCGCCCTGATACGGAGTTGATGCAGAGTATAGTCCGGCCTTTGTTACTGGAACACGCAGGGCCTTGATGAACAGGTTGTAGTAAGCGTCCTTAATGTATTTGGCGGCGTCAGCGTTAGATTCGTTTGCCACGACAACCCTTTTGAGCGGAAGGGCCTGGTTAAAGTAGGCCTTCACTTCCCCTGTACTCACATATGCATCGGTGTCATTGGCCTTCTTGTATTTCTCTATCGCCGCTTCGGGTGCTTTCACAAGATAGACGGGGACAAGGTCTGCAACGGTGCGGATGTTTTCCATTTCGCCGTTGATGAGCAACATGCCGGCGATGCGACTTACATAATCGAATGTGCTGGCAACGTAGTTGTTGAGAAATGTGGCTCCACCACCGATGCCGATCACGTAGGTGTAGCCATCGCCGCCGAAGTACTCCGCGTCAGAGTAAAACGTAGAAACTTTGTCGACGGTCTCCGATCCCTTTTGGGCGAGGATGGCGGTCTGAAGCGCGTAATAGTATTTCTGGTCTTTGGCGGTGAAACCCGCTTTTGGATCGGATGGCGTGACGAGCACGACGCTGCCAATCGCCTCATCGATGATCTTGATCAGGCCAAGATCCTTGAGATAAGCGAGGGCTTCTTCTTTGCCCGCGAAGGATTTTTCAGAGAACACCAGCAGATCGGTATTGATGCGAGCCGCGGCGCGACCGCCATACAGGTTGGCAGATCGATATATGTATGTTGTTCCCTTCGGATAGCCGTCCAGAACTGGATGGGACTTGAAGTTCCTTCCTTTGTTCCCTTCGAGAGTAGCGACAGCAACTGGGCCGTTAGTGCGCGCCTCTTCGAGGGTTTCGAAGGTCGCCTTGTTTCCCTGGCTGCCGGAATAGTTCAGAGCGAATGCGCCAGGCATGAGAAGAGCGCTCATCATCAGCGCAAGCGTAACTATCGTCGTCGATTGTTTCTTCATTCTTGTTTCACCATTCTTTCTCGACGCTCTGATGACGTCGTTTTGACGGCGCACTTTTGTACGGGAGCAAACGGACGAGCGCCGGACACGGCCTTTTGCGATTGGCGGGCTGCTACTTCATGTACGGGTTGTACTTGATTTCGCCGGTCTTCTGATCGCGCGAGAAGTGCTTCATATAGTCCCATGCGCTGTAGGCGTATTCGGGATACAGCGCGTGAATCAGGTCCTTGACATAGTTGAGCGCCACCATTGGATAGCCCTTGTTGTTGTTCAGGTACCAAGTGTACGAAGTGTATTCGTTATTGAGCGTGTCTACCGTCCACGAATCGCCCTTGAAGCCGGAGAGCTTGTAGGTGTCGAAGTCGAACGTGACCGGTGGGACGCCATTGAACTGCAACCAGCGCTTGACCTGATTGGCGAGGTTGTCGTTAATGCGGCTGGTCTCGGCTTGCAGGCGGCGCACGTCATACGACGACGTTGAAAGATAGATCGGCAATTGAGTGCTCGCAAACCTGGCTACCTCTGTGCCTGTTGGTTCAATGTTTGTTCCTGCAAGGGGCGCGACGGCGGCGAAGAGAGTGGGTTCGTAATAGCCGACGGTGTAAGTGGCCCCGCCGCCCATCGAATAACCTATGGCGTAAACGCGCGACGGATCTAACGCCGGATAAGTTTTGAGCATGTACTTGACCAGCGAAGTGAGCGCTGGACCGCGAACATCGTTAGGAAGGCTCTGGTGGTCTGCCGCGACGATGGCCACGCGCTTGTTGCCTGCCAGGGCCAACAATCCGATCTCATCCACAAATTGGCGTGGATCATCGCCTCCGCCATGGTTGCCGAGAATAAGCGGCACAGTGCCTTTGGCCGCGGTGCCGTTTAAAACTTCTTCAGGGACATATTCGTACCACGTATCCAGATAGTCGCCCTTGGAGCTCTTCATTCCGGAGAAGCGGTCTTCGCCCTGATGCGAGATCAGGTGGATTCCATCTTTGGTTACGCCATTAATCAAAGCGTCGCGCTGACATAGCGAGAAAGGTGCTTCGTCGAAATTGTACCCACTGTATTGCGTGCCGGCGCTGTCTATTCCTTGCAGCAAAACCGGAATGCGCATCGCCTTGATGAACATGTCATGATAGGCGGCTTTAGTCAGCGCCGGGAGATCGGTCGTATTGGTCCGCGCGACAACCACCCGCTGCAGCGGCTGTGACTGGTTGTAATGAGTCACAATTTCGCCGGTCCCCTTCATAGCATTGGCGTGATTTGCCCGCTTGTATTTGTTGACGACGTCATCGCTTGCATTCACCAGGTACACCGGCACGGACGTCGATACCTTGCGGATTTCGTCCACTTTGCCATTGATGAGCAATGCACCGGCGATTCGGCCTGCGAAATCGATATTGGTGGCAATGTGGTTGTTGAAAAATGTGGCGCCGCCGTCAATGCCAATGAAGTAGAGGTAGCCGAAGCCACCGAAGTATTCCGCGTCAGAGTAAAAGACGCCGCTGCCCACGGAACCCGGGGCCAGCAGGGCATTCTGTGCGAACATTGCTGTCTGCAGCGCGTAGTAGGCGGCGATGTCGGCGTTGCCGAAAGATGTGCCAATGGGCGTCACGAGGACAATCGTTCCAGTCGCTTCATCTGCGACGTCGATCAGACCTGCGGATTTGAGCCAGTTCATAGCCGCATCTTTGCTGTCAAAATGTTGTTCAACATAGACCATAAGATTCGTGTTCATTCTGGCTGCGGCGCGTCCACCGAACAGGTTGGCGGAGCGATAGATGAAGGTGGAGCCATTTGGATAGCCGTCGAGAACTGGATGCGACTTGAAGGTCCGGCCCTTGTTGCCCTCCAGTGACCCAATCGCCACAGGACTGCTCGCGCGGGTCTCTTCAAGCGTTTCGAAGGTGGCCTTGTTTCCCTGACTTCCGGTAAAGTTCATCGCAAATGCGCCGGGCACAAAAACAGAGGCGGCAACCATCACCAACGCAATCAAAAGGGACCATTGCTTTTTGGGCATCTTACTTTCCTTTCCTATTTCGCAATCCACGAGAGTCGCTATTCTTGAGACGACATACTGCGCTCATCAGTTTCGCCGTGCGACGCGACAATGCAACCATTTGCATTGCGACGGCTCGCAAGAGCATTTTTCGGTTCGAACGGATTGTATTTGATCGCGCCACCTTGATGGTTTAGCCCCGGAATGGCTTCGGCCAGCCGGCGTCGGAAGTTATCCTGAGGTGTGACCTCAAGCTCGACTCCTGTCCCCAGTGCACGGCGCCGTAAGCCTTCGCTCCGGTCCGTCTTTTTGTGGGTTGTTCTAGGTGTGGCGTCACTGTGGCTGCTGGCAGCACTCACCGTTGTGGCAGCGCGGTGGATCGATCCACCGACAACGATGGTGCATATTCAGCGTCGGTTTCAAGCCTGGATTCACAACAAGCCTTATGCTGAACGCTACAAGTTTGTGCCGCTCACCCAGATCTCGGCAGATTTTCAGCACGCCGTAGTGGCAGCGGAAGACGCGCGCTTTTATCAGCATCATGGCTTCGACTGGCACGAGATTCAGATTGCTGCAGAGGACGATCTGGACGGCGGTCGCTCTCGGGGAGCATCAACTATCACGCAGCAACTCGTAAAGAACCTGTTCTTCGGAACGGGGCGCTCCGTGCTTCGCAAAGGCGCTGAGTTCACGCTGGTACCAGTCGCCGAACTCGTGCTGGGCAAGCAGCGCATTCTGGAGCTTTATCTTAACGTGGTGGAATGGGGTCCGGGAGTTTATGGGGCAGAGGCCGCATCGCGGGCCTACTATGGCACCTCGGCCCGCAATATTAGCCGTGACCCGGCGACCCGTTTGGCAGCAATTTTGCCGGCGCCGCTCAAGCGGCGGCCCGAGCGCATGAATCACTACAGCGGTCTGATCATGGAGCGCATGCGCCAGATGGGCTGGTAGTCAATGACAAGCAGGATGGCTGCTGAGTCGGCGGAATTGGCTCGCATTTTGAGGTTCCTGCAAAATCTGTAAAAATAGAGCTGTTATGACAGTCACAGCACCTGCAAAAGTCTTCACCGACCGCATTGGCCGGATCGAGGTTTCAGCGACCATGGCCGTGGCCGCCGAGGCCGCCAAGCTGCGCGCCCAGGGCGTCAACCTAGTGGATTTCGGAGCCGGGGAGCCCCACTTTTCCACTCCGCGCCACATCAAAGACGCCGCAATCGCTGCAATTGATGCGAATTTCACCCGTTACACCGTGGTACCGGGCATCCCCGACGTTCGCAAGGCCATCGTTGACCGGCACGCCACCGATTTCGGCTCCAATTACTCCGTTGACGAGGCGATTTTCACTACTGGCGGCAAGCTGGCGCTGTTTAATACCATCCAGGTGTTGATCGACCACGGCGACGAAGTCATTTTGCCTGTGCCTTATTGGGTGAGCTTCAAAGACATCATCCAGTACGCCGGCGGCAAGGTTGTATTCCTTGAGACCAACGAGGCTGAGAGCTTCCGTATTACGGCCGACGCTATCGAGAAGGCAATCACGCCGCGCACCAAGGCGATCATCCTCAACTCGCCTTCGAACCCGGCTGGGGCGGTGGTTTCAGCGGAGGACCTGGAGCGGATTGTGCATCTCGCCCACGAGCGGGGTATCTATCTGCTGCTGGACGAGTGCTATGTATATCTGAACTACACCGGCAAAGCTGTCTCTGGTGGATCGTACACTTTCGCCAAGGACCATATCGTCGTACTCGGCTCACTTTCAAAGACTTATGCGATGACCGGATGGCGCGCTGGCTTCGCCCTCGCGTCCAAACCCGTTATCGCGAACCTGAGCAAATTGCAGTCGCAGTCGACATCGAATGCCACCAGCTTCGTCCAGAAGGCGGCCATAGCTGCCCTTGCCGGGTCGCAGCAGTGTGTTGAGGAGTTTCGCGCCGAGTTTATCGAGCTGCGGGACTATATGTTGACGAAAGTGAGGGCAATTCCCGGCGTCACCTGTACTACGCCCGAGGGTGCCTTCTATGTTTATCCGAACATTTCCAAATTCATTGGCAAAGGCGGCATAAAGTCAGCAACCGAGCTTGCCACTCGCCTGCTCCACGAGGCCCATGTTGTTGCTGTTCCCGGCGAAGCTTTCGGCACAGCGGAGCACATTCGCATCTCGTACCCGGTGACAAAGCAGAATATTGATGAAGGAACGCGCCGTATGGGCGAATTCCTTACAAATTTGAAATAAAAGACTTCCTTTCCAGGACGGGCCGTTTGCGAAAGAATGGCCCGCTCAACCCAGCGCCTCCTGCCCATTCCAGGATGGCCGGGATCCGCCCTGTATCCAGAACTCAGATATATATGGCGAACGGCTGTGCAAACGTTGTCTTCGTCAAGTAGGATGATTCTTCGATGTCGAACCTTGTAGATTTTCGCCCCGTGATCCTGGCCGGCGGAAGCGGAACCCGCTTCTGGCCGAGGTCTCGCCGCGCCCGTGCGAAGCAGGTTCTCGCGCTGGACGGCGAGCGCTCAATGCTGCAGCAAACGATGGAACGTTTGAAGCCTCTGGCCGGCCTGGAAAAGACCTGGATTATTACCAACGAGTACCTTGCCCATGAGATCGCCGATCAGCTGCCGGGACTGCCTGCCGCGCAGATTGTGCAGGAACCGGTGGCGCGTAATACTGCGCCTGCCTGCGGACTGGCCGCGTTCTTGATTGAGCGCGAGAATCCAAACGCGGTGCTCGGCGTGTTTCCTTCTGATCATGTGATCGGCGACGAGCCGCGCTTCCTGAAAGCCCTGCAGAAGGCGATCGCCCTGGCCGCTGCCACCGACAATATCGTCGTGCTCGGCATTGAACCCGTCCGCGCTGAAACGGGATACGGCTATATTGAAACCGGCGATCTGACGGCGGACGGTAATGCGCTGCATGTGCGCCGATTTACTGAAAAGCCGAATCAGAATCGCGCCGAGGAGTTTGTTTCCGCCGGAAACTACTACTGGAACTCAGGAATGTTTTTGTGGTCGGCGCGCACGCTGGCCGATGCCGTTCGTGAGCATCTGCCTGAGACCGCACCGCTGCTTGAGAGTATTGCGGCTGCTTACGGCACGCCTCAATTCGATGAGGTGTTTCGCGCACTTTATCCCAAGTGCGAAAACATCTCAGTTGACTATGCCGTGCTGGAACCCCGCTCCGCAAAGGGCGAGCACCTTTCAAATCTCTATTGCCTTCCGGCAGAGTTCAGCTGGAACGATCTTGGATCGTGGGCTTCGCTCTACGAGTACCAGCACGATACCCGCCTGCGCGGCGACCCGGACGGAAACGTTGCTGACTCGGGTGGACACCTCGCGATCGAGGCGACGGACAACTATATCTTCAGCCCAAAAAAATTTGTCGCGTTGGTTGGCGTCGAAAATCTCGTGGTCGTCGATACAGACGATGCGTTGCTGATCGTGCGTCGCGAGAATTCGCAGGATGTCGGCAAGATCGTTAAGGAACTGGCGCAGTCCGGGCGAACTGATCTCATCTAAAATCGAACAGCCGACTACTCCGGCGATTTCCACCCGCAGCGGCCTTGTCGCTACCGCTGTACAATTCTTGGGTAACTCACGCTGCACTTTCTGCGTGAGTGGGGTGGAAAATGCCCGAGACAATCGAATGGCCCCTGCACGGTGAGCCGTCGAAGCCGCGCCGTCGTGGAATAATTTTTCTCTTCGTAGTTCTGGCAGCGATTCTGTTCGGAAGCCGAACTGCGGTTGCCTATTGGGTCGACTTGCTCTGGTTTCGCTCGCTAGGCTATGGCGACGTTTTCTGGAAGACTCGTTGGCTGCAATGGGGAGTGTTTGCAGGTTTCGCTGTCGCCACCTTTGTTGTGCTCTTCGGGGTGTTCTCCATACTGAAGCGGACACACGGCCCCGATTTGCCATCGACACACACGATTTTTGTCGGAGGCCAGCCGCTTCACCTGCCAATTGCCAAATTCTCGCGCATCGTCGCAGTGCTTGTGGCTGGCATCATCTCCCTGGCAACGGGCACAACCATGGCGGCGCAATGGTCCACTCTTGCGCTCTATTGGTATGCGCCGCGCGGTGCAAATAGCTTTGCGGATCCCATTTTCGGCAAGCCTCTAAACTTTTATCTCTTCACCTTGCCTGCGTGGCAAATCATCTCCGGCTGGCTGCTGATGCTGGCCGTCATCTCCACCATCCTTGCCTTGCTGTTTCTGCTCGTAAGCGGCGGCTCGCGCGCCTTGGCAGACAAATTCAGTTCATCGGTTCCATTGGCCTGGCGCGGACTCAGCATCGCAGTGGGATTTCTGCTGGCCGTAGTTGCGGTGCGCGTGTACATCAGCCGTTTCGCGCTGCTTTTTGAGCACCACACAATCTTCGATGGCGTGACGTATACTGACGCGCACGTCACGATTGTCGGCCTGTTTTTCGTCTGTATTGCGCTTCTGATTGGAGCAGTCATCGCCATTGTCTCGGCGGCGATCAATCCACGCGGGCGTTGGCTGGCAGTATCTGCCGCCCCCGCCGCGATTTCCTATATCATCCTCGGGCTTACGGGCTGGTATGTTACCACCTTCCTCGTAAAACCAAATCAGCTCGATCGCGAACGCTCGTACATCGGCAACAACATTAAGATGACGCGCGAGGCCTATGCACTCTCTCGCTTTGCGCAGCACGAATTTCCGGCCGAGATCGATCCTGGAGCGGCTGATCCGACAAACAACAAGCCCACGCTCGAAAACATTCGGCTTTGGGATGTGCAAGCGCTGCGAGATACTCTCCGCCAGGTGCAGGAGATTCGCACCTACTACGATTTCCCAGACATCGACATCGACCGATACCAAATCGGCGGCTCGCAGCGCGAAGTGATGCTTGGCGTACGCGAACTGAATGTGGACAAGCTGCCTGAGAGCAGCCGCAATTGGATCAACGACAAACTGATTTACACTCACGGTTACGGCGTCACCATGAACACCGTGAATGGCTTCACGCCGGAAGGCCTGCCCACGCTATTGCTTTCAAACATGCCCGTGCAAAGTACGGTACCGACCCTGAACGTGGCACGGCCTGAGGTGTATTTTGGCGAGTTGACGAACACCGATGTCTACGTGAGGACGCGCCAGCAGGAATTCAATTACCCGGAAGGGCAGACCAACAATCTGTCGTCGTATGAGGGCAACGGTGGAATTGAGATGGGCGGCTTCTTGCGCCGCTTGCTGCTTGCTTTCGATCGCGGCGATATCACCAAGGTGCCTTTCAGCGACGACATCAATGCGCAGAGCCGTTTGATGATGCGCCGCAACATACGAAGCCGCGTTGCTGCGCTTGCGCCGTTTCTCGATTTCGATCCGGATCCATACATCGTTGTGGGCAACGACGGGCGACTTACCTGGGTCATGGACGCATTTACGTCCTCCGATTCTTATCCGTATTCAACGCACTATAGTCTTGAGGGCGACTCAGTAAACTACATGCGCAACAGCGTCAAAGTTGCGATTGATGCATTCGATGGGACCACGACGTTTTACGTCTTCGACAATGACGATCCGATCATCGGCGCATGGCGAGCAATTTTCCCGAGCATGTTCAAAGACGCTTCGCAAATGCCAGACGGACTGCGCAAGCACATGCGTTACCCGGAGTTGATGCTCAAGCTGCAGGCTGAAGCCTACGGCCTGTATCACATGACCAACCCTGAAGTCTTTTACAACCGCGAAGACCAATGGAGTGTGGCAACACAAACTGGCATGGCTGAAGGCGGGGAGCAGGTTTCTCAGGCGATGGAACCAAACTTCGTGCTGATGAAGCTGCCCGACGAAACCAATCTCGAGTTCGTGGAGATACTACCCTTCACGCCCATCAACCGTAATAACATGATCGGCTGGATTGCCGCGCGAAGCGATGGGGAGCACTATGGCACGGCGGTGGTTTACAACTTTCCCAAGACGCGACTGGTGGACGGGCCGCAGCAAATTGAGGCGCGCATCGATCAAAATGCGCAGCTATCAGGACAGCTGACGCTCTGGAATCAGCAGGGCTCGCATGTGCGGCGCGGAAGCCTGCTTGTGATTCCGTGCGGAAAGGCGCTGCTGTACGCGGAGCCGATTTATCTGCAGGCGCAGCGCAGCCCCATGCCTGAATTGAGGCTTGTTGTGCTCGCGCTCCAGGACAAGCTTGGCTACGCGCCAACTTTTGAAGGCGCGCTGGCGTCGCTCTTCGGTTCTGAGTCTTCGACCTTACAGGCATCGGAATCAGCCCAACAAGCACCCGCTGCCGGTGCGCAACCGAAGGCACAGGAGACTCTCAATTCGCTTATCGGACAGGCGGGCAGGGATTTCTCCGATTATCAGCGGCTAACATCCGCGGGTAAATTGAGCGATGCGGGACAAAAGCTCGATGATCTGAAGCATGTGCTTGATCGGCTGAATTCAATGCCGAAGTAGGCGTGACAACTGACTATTCGATTTTGAGGAGAAGATTTTGGGCTCGAAAGTACTTATTACCGGCGGTGCGGGGTTTGTCGGATCACGGCTGGCGCGCGAGTTCTTGAAACGAGGAGAAATTGCGAGCGGACCAATTGATGAACTCGTACTCACCGATCTGCGTGCGCCGTCCTCGGACCTGATCGCGAACAGCCGCGTCAGTACTGCAGTCGGCACACTGATCGACTTGTGTGTTGAACTCTGCAAGAAGAAATTCGATCTCGTCTTTCACCTTGCTGGAGCGGTATCTGCCGAGTGCGAAGCTGATTTCGACCTGGGCATGCGGTCGAATCTTCACTCAATTCAGTTCCTGCTTGAGAGTCTGCGCGCAGCGGGCAATGTGCCTCGCGTCGTGTTTTCAAGCTCGCTTGCGGTTTTCGGTCCTGATCCCGGCATCCCCATGCCTTCAACAGTAAGCGACGATACTTTGCCGACTCCGCAGTCCTCGTATGGCATTCAAAAATTCATCGGCGAGCAACTCGTTGCCGATTACACGCGCAAAGGCTTTATTGACGGGCGCAGCGTTCGACCAAACACGGTTGTAGTGCGACCGGGCAAGCCCAATGGCGCCGCATCCGGATTTCTGTCCTCAATTATTCGCGAGCCGCTGAATGGAGAGCCCGCAGTGTGCCCGGTTGCGCCGGAAACGCGCGTCGCACTTGGATCCACGGCAGGAACAATCGCCGCACTGATCAAAGTGGCAGAAGCTTCACGCGAAGCATTTTGCGGACGAACTGCGATTAATCTTCCCGCACTCAACGTAAGCGTGAATGAAATGCTCGAGGCGCTCGAAGCGGTGGGAGGCAAGGCGGCACGCGATCTGGTCAAGTTTGAGCGCGATGCAATGGTTGTTCGTCTTGTGGATTCCTGGCCGGCATCTGTTGAAGCGCCACGCGCACGCCGACTTGGAATCGAACCTGACAAGAACTTCATCTCGATTGTCCGCGACTACTTGGCCGATCAAGCAGCCGGTTAGTTCGCACGCGAAAGCAAAAGAGGGATGACCAATCGGTCATCCCTCTTTTGCATTGCCCCAATTTTCACGAACGATCAACGGATTGGTTCGTTGATGACCTGCTCGACAACTTCCTTCGGTGCAGGCAGGTGATCTTCATTCTGCTTCAACCATTCGTGATAGTCCTTCTGGATCTCAGGGCTCCAGCGGCCGTCGATCTGCCCCGCCGTGTACTTCCCTTCCTTCAGACGAAGGTGGCCGAATGCATCTTCGAGATGCGTTCTCTCTGACGAGACAACCACTTTCTCAGCGAGCTGTGGAGGAATAAAAATCACGCCGCCATTGCGTCCAAGCACTACATCGCCCGGCATTACGAGAACTTCGCCAATGCGTGTGGGTCCGTTTATGCTCACCATGGTGGAGTTCAGCAACTTGCCGGTCCGTAATGATCCATAGTGATGCGACGGATCGTAGGAACGCACGAAGGACGTGAAGTTCGGCAGCTCGTTTAAACCGTTGATGTCGCGAACGGCGCCGTTGTACACAATGCCGTTGCCGGACTTGGCGTAAATTGCGTTGCCCACGTTATCGCCAATCGACGGGCCGTTTTCTTTGAGCCCGAAGTGGTCGGAAACATAAACATCGCGTGGCTGCAGCATGTCCACGGGCCAGGCGTTCTCGCCGCCGATGCGGTGGTTCTCAGCGGTCTGCGTTTCTTCAATCACTTTTTGAATATCAGGACGTCCCGGCATCCAGACAGACGTAAGCGCGCGGCCGACAAGAATGTTTTCCGGATGGATTGAGACCCAGCCATCTTCGTACTGATGCATAAAGCTGGCGCCCTGCAGCACGGCCCATGCTTCTTCAAGCGTCACGTTCTTCATGCGGTCAAGGATCGCATCCGGAACTTTGGGGCGGCCGTCGGGGAAACGCTCGCCTTTCCATTCTGGTGTGTACTTAATGACGTCGTCGCGGGTAAAGAAGCCCTGCTGCGCCAAGGCAACCGGGGCGACCGAGGCAGTAACCGCGACCAACACGACGGCTTTGCGCAACGTGCTTCCCAAGCCATTTCCAAATCGACTTCCGAAGGATTTCTTCATTTGGTTCCTTTGCTCCCTGCAATTATGCATTCGCTTCAAACCATGTGGTCCCGGGAATTTGCGCCCGCCTTGCGACCTCTTCGTTCATCTCTACACCTATGCCCGGTCTATCTGACACCGTGATGTAGCCCTTGTCAATAATCTCGCCTTCCTTAACCCAGCCTTTCCAGTAATCCATGCGGCTGATCCAATGCCACTCGCATACAAGAAAGTTGGGAATCGACGCGCAAACGTGGGCCGACGCCATGGTGCCGATGGGCGATACGACGCAATGCGGCGCGAACGGAATGTAATGCGCTTCCGCAAGGTTGGCGATCTTGCGTGCTTCAGAAAGCCCGCCGGTTTTCTGGATGTCCGGTGTAACAACGTCGATGCCGCGCTTGTGCAGCAACTCCGCGAACCCCCAGCGCATGTAGAGATTTTCGCCGCAGCCGATTGGCGTGGAGCTGGATTGGCGAATATCGGTCATGGCGTCGATATCCTCCGCCGGCACCGGCTCTTCAAGCCACATCAAGCGGAAGGGTTCAAGCTCCTTAGCAACCTTCTTTGCAGTGGCTGCGTCGTAACGGCCGTGCATGTCAACGGCCAGATCCATCTCCTTCGGAACTGACTCGCGAACATGCTTGACCCAGCTGACCATTCGATCAATTTCGCCGTTGCTTGCCGTCCAGTTCACCTTGTCAAAGCGCATCGGATCGCGAGCTTCGTCTATGTCCATCTTGAGTGCGGTGAAACCATGATCCTTGACCCATTGCAACTTTTCGTGGGTTTCCGGCGCGAGCGGGTCAGGCATATCGGTATCGCAATACATGCGAATCTTGTCGCGGAACTTGCCGCCGAGCAATTGATAGATGGGCAGGCCCGTAGCTTTGCCGGCCAGATCCCAGAGCGCAATTTCAAGTCCGGAAAGCGCTGTCACATATTGGCCGCCTTGCGCCCCAGAGAAAATTCCCATGGTCCGCATACGCTCCCAAAGCGCATCAACATTGAGCGGATCCTGACCGATCAAAGAGCGGCGGAATCCCTTGATAATTGCCGGTGCTCCTACTGCTGCGTCAGTTGCCTCGCCCTGCCCAAAAATTCCCTGATCTGTATAAATGCGGACGTGTGTCTGTGGACCATGGACGAGAACCTGTGCAGTGCGAATATCTGTAATCTTCAACTTGGGACGTTGGTACGGCGTTGTTTTCTCCTGGATGGCTGCCGCTAGCGTGGGGAGCGCGAAGGCTCCTGCGATCGGCAGTGCTGCACCCTTCAACATCGATCTACGAGTGTACTGACTCATTACAGGCTTTCCATTCTTCGCGGAAGAAACTCCCGCGCCTTTCTCTTTCAAGTTATTGCTGCAACACTTTTTGTAGGGGACTAACTTTAAACCTGCTCGGCGGAGTTCATATAGACCACGTGGGTTTGAAGATATTCTTCGAGACCGTGCTTGCCGTCCGCGCCGCCAATTCCAGACTTGCGCCATCCAGCGTGGAAGCCCTGCATGGCCTCAAAGTTTTCGCGATTAATGTAGGTCTCGCCGAACTTGAGTTCGTTTGCGGCGCGCATGGCCACATGCAGAGAGCGCGTGTAAATAGAGGAGGTCAGTCCGTACTCGCAGTCGTTGGCGTTATCGATGGCTTCGTCGAGTGTCTTGAAGGTGGCGATGGGCAGCACCGGGCCAAAGATTTCCTTCTGCATGATGTCGGTTTCCTGGCGGCAGCCTGTAAGCACGGTGGGCTGGAAGTAGTGGCCCTTCTTGCTGTCGTGACGGCCTCCGCCGAGTTCGACTTTGGCGCCGTCGCGGCGCGCTTGGTCAACGGCAGAAGTAACGGACTCAAGCTGCTTTTTGCTGACCATCGGCCCCATCTCGGTGGCCGGATCAAACGGGTCACCTACAACGGTCCGTTTCATGGCCGCAATCATCCTGGCGGTAAACTCCGCTGCGACAGATTCGTGCACATACACACGCTCGGCGCAGTTGCATACCTGTCCAGTATTAATAATGCGCGAGGCGCGGATGGCCTTGACGGCAAGGTCCATGTCCGCATCGGCCATGACGATGGCCGGAGCTTTTCCGCCCAGTTCGAGCGATACCTTGGTGATGTTGTCCGCGGCTGCGCGCATTACTGCGGCTCCACCCTCAACGCTGCCGGTGAGTGTAACCATGCCAACTTTGGGATGAGCGGCGAGTGCGTTGCCCACCACGCTGCCGGACCCGGAAACGAGATTGAACACTCCCTTGGGAAGCGACGACTTGGCAACCAGCTTGGCGAACTCGAAGGCGTTGTTTGGCGTTTCGCTGCTGGGCTTAATGACGATGGTGTTGCCTGTAACCAGCGCAGGAGCCATCTTGCGCACGATGAGGAAGAACGGAAAATTCCACGGCAGAACGCCGGCAATGACGCCGATGGGCATTTTAAATAGAAGAATATTTTCGCCCGGGCGGTCGCTGTTGATGATCTCGCCTTCATACCGGCGCGCGTACTCCGCCATGTATTCCACGTAACCGGTCGCGGCATCCACTTCAATCTGCGCGAGCGAGATAATCTTGCCTTGTTCGGCGGTAATCACGCTGGCCAGGTGCTCGCGGTTTTCGCGCATGAGCGCGGCAATCTCGCGCAGGTATTCGGCGCGGCGAATGGCGGGCAGTTTGGCCCAGGGCTTTTGCGCGCGGTCGGCGGCTGCTACGGCGGCGTTGACGTCGTCCACGGTGCAGCTTGGAACTTCAGAGAGGACATCTTCAGTGGATGGGCTGGTGACTTCAAAGTACTTTTGGGCTTCGACGAACTCGCCGCCGATCAGCATGTCGTAACGCTTGACGCTTGCCGGAGTGGTAGCCATGGAAGGATTCCCTTCTTGCGGGTGTGTCTGCAGGCTGGCGCAGAATCGCAGCCATCATATTCCTTTTGAGGGATGGCTGGAAAGTGCGTGAAGGGCTGGCGACAATTTGGGTGGGACTTGAAGAACTATCTGGGTGGGAGGAAGTGCTTCCCGGCTGATTATGAGGACCGTCAGGGCAACGGATTAATCGGTTCCTTGCGTAGTCTTGATTTCCTGATTTTTGACTTCCAGCGGCTCAACCAGCTCCGGCCGGTTATTCCTCACATTGCCGACCGCGTCGCCGACCTTCCAAGCCGTCATCTCTTCCGCAGGGTAGGGGTTAAGCAAATCTGCGGGCAAGTGTGCCGAATCGGTAGGGGCCATCCATCTCTCGTAGTCTTGCGGCCGCACGATCACCGGCATGCGGTTGTGAATCTTTTCCGTGAGCTCATTCGGGTCGGTGGTGATGATGGTGTAGGTTTCGAGCGTTTGCCCGGTAACGTTGTCGGTCCACGTCTCCCACAGGCCGGCAAAGGCGAACATGCCGCCCTCTTTCATGCCAATGGCAAACGGCTGCTTGGTCCCCTCGCCAGTCTTTTGCCATTCATAAAACCATTCTGCGGGAACCAGGCAGCGGCGGCGCTTCCACGCTTCGCGATAGGCCGCGCTGGTAGCGATGGTCTCGGCCTTGGCATTGATGGTGCTGTAGGCGACCTTGGCATCCTTTGACCAGAAAGGCACCAGTCCCCAACGCATGACTGTCAGCTCACGCTCGCCGGTTTCCGGCGACAGCCGGACAATGGGCTGGAAAGACTGCGGCGCAACGTTATACGTCGGAGCATAGTACGTAGGCGCGTAAGTGGACTCATCAAACACATTAGTGTTGTGGGTGTGAAACCACTCCGCGATGCGCTGCTTGTCTGCCCGCCGTCCGTATCGTCCGCACATTTCATCCTCCAGCAGGAATTTCTCAGAGATTAGATTGCAACTGGGAGGAGCCCATTCCTGAAACATATTCTCTCAAACGCACAGGCGTGACTTGAATCACAGCCCATCGATATTCGACTGCGATATCGATTCTCTTTACAGGAAATCCTCTCAGCGGAGTACCGGGCCTTGAACCTCCATCTGCTCATCCAAAAACTCATTGAAATTGAAGACGCTTTAGGGAAATGCGATACCAGAACGGTTCGCAGACTCATCATTGACGCGCAGGAATTCGCACTGAGCCTTCAAAAAGAATCGCTTGAATTTCGCGTCACTCAAGCGAAACTTCAAGTTCCGGACAGAATTTGAGCAAACATCATTCGTTCGATTTCATCCAGCGCATTTTCTTTAATACTTAAAAGACGGGCCCTATGAAGATTATTGCAACCCTCGTACCGAAGATCGGTCAGAAGTATGGCTGCCTTGGCCAGGCCGATGGGCCGCCATTGCCAAACCCCAACGGGAAAAAGCCCGTCCAGTCCGTAAGAATGCCGGCGGGCATGAGAGAGTTCCTCAACGAAGCTATGGAGGATTGCCTTCCAAGAATCGGCGGCATGGGCAGAAATCGCACCTGAAAATCAGGCACAGATAGCGCCAGTTAATCCACCAGTGACAATCCTCGCAGGCAGGCCAGCGAGGCCGCTT
>JADGNO010000333.1 GCA_017883405.1 Occallatibacter sp. | reverse complement strand
CTTCACGCGCAGGCCAAGGAAAGGATTGCGCGAAATCGCCTGGCTCCATTGCGCGTCGAGCACGGTATTGCCGTTATGGGTGACCACTACGCTTTGAATGAAGTGCATCGGCACGATGTCGCCCTTGGCGTCCTTGCGTTGCCCGGTTTCCATCGGATGCAGCATGAGAATGCGCACGTCGGCGGTGTCGACCTGCAGCGTGGCGCGGATTTTCATCGGTTCTGCCATGTCAGTTTCCTCTCCAGATCATTGATGTTCAGCCGCCGCAGCCGCCGATGGTGACTTTGACCTCCTTGGCGGCGGTGTAAAACTTGCCGTCGGCCTTGACCAGCGCGCGCACATTCGAGGTCTGGCCGATTTTTAGCCGGATCGAAACGTAGCCCTCGCCGCCGTTCGCGATATCGAAGGTGGAGGTCAGCGGAAACGGGTTTTTCTCAGCGATGATCGAGATGCTCTGGGTGTTGGGGATTTTGCTGGTGACCGCAATCGGCACCACCGCACCGTTTTCCGCAATGTCCGGTGCCGTGATGACGATGTCCTTGCTTTCAGCCGGACTGGCGGCACCGAGGTTTTTCAGCGCGTCGGCGAGCGCTTGCGATTCAAAAGCGGCTTTGTTCCAGGTGGCGGCAAGCACCTCCCCGGTCTTGAGCAGGCCGGCTCCTACCGCCAATGCGAGCGTGCCTGCCGCACCCGTCAGCTTGAGAAATGTTCTGCGCAGTTGATTCATCGGTCCCCCGTTGCGTTATAAGTGATCGCATCACCGTGCTTGAGCGCTGCACCGCAGCCCAGCGTGTATAGGATAAATCAGCGAACGCTAATACTAGCCAAGTTTGACGGGGGTGTCCATCGCCGGCTTCGGTCAGACCGAAAGATCTCCACCAAGCGCGTGAGCTGCTGTTTTGCACCAACGTGTTGAGCCGGGATTCGTTCACTTCGACTACCATGGGCGGAGCGATCGAACAAAGCGCTATGCTTCAGACTCACAGCTCGTTGGAAATACAGCCCCACGCAGACTGATACCAGACAGGAAGAGACCGGGACTGGAAAGCGGCACTGACACGGTATACCATACAGTTCGTGGATCGGCTGCCAGCACAGTCAGACGAAAGCCCGCTTGCGCAAAATTCCGGACACCAAAGAAATTGAAGCAAAAAACGTCTGGGTGCTTGCTAACCCCGCAGGGAGCGCATGGCTTCTGTGTAGTCATGCTCCTGCCTCGCCATCCTGCGCAAGCAAGGCGTCACCCCCTCTTTCATTCCTTGACTCTTGCCAAACAAGGCTTACGCCCTCCGCCCGTGTTCTCGGGATGGTCTCAATAGTTACAGAAAATGCTAACAGTTTACCCACGCCCCGCGCTTAAGCGGAGAGGATTTCTCTTCCTGACGCTGCTTGTGCTAGCCGCCGAGAACGCCGCCATTTATTGGTTTCATTATTTTGATAGATACTCGTTCCCGCTCTAGCGATCAGTCTTTTCGGCGTGACATTCTGGTTGGCGCTCATTGCTTGCCAACTTCTCGTTCGCCGGCGTGAAGACTGCGAAGACAGGATAACCCATGAAGGCAATAAACGATCTGTATCGGCATAATGCACCCATCGCTTCGCTCCTAAGCGAAGCGATGAACCGAGTTGTCGCCAGCGGCTGGTTTGTGCTCGGATCGGAGGTAAAATCGTTCGAAGAAGAATTCTCATCCTATTGCGGGGTCACAGGCTGCGTAACCGTGGGAAACGGTACGGATGCGCTGGAGCTGGGCTTGCGGGCGTTGGGGGTGGGCGCGGGGGACGAGGTGGTTACCGTAGCGAACGCCGGCGGCTACAGTTCCACCGCCATTCTAGCCGCGGGAGCGCGGCCGGTTTATGCTGATATCATATCCGAAACCATGAACATGGACCCGGTTTCGCTCCATGCCGCACTCTCGCCGCGGACGAAAGCCGTCATCGTGACCCACCTTTATGGCCGCATGGCCGACATGCCGCCCCTGATGAGGATTGCGGAAGCCGCAGGCATCCCCGTGATGGAGGATTGTGCGCAGGCCCACGGCGCGGCCTCGAACGGCAAGCGCGCCGGTGCGTGGGGTACACTGGCCGCTTTCAGCTTCTATCCGACCAAGAACCTTGGCGCACTGGGGGATGGTGGGGCTGTGGTCAGCAAGGATGCATTGCTTACCGGCCGCCTGCGGCAGTTGCGGCAATACGGATGGTCGGGGAAGTACCGATACGACCTGCCGGGGGGGCGCAACAGCAGGCTCGACGAATTGCAGGCCGCCGTTTTGCGCTGCAAGCTGCCCTTACTCGACGGCTGGAATGCCCGGCGGCGCGAGGTTGCAGCTCGCTACAGCAAACACATGCGTCACCCAATGGTGAATTGCCCACGAATTGGCGGGGAGGATTTTGTTGCCCACCTGTACGTAATACGAACGGAACGTCGGGAGAAGCTCCGCCAGCACCTCGCAGCTAACAAGGTGCCGGTGGATGTGCATTACCCCATTCCGGATCACCGGCAGGCCGTTTGGACCGCTTTGGCGCGGCCAACTGCCTTGCCTGAAACCGAGAGGGCCGCTGAACAGGTTTTGACACTTCCCTGCTTTCCTGAAATGACCGATGACGAGGTGGATATTGTCTGTTCCGCGATCAACAGCTGGAACGCTTGACATGTATTCGCTGGTGATACCGGTTTTCAAGAATGAGGATTCCATACCGGACCTGCTTGCCGAGGTCTCTGATATGAATCGGCGGCTCGGGGGGCAGCTGGAGACGGTTTTTGTCGTCGATGGCAGCCCGGATCGTTGTTATCAATTGCTGGAAGAGAGGCTGCCCGGCTTGGGCATGAAGGCCAAATTGCTGCTCCTGTCGCGTAATTTTGGCTCCTTCGCGGCCATTCGCGCTGGCCTTGCCGCCGCCGGTGGAAAATATCTGGCCGTTATGGCGGCCGATTTGCAGGAACCGCCGGCACTTGTCGAACGTTTCTTTTCCATTCTCGCGCAGGAAGATGTCGATGTCGTGATCGGAACAAGGGAATCACGGCAGGATCCCTGGATGGCCCGCATTACCGCACAGGCGTTTTGGCGGCTATATCGTACATTTGTGATGCATGACGTTCCGGTTGGCGGAGTTGACGTGTTCGGCTGCAACCGGCAATTCCGCGATCGACTGTTGCAATTTGAAGAGGCTCACTCCTCGCTCGTGGCGCTTCTGTTCTGGCTCGGGTATCGCCGGCGCATTGTCACCTACGAGAGACAGAAACGGCGGCACGGAAAATCAGCCTGGACGTTTGGTAAGAAATTCAATTACCTGCTTGACAGCGTTTTTGCATTCACCGATTTCCCGATCAAGGTGCTGATGGGCGTGGGAGGTCTCGGCATGGCGATCAGCCTTGCTCTCGGAGCATTGATAGTGACGGCGCGTCTGGTAGGGGTCATTTCGGTCCCGGGTTATACCGCGACGGCTCTGCTCATCACTTTCTTTGGGGCACTCAACATCTTCGGCATCGGCCTGGTGGGTTCCTATGCGTGGCGCGCGTATGAAAACTCCAAGGGCCGTCCTCTGGCGATCGTAATGCTGGAAAAAGAATTTCCATCTGCCGATGAGCGTAAGTCGAAGGGGCAACAGCAATGAAATATTTTGTTCACCCTCATGGTCTTTGCGAGACGGCGTCAGTTGGCGAAGGCACGCGGATATGGGCCTTTTCCCATTTGCTGCCGGGGGCCCGCGTCGGGAAAGACTGCAATATTTGCGATCACGTCTTCATCGAAAACGATGTCATCCTCGGCGATCGCGTCACGGTCAAGTGCGGCGTCCAGGTCTGGGACGGCGTGACCCTGGAAGACGATGTTTTCATCGGGCCGAACGTGACGTTCACCAACGACCCGTTCCCGCGCAGCAAACACCATCCGGAGCAGTTCACGCGAACGCGTGTTTGCGCGGGAGCCTCCATCGGCGCCAATGCCACCATCCTGCCCGGCGTCACGATCGGCCGCAATGCCATGGTGGGGGCCGGCGCGGTGGTGACCCGCAGCGTTCCGCCGCATGCCGTTGTTATCGGAAATCCGGCTCGCATCAGCGGATATGTGGATTCCGATCACCAGCACAGCGGTGCGCCCCTGGTGACGGCCGACCAGGGTCCGGCCGTTACAGCCGTGCGCGGCGTCACCCTCCACAACCTTACTCTTGTCAAAGATCTGCGCGGGAACCTCTCGGCCGGCGAGTTCGAAAAGGAAATCCCGTTTCCCTGCCAGCGCTATTTTATAGTTTTCGACGTACCGAGCGAAAAAACCCGAGGGGAACACGCGCACCGGGTTTGCCATCAGTTTCTGGTGTGCGTAAGGGGCAGCTGCGCGGTGGTCGCCGACGACGGCCATAGGCGACAGGAATTCCTGCTGGATGCTGCCAACAAGGGACTCTACCTGCCGCCAATGACATGGGGTATCCAGTACAAATACACGCATGACGCGGTCCTGGTCGTATTCGCCTCTCATCACTACGATGCCGGCGATTACATCCGCGACTATGACGTTTTTCTCGCCGAAGTCATGAAGCGGAAAGCTTGAATCGCCATTCCAAGCTCTCTTCAATAGCCCGGGTACGGACGGCCGGAAACTCTCTTGGAAGGGCTGATACGTGACACCTAAGCAGGCCGCGACTGGGGGCGGGCGCGCCGCACACTACTCCCGTTTTCTCGCAGTGGGGGCTGTCAATACCGCGGTGTCCTACCTCGCGTACCTGCTGCTACGCTTGGTAATGTCTTATCAACTGGCCTATGCTCTGGCCTTCGTCCTCGGCATCGCGATTTCCGCCGCTGGAAACGCCCGCTACGTTTTTTCGGCACACCTGACCGTCGTCAGGTGCGCCGTCTACGCTGCGTTTTATTCCATCAGCTATTTGGCCGGCGCCGGTCTGTTGCACGGATTGGTCGAGTGGGCGGGAATTCCGGATGCTGTGGCGCCGCTTCTGGTAATCGGGGTGATGATTCCACTAAATTACCTCGGGGCGAAATTGATATTGCAGACTTCGGCCGGACGCGGACGGG
>JADGNO010000002.1 GCA_017883405.1 Occallatibacter sp. | reverse complement strand
TCGCCCGCTCCGCTGCGGTCTGCGGATAGATCTCCATGCTCTCGCGCATGGCTCCATCCTCGCCGCCCGCTGTGCGGACACTTCACTTGCTAAAAACACCGGACATATTATGTGCTAACGACAGTCGTCTACCCGGAGGTTATGCCTTGGTAAACAGGCGTTTTTCTGGGGTCGGCCAACATTCATTTGTCTCTGCCAGCCTATGCCCGGTGGGTTGAGGCTGACGCTTCCGAAAACGCCTTCCCTTGCGCATGCTGCAGCGAATTGTTACAGCATGCGCTTTGGGGAGGTTGACTTACTAGAAGCTGATATACGCGCCCACCATGGGCTCTGACGTGTGCCTGAACGCGTTGATGGATGTGTAGAGCTTGCTAAGATCGGGCGATTTGTAGAGATTGCCGCGATACTGGAAACGCAAGCCCAGGTGAGGCAAAAGTCCCCAGTCCAAACCCGCTCCGTATACATACACGGCGCGCGCAGAGCTTGTGGTATTGGTCTGGCTGCCCGCTGGTTCATTCAGCAACAAACCCACACCAAGCACGCCGAACGGCCTCAGGTTGGCCACGTGAATTGAGGGAACCCAGTCAACCGTCACCTGGTGTGCATTTGCGGATACCAGCGCGGGAGTAAGCACGGGGCAGCTAGTCCCGTTGCAGCGGTAAGACGTGTTGGCGCGGTTGTAAGAGTACGTGGCCTCATATCCAAAGATTGGATTGCTGATGTGGCGAAGTTCGATGAGGCCGCCCGCGGAGTTGGAGGGGCTTTCCTGCACATTGTTGCCGGTGGTTGTTCCATTGAATGCTCCGTAAAGACTGACGCCGACCGAAGTCTGGGCGTGTACGGATGCGCAAGCTGCGACTGCAAGAATAAGGGCCAAAAGAAGATTCAGACCTTTGTGGGAAGACATGGTTTATGACCTCCTGATTAGTTTTGTAAGTTCTGCGCTGGCATTGAGACTGTTATGAGCGTAGTTATTGGATGCGCAAATGGGTGGCAGGAGAGCAGCCTGGAAGAAGGGGGTCGGTACTTCGGTCCTCATATCCGGGGCCGCAGGAATTGATGGGCACACCAAGGGAATAAAGGACCGCAAGAGTAGAGAAGCGCTTCAAAATAAGCGGGAAATCCGCACCGCAAACTGCCGAGCTCTAATCGAAATAGACGAGCACCTGCGGGAAATGTCGACACCGCGTCGAGATTTCCCGCCGGCAACTGAAGTTCAGAAGCGGTAGTAAACGCCGCCCATCGGCATGGCGGAATGCGTGTATTGGCCGTCCGCCGGATAGATGGACGAAATATTCGGTGCCTTGTACCAGGTGTCGCGATACTGGCCACGGATGCCCAGGCGCCTGCTGATGTCGTATTCCACGCCGCCACCGTAGATGTACGCGCCGCGGATCGATGTGTTATTTCCAAGCGGCGTGGAATCAGGAACACTGATGAAGACGCCGAGGCCGCCGACCAGGAACGGACGCAGGTTGCCGATCTTCATTGAGGGTACGTAGTCCAGCGACGTTTCAACCTGCCGGCCGCCGATTTTGACTACCGGATTATTGCAGGTGAGCGCGCAGGCTGTGGCGAGGGGCGCGTAGTTCTGTCCGCCGGTGCCGAATGAGACTGCCATTTCAAAGCCGAGCAGAGGACTGAACAGGCGGCGAGCTTCGATGAGGCCGCCCATGCCGGATGTCGGCGTCTGCTGAAATCCCATGCCGCTGGTGTTGGTAACGAAAGTCTTGTAGAAACTGCCACCAATATCAAACTGGCGATAGGAGGGGGCGCTGGCACGCTTTGGCTGCGGTGCGGCTTTGTCCTGCGCGAGTGCAGGAACGCCGGCGAGCGCGGCCATTCCAATCAAAATAAAGGTCGTCAGCGTCAACTTCTTAAGCATCATTGTCTCCGTATTCGATCTCACCCCGGCCTTTTAAAACCTGGCGGTGGAGAGTGCGGTCCAGGAAAGACCCGCTCCGTGCCGCGAGGGCGAAAAAGCTCGATGTGACTTGCTGGAGCAATACTCCAGTAAAAACTGCGCGTCCGTTACGGTACGTGCGGCTTCTTTTTAGAACAACCATACCCCAGCGCCACATTGGACCGCCTGGAACACGCACGGAAAAGCCACTCCGATTATATCGGCTTTGCTCGGGCTGCCCCAGCAGCCGGGCAATGCGCTCGCGAATCCGGTAAATGGCTTTTCAAGAGTTTAGACGATGATCGGGCCAAATGGCTTTAGCTCGCTGTGGGGTGCTATGGAACAGGGCCCGGCTTCTAGTTTGGCCGAATACCGGCCAAAGACGAATTCGGGCTTTTACAGGGTGCGGAAAAGACGACAGTGCGTTGGGATTTGGAAATTGCGTTCCCTCAGGGGCTAAAGCCCCGCCCATCTTGCATGCGTTTGCGTACGGGCTGAAGCCCGTACCCTTCAAAACGACATCGCTGATGGAGTTTTTCTGCGAGCTGTTTAGCCCCTGCGCGCTTTCGCAACCAATGTCCGCACGGCGTGCACCAAGCTGCGCAATACCGGCCTGCAATTTGTGTTGCTGCAGAAATGCGACAATAGGAACAGCACCGGAACCGGCGCAAAAGCCGTTCCGATGCGAGGAATCTCTAGAAAATGCTGCGCGTCCTCTCCACTCACCTGTTTTTGAATCAACGGATGCACCCTGGATTGCTGGAATTGGCAAGCCGATCCGGCGCGGAAGCCGTTGAGATTTTTGCGGCCCGGCAACATTTTGATTACACCAGCCGCGAGCATGTGTCGGAGCTGGCAAACTGGTTTCGCTCAAATACTCTGCAGCCCTGGTCCATGCATGCGCCACTCTATCCCGATCGCGAGATGGGACGAGCCGGTGCGCCGGCGGTGAACGTGCTGCATCCTGAAAAATCGCGCCGTATTGATGCAATGGATGAAGTGAAGCGTGCGCTTGAAAGCGCCGAGCATATTCCCTTTCGCAATCTTGTAGTGCACCTGGGCGAACGCGATGACCTGTGGTCGCCGCGCACCATTGAGAATGCCATCACGGCGCTCGAGCATCTGGGCGCATTTGCGCACGCGCTCGGCGTATGCATCCTGATTGAGAACTTGCTGAGCGAGCCGACAACGCCGGAACACCTGATGCTGATTCTGGAGATGGGACACCTGCCGCAGATCGGTGTCTGCCTCGATCTGGGCCACGCGCATATTACGTCCGGCACGGACGCGGCCATTGCGATCCTGAACGATCGCATTGCGCAGGTGCACGTGCACGACAATCAGGGATTGAAGGACGAACATCTCTGGCCCGGCGATGGAAGCATCGACTGGCCGGCGACGGTGAAGGCCCTCAAGAATTTGAAGGAGCCTCCGGCGCTTGTTCTGGAGATCAGCCAGAAACTGGGCGAAACGCCCGCCACCATTCCCGGCAAAGTGGAGCAGGCTTTCGCGCGGTTTGAGTAAGGACTGATTCTCCGATTATCACAAGCCTGAGAGTGCGCCATCCTTGCGCAGCCTGAGCGATAGCAAAGGACATCGATGCTGAAAACTCCGCTCATTCACCGGGAATCATGAGGTGGGCCGTCGATGTTCCGGCATTCATAACCCACACGCCGCCCTGTTTACCGTCTTCAGGCAAGCCAAGTGATTGGCCGGTGGCTCCCGGAACCGCAACGGTTATGTGTGTCCGTGTGTGTTCGACATCAGCGCCATTGACGTGATACCAGACGGAGCCGAACTCGGGCTTGACGCGGGTGCCATCTTTTTCTGCGGCGTCGAAGGCGGCAAGGCTGGCTTTCTTATCGGGAATCGCTTCGAGCTTCAAGTTCTGGGCAACGCGGTCGAGGTTGTCGATGCTGGTGCATTCGACGGCAAACGGCTGCTGACCAGGCTGGCCGGAGCGGTCGTAGCAGACGAGCCTGTTGGTGCCTTTCCTTAAGGTCTCGTAGGTGTAGTCGGACTTCCATTTGATGACGGTAGCGCCGTCTTTGAGACGCTGAGGCGCGGCTTTGAGCGGTGTTTCGATGGGGTCGGCGGGGCTTTGGGAAAAGGCCCCGACCGAGAGCGTTATCAGGCCCAATACCACGCTGACTTGAAGTTTCACTGTGTAACCTCCAGAGGAATAGGAAAAAGTATACACAACGGCCATTTGGCCTGGCACACCTAAACGTACGGGCTCCGCGTCTTCACAGTTTTTGTGAAATTGTGAAGTCGCAACTATCCAACTAGCAGATGCGGGGGAGTTGCTCGCCGATTTGGGTGGGAATGACGCGGTTGGAACCCATGGCGGTGCGCGCCACCAACATGCGCTTGTGTTCCGTGGTGACGTGGCCGATGTGGGCTGCATCGCGACCGAGCGGATGGCCACGCAGAACTTCAAGAACACACTCTGCTGCTTCCGGCGCTACGAAAAAGACTGCCTTGCCTTCGTTGGCTACGTACACGGGATCGAGGCCGAGCAGTTCGCACGCCGACTGCACTTGAGGCCGCACGGGCAGACGCGTTTCGTCGATGGCCACGCCGACATTCGAAGAGATTGCGATTTCGTTGAGCGTTGAAGCAAGGCCGCCGCGGGTTGGATCGCGCATGGTGTGCACTGCGTTCCCTGTTGCCTGAAGCACAGCGGCGATCATGCCGTTGAGTGAAGCACAATCGGAGCGGATCTGGCTTTCGAATTCGAGGCCCTCGCGCACGCTCATGATGGCCATGCCGTGGTCGCCGATGGTGCCGGAGACAAGGATGGCGTCGCCAGGCTGAGCGCGATGCGGGCCGACGCTGATTCCCTGCCGCAGAAGGCCGATGCCGGCGGTGTTGATGTAGCAGCCATCGCCGTGGCCGCGCTCGACGACCTTGGTGTCGCCGGTAACAATTTTGACTCCCGCACTTGCGGCAGCCGCGGCCATGGATTGCACGATGGCGGCGAGCTGGGCCAGTTGAAATCCTTCTTCAAGGATGAAGCTCGCGCTCAGGAATTTTGGATCGGCACCGGAGACCGCGAGATCATTCACCGTTCCGTTGACGGCGAGTTCGCCGATGTTGCCGCCGGGGAAAAACAGCGGCTGCACCACGAAGGAGTCAGTGCTCATGGCGAAGCTGCCAGAAGAAAGTTCGAGCACTGCGGCGTCGCCTAGGTTTTCAAGCTCAGGATTGCGGAAGGCTGGCAGGAAGAGGTGCTCGACGAGTTCGTTGCCGAGCTTGCCGCCGCCGCCGTGGCCCATGACGATGGTGGGATAGTCGGCGAGTGGAAGCGGGCAGGACCAGTTGGAGAAATCAGGAGTGCCGGTGTTCGATGGCTCAGACATGCGCGGCTCCCAGATTTCCCTCAGGGGCTAAAGCCCCAATAAATTGGTGGCGCATAATGTACGGGCTGAAGCCCGTACCCTTCAACGAAGCCCTATGACAAGAAATCAATTCAGACATGGGCGGCTCCAGAGAGTCCTGAGCCGGCGCTGGCGAGCTCTTCTGCGGACAGGAAGCGGCCGTAGTTGTAGTATGCGGCGCAGGCGCCCTCGCTTGAAACCATGGTGGCGCCGAGCGGATGACGCGGTGTGCATTCTTTGCCGAAGGCCGGGCACTCGGCGGGCTTGATGGCTCCGCGCAGCACTTCGCCTGCGTGGCAGAGCGGCGACTCCTGAGTGTGGATGCCGGTGATGTGGAAGCGGAGTTCTGCGTCGTAGTCGCGGTAGTCCTTATTGAGACGCCAGCCGCTTTTAGGAATGACGCCGATGCCCCGCCAGGCGCGATCGGTGACTTCAAAAACTTCAGACAACAGTTTTTGCGCGGCGCGATTGCCATCGTAAGTGACGACGCGGCTGTAGGCGTTTTCGACCTCGTGGCGGCCCGACTCAAGCTGCAGCACGGCGCGACGAATGCCATCGAGCAGGTCGAGCGGCTCGAACCCGGTGACGACGATGGGCACGCGAAACTTTTCAGCGAGCGGCGGATACTCCCAATAACCCATGACGCTGCAGACGTGACCTGCGGCGAGAAACGCATCGATCTTATTGCCGGGCGCACTGAGAATTGCGTCAATGGCCGGCGGCACCAGTACGTGCGATACGAGAACAGAAAAATTGGTAAGGCCGCGACGCTTGGCAAGGTGCACGCTCATGGCGTTGGCCGGAGCGGTGGTTTCAAAACCGACGCCGAAGAAGACTACCTGCTTGTCAGGATTTTTGACGGCGAGATCGACAGCGTCGAGCGGCGAGTAAACAATGCGCACGTCGCCACCGCGGCCCTTGATTTGAAAGAGGTCGCTGTCGGTGCCGGGAACGCGAAGCATGTCGCCGAACGAGCAGAAGATGACGCCGGGCTGCGCGGCGATGGCAAGCGCCTTGTCGATTAATTCAAGCGGAGTAACGCAGACGGGGCAGCCAGGGCCGTGCACCATTTCGATGCTCGCTTCAGGTCCGGCTGGCAGCATTTGATCAATGCCGTTCTTGATGATGGAGTGCGTCTGCCCGCCGCAGACCTCCATGATTTTCCATGGGCGCGTGACGGCTTGTTGAATTTCACGGGCGATGCGTTGCGCAATTTCGCCATTGCGAAACTCGGTGAGGTACTTCATTCGCCTCCGCAACTGCCATCGGGGCAGCTCGATTGCGGTGCCTTGGCGGCGCGGGCGAAGGCTTCATCCTCACTGGCTAGCTCTTCATCGAGCATGCCCATTTCGCGGAAGTCCCTGAGGGTTTGCTCGGCTGTCTCCTCGTCGATTTTGGAGATGGCAAACCCAACGTGGACAATGGTATAGTCGCCCACTTGAACTTCGGGAACGTAGTCCATACAGACGTTTTTGACGATTCCACCGAAGTTGACGCGGCCGATGCGGATAAGGCCGTCGGTCGAGATTTCTTCCACTTTACCTGGGATGGCTAGACACATGGCAACTAGGTTATACCGCTGTTGGGGCACGAGAAAATGTGATTTAGATCACCAACAACAGCGATATGTCTGCAACGGAGCCTTGGTTGCCGTTATCGGCAACCAAGGCATTCCCAGTTATCAGTAGTAGGGCTAGTCGGAGACCATGATTTCGCCGGGGAGGATGGGGCGGGTGCGCGGGAGCATTCCCTGCCACGCTGCCATGCCCGTAAAGGCCAAGGTGACGGCATAGACGGTCAGCCTGACGTCGATGGCGATCGGGGAGGTCGGCATCATCTTCCAGACGATCAGCAGGATGGTCTGCGAGATAGTGACGGCCCAGACCGAGCCGTAGAAATAGCGGCGCTCGGTGCCTTCATGCCTGGTGGAGGGTCCGACGCGGGGCAGCTTGCCCAGCAGGCCGAGGCACAAAACAATGGCGCAGATGGGCGAGTAGGCGAAAAAATGCAGCGATGACCAGGCCGGCGAGGTTGAGCAGCGCGAAATTGATGACCGCGTTCCAGGCGAAGGTGTAGCAGATTCTGCGATAGAGCGGGTTTGGCCGGTCTTCGTCAAAACGGAGAATATAAGGCCGTGGCTCGCAGCCAGGTAGCTGGCCAAAATAGGCGGCGGTAAAGACACCGGTGAGCACTATGGCGAGCCAGGTGCCGTTCCACAGCGAAAAACCGTGGGCAAAAAGGCTGAAAGTGAGTGGACCCGGAGACAGAAAAAAGACCCAAATCCATATAGGTGTATGTAGTGCACGATAGAGGCGCGTGTTGCGCTGGCGCATCTTACGCGCTTCTGCATATTCAATCTTTCCAATGTACCGCATGGGCGAGAGTTTCTCAGAAGGAGCACAGGTGAGTCAAATGCTTTGGCGATGATGAGCCGAACCGCGAACCTATAATGGACAGGGGCCGCAGAAATCCTCTGTCGGCCTATTTCGATTTTCCGGGGAATTTATGGCCAGCGTGATTGAAGCCATCAACGTAAAGCGCAAGATGTATTTTGAGCTCGATAACACACCTTTTTACTGCATGGATGTCGAGTTGTCGACGCCGACGGCACGGGGCGGCCAGACACTGGTGCGGCTGAAGATGCGCAACCTGCTCACTCGAGCGGTGTTCGACAAGACTTTCAAGGCCAGCGACAAGTTTAGAGAGCCTGACCTGGAGACAGTTGAGGCTTCTTATCTCTACAGCGATGGAGATGGCTCGTACTTTCTGGACCAGAGCAGCTTTGACACGCTGACACTGACCGAAGCCATGATGGGTAACGCGCTGGAGTTTCTGGTAGAGGGCGCAATCATCCAGTTACAGAAATTTAATGGCAATCCCATTGGGCTGGAGCTGCCGGAAAAGGTGGAACTGGCGGTGAGCTACACGGAACCGGGCGCGCGCGGCGATACCAGCGGCACGGTAACCAAGCTGGCGCGTCTTGAGACGGGACTTGAGATCAAGGCGCCGCTCTATATTGAAGTGGGCGAAAAAGTGAAGGTGTACACGGAGACGCGGGAGTTTGCCGGCCGCGCGTAAGCAGTGCGAGGTGCAAGAAAGCCCAACCTGCGGGTTGGGCTTTTTCATGATCGACTGATTAGGTTGCGGCGATGCATATTGGAGAAGTTGCTTGATCGTGAATGAGGGGCCAGCCGTTTTCCCAGCTCAGGCCTTTGATCCATTGATTAGGTATGGCTTCTGGCTTGAATAGCGCCATTGCCGTGTATGGTTGGCAGCGCGTCCGCGCAATGCGAAAAGGAGATGGAGGAGAAATGAGGAGCTGTTTTGTCTCGATAGCCATGGCGGCTCTTTTGGCCATTCCCGCCGAGGCCCGCATCACGCGCATTCAAATTGCGAAAACTGAACCCGCATTCGGTGGTATCAGCTTTGGTACTGTCGGGCCCTATGAGCGGCTGACCGGTAAGGCATTTGGCGAAGTCGATCCGAAGGCACCCGGAAACGCACTCATCCAAGACATCCAGTTAGCGCCAACGAATGCTCGTGGAATGGTGGAATACGTCACCGACATCGACATTGTGCGGCCCGTCAATCTGTCGAAGTCGAATGGCATTCTCTTTTTCAATATCGTCAATCGCGGCAATAAGGGCGGCCTTCAGCTCTTTAACGCCAACGTTCCCGGCCAGGTAGCGGACATCAACAACCTGGTGAATGCCGGCGACGGTTTCATGGAGCGCAAGGGCTATACGATGATCTGGTTTGGCTGGCAGGCGGACATCCTGCCGGGCGGCGGACGCATGACCATGTCTGTTCCGGTGGCGCGTAACCCCGACGGATCGGCGATCACCGGAATCGTAAGGAGCGAGCTGGTACCGAATACTTCGACAGACACGCTGAGCCTGTCGAGTGGCTGGTTCAACGCGAGTTCGACCCCCTATCCCACGGTAAGTACCGACAACCGCAACGCACTTGCGGATGGATTTCTTCCGACCCTGACGGTTCGCCGCCGACAGCAGGGCCAGCGCACTTCTATCGCGAACGTGGAGTGGTCCTTTGCCACCTGCGGACAGAATGGCGCGCCGGCAACACCGAGCGCCACGCATATCTGCTATCCCGCGGGATTCAAGCCTGGCTGGCTTTATGAAGTCACCTACCGCGTCCAAGCGCCGCCAGTTCTCGGCCTTGGCTTTGCCGCAGCCAGAGATCTCGGTACGTTTCTAAAGACGGCGGGCCAGGACGACAATGGGACGGCAAACCCGGTACACATCCCGCATGCCAAAGCGGTGATGATGGGGCAGTCGCAAAGCGGGCGATTTATTCGTACATTTATCAACCTGGGGTTCAACCTGGGCGAGGACGGCAAGATCGTCTTTGACGGCGCTTTTCCTGAAGTGGGAGGTGGCCTGCTTCCGCTGAACGTTCGCTGGGGCCAGCCTGGCCGCGCAGCAGGAACTTCAGAGGTAGACAACCAAGTCCCTGGTGCGGAGTTTCCCTTCACTTACGGTCGAGAAACCGATCCTTTGACAGGACGCACCAAGGGTCTGCTCGACCGCTGCATTACGACGAGCACCTGCCCGAAGATCATTCACCTGGCAACCTCGCTGGAGATGTGGGAGGTTCGCCAGTCGCTGGGCTTCACCGACCCGCTGGGAATGAGGGACGTTCCCGATCCGCCGAACGTCCGCAGCTATCTGATGGTGTCCACGCAGCATTCGGCTGCGGCCTTACCGCTGGCCCCGCAAGCGCCGTTCGGCCTCTGCCAGCAACAGCCAAATCCAAACCCACATACGTGGACGGCGCGAGCACTTCTGGAAGCGTTGACGGCATGGATTACAACCGGCACCGAACCGCCGCCGAGCACGCGGCCGACTATCGCCGCCGGAAATCTTGTCGCGGCCGATCAGGTTCATTTTCCGGAGATTCCCGCCAACAACTATGGTGGAGTGAGCCGTCCGGCGGTGAAGTTCCTAGCCCTGAACAATCCGCTTCACGTGCTTGATTTCGGCAAAGGTTATCGGCCCGATGATGCCAGCGGCGTTCTTGATGGAGCGCTGCCGAGGGCAGAAACGGCGCGTTACGGTACCCTAGTGCCGCAGGTGGATGCCGACGGAAACGACCTGGGCGGAATCCGCAGTGTATTCATCCAGGTTCCGATCGGCACCTATACGGGATGGAATTTATTCAACAACCGGTCATACGAAGATGGATTTTGCACGTTGACCGGGAGTTTTATTCCCTTTGCATCCACTAAGCAGGAACGGCTGGCCACCGGAGATCGGCGCAGGTCCCTTGAAGAACGCTACCCCAATAAAGATGCTTACTTAGTCGAGTTCAGGAATGCCGCTGAGAGACTTGTGAAAGAGCGATTCCTGCTGCCCGACGACGCTACTGCGCTGATCAGGCAGGCAGAGGAAAACGGTATCCGGCAAGGTCCTTAGGATACTCGTTCGCATTACGTGGCGACGATTAACAATTCCGTGAACAAGGTGAAATTGTAAGCAACTGTTTCGAGAGCATTAACCACCAGAGTCGAAAACGTCAATTTCGTGAACAGAATGACCGCATAAAAGCGTTCGCCTCATTTCTTAAACAACAATTCCATGAACTAAAGGCGGCAAGATTTATAGCCATTAAGACATTAATTGGAACCAGAGTGAGGGCCAAATGATTACACGCCCTCATTCGATCCGCCATAGGCAGTCAGCCCGCATCGTGAAATGACATCTATTGTGGATCTTTTCGACAATTCCGGAATTGCGGATATTTCCAAAACTTCGGTGTTAATTGGGGT
>JADGNO010000332.1 GCA_017883405.1 Occallatibacter sp. | reverse complement strand
GCTGGCGAAAATCCATCCCGCATTCACTGACAGCAGGATGACCGTAGCCGCGCCCGCGGTCAGAAAGCCGAAATCAAAACCGATTCGCTCCGCGAATGAAAGCAACAGCAGGTAAAAAATGATTTGCGCAAAGCCGACCAGGATATATTGCGCCGGATGCACGCGCTTGCCCGACGTAACTTCAAAAATGAAATACGAAAGGAACACCAGGCCCAGAAAGAGCGGCACGTACTTGAGCGAGCGGTTGACCGACTGATATGGATCGGCAACTTCAACAAAAGTGATCCCGAGGTCGCTCTCCTGCAAATCGCCTATCGATTCGGCCGGTCCCTCCGCGCGAACACCGCGCGCGATGAACGGCACTGACCACTCTGCCGTGAATCCGGATTTGGTGATCGTGCGCTCCACCGGAAGAAAGCCTCCATCGAACCCCGGGCTCGGCCAGTCTCCCTGCGCGCTGAATCGCGTGGTCTTTCCGAAAGCCAGAACAGCAACGCGCTGCGCACCAGAGAATCGCAGCGTCGAGCTCACCTTGAACTGCGCGCCGGGTTGCGCAACGGCCGCGGCCTTCACCCCAAAGAGTGTGAGATACACCGGCCGCCCCGCGTCCACGCCAATTGAGATATGGTCTGCGGTCTGCGCCGGAACCATTGTCATTGTCTTCCCATCGATTGTGATGAGCGCGTCCGCCAGAGCTCCGCGCGCGTCGGTCACGCCGACAACGATCTCCGCGCGGCTCCAGTCCAGTACCGCGCCACGCGGAGCAAAGGCGGGAACGCCAGTTAGATCGAATGAAGCGTCCAGCTTCGCCTCCGATTTAAAAACGGGCACGCGGAAGAGTGAGCGGTGCCGTTCTTCAGTATTTGTTTTCAGCATGGCGATTCCTTGAGCCGGAAAGACAAGATAAGTTCCGTGCCTGGTCTGGTCGCCCTGCGCCTGCGGCGGAACATCGTAGGGAATAGCCAGCGTGGGTCCGAGAAATGTTTGCTTGCCGCCAACATTGCGGCTGATCTCTCGCGTCACATCGTCGGCACGGTTCCTTCGTTCGTTCACCAGTGAAAATACAAAGAGTGCAGGGATAGTCATCAGCAGCGCAAGTCCGCACACAACGATGAGCTTGAATCCCATGGATTGCGATTTGAAGCGATTTTGCAAGGTATTCTGCAATATGGACAGGTCACTCACGGAAGTTCTCCAATCGATAAAGTTACTTTGCATTGCAAAGTTAGTGATGAAAAAAAGATCAAGTGCATGCGACTGCGGAATTGAGCGCAGGCGCCGGCTCAGGGACCGCACCAAAGCGGCGTTGGCGATGGCTGAAATCGGCAATCGCTGCGTCGAGATCAGATTCGTCGAACTCCGGCCACATGCGATCCGTAAACAGCAGTTCGGCGTAGGCGCACTCCCACAGCAGGAAATCTGACAGGCGCTTCTCGCCGCCGGTGCGGATCAGCAGATCCACATCACCGCAATCGGCAGTGAGCGAGCGCATCAGCATGGGGCCAAAGAGGTCGGGCGACATGAATCGGCGCGGCCCAAGTGCATCCGCCGCGTGAAATGCCGCGCGCGCAATCGCGTCGCGCGAGGAGTAGTCGATAGCAACGCGCAGATGCAACCCTGTGCCGTCTGCCGTGGCTCGTTCAGAATTTTCGATCGCGCTAAGTGCAGCGGCCGGCAATCGATCGCGGCGCCCGATTACTTCCAGCCGCGCTCCACGATCGCGAAGACGAGCGGTCTGCAAACGCAGAAATGCGCGCAGCAACCAGAAGATGCTTTGCACTTCGGCTGAAGGGCGGCGCCAGTTGTCAGATGAGAAAGCGTAGAGCGTGAGGCAGCGAATGCCGGCGTCCGATGCATGTTCGACGACACGGCGTACGGATGCGATGCCGGCACGATGCCCGGCCATGCGAGGCAGGCCGCGCCGTGCGGCCCAGCGGCCGTTTCCGTCCATGATGATGGCGACGTGTTTGGGGAGGGCTGAACTTTGCATTGTAAAGTCACCTTGTATAAATAGCGCTTTGCAATGCAAAGCGGGTTGGCAAAAAAAGTTAAGCGCGCGACGGAAGCAGGCTGCGCACCAGGCTGGCCGTTGCAGGATCTTGTGCGCCCTTGGCGGCATCGCGCACAACTTGTTCGAGCGTGGAGAGATATTCGAGATAGCGTTTGCGGCCCGTAGTTGTAATGCGGCAAACAGTAAGCGGACGATTGCGTTCGTGGCCCTTGGCTATTTCCACCATGCCGGCATGCTCGAGCACGCGAAGATGCCTGCTCAAATTGCCGTCGGTAAGCGAGCACAGTTCTTTCAGATCGCCGAAGGCTACGCCCTTGGGGTGAGTGAGAAGCGAGGTGAGAACACTGAGCCGGGCGCGCTCATGGATCACGCGGTCGAGGCCCTCGTAAGCGAAGCGGCCCTGGCTGCCGCGTTGAGGCTTTTTAGTTGTCATCGCCTGCCTCCGACGCATGAAACATCAGCACTGCGGCCACCAGCAACTGGCCAAGCCCAAACGCAATGCCCATGGTCCAGGGTGAGAGCGCGCGGTTGCCCGCAAGTGAAATGCTGACCAGCCCCGTCAGCAGGTACCATGCGCCGGGCGCAACCATCAGGCGTGGAAGAAAACGGCAGGAGGCGAAAATGCCAAGGCTGAAAATAATCTGCCACACGCCGGGCAACATCCACATGGCCGAGGGTACAAAGCGGAGAAGCACGAAGGTAAGCAGCGCGCCCGCCCCCGCCGAGGGCAAAAACTGCTCGACGGCCATGTGGATCATTTCGTCAGCCAGGCCGGAATGAATGCGGCGCGTGCGAGCGAACATTTCTGTGCCGATCAGTGCGGCTGAGACAATTGCCGTTGAGGCCCAGATGGCGAGGTAAATCTCAATGTGATTTGCGGGGTCGGGAAGCCACTCGGCCTGCGCCGCCGCAGCCAGCAGGGCTGATACTCCAGTGGCCGCCAGCGTCACCGGGCCGTAACCACGGAACTCCGTGCTGCGCGCCATCTGCCGCCGAATGCTGGTAATGTCGCCGATAGCTTTGTGCAGGTCAGTCATGCATTCACTTTACAATGCAAAGTAACCCAACTCTGCCGGCTTGTCAATACCCCGTAAAGTCCGGGTGTTTTAACGCCGCAAATAAAAAGGGAAAACGATAAGCGCAGCCACTGCGATCGCGGCCATCAGGGCAAGCACAATCAGGCCGTATATGATTTTGAGATTTGGGCCGCCGGTTTCGTCCTGATCGCCGCCGTGCTCGGGGTTATTCATACTTGAGCGCGTCCACCGGATCGAGCTGCGCCGCGCGCGTGGCCGGTACAGTGCCGAAGACCACGCCCACAACGGTTGCCGCGGTAAGAGCAATGATCACCGACCAGATTGAGATTGGCAGTTGGTAGTCGGTGAAGAGACGAATAGACAACGGCACGGCTAATCCTACGATTGTGCCCGCGACTCCGCCGGTGAGCGAGATGATGAGCGCTTCAGCCAGAAATTGTAGTTTTATTTCGCGATAGGTCGCACCGAGCGCCTTGCGGATGCCGATTTCGCGAATGCGTGACCGCACATTGGCGAGCATGATGTTCATAATGCCGACGCCGCCTACGGCAAGCGTGACCGCCGCAACAAGCACCAGGACCGCAGTCAGCGCCTGGGCGCTTTTATCGGCCAGGTCAAGCAGTTCTTTTAACGTTTGTGCCTTGTAAACTGAGTCAGGGCGGTGACGCGCCTTGATGATGCGGATAATGTCTTTTTGCGCATCGGGAACCTCATCCATGCTGCGCATGGAGAAATAGATCTGATTCACGCGCTCAGTTCCGGTAAAGTAGCGAACCACGGAATACGGTATCAGAATGGTCTGATCAGCAATCTCAGACTGGCCAAAATCGTTCACGCTCATTTTGAAGACGCCAATGACCGTGAAGGGAATTCCGCTGATCTCAAATGTGCGGCCAATCGCCGAGTCTGAAGTGCCGAAGCGTTCTTTTGCGAACGCCTCGCTCACCACGGCGCATTTCTGATGCGTGCTTTCGTCGGTATCGTCAAAAAAGCGACCGGCAGGAACGAGCAGGTTGTGAATGAACTGGTACTGCGGACTGACGCCGAGCACCAGCGTGTCCTTGACCACGCCGCCGCCAAAGCTGATGGGGTCGTGCATGTCCATCACCGGCGAGGAATACATGACATCGGGGAGTTGAGCCAGCACAGCCTGTTCGTCATCGCGGGTCAGGAAGTCACTGTAGCGGACGCGCTCCGCTGCGGTTGCGCCACCACCGGCATACTCAACTTCCACTGAGTTGGTGCCGAATTTCTGAATCAGCTCAAGAATGTATTGCCTGCCGGTCATGCCGATGGTAACGACCAGGATGACGGAGGCGGTTCCGATGACCATGCCCAACGCTGTGAGCACAAAGCGCGTTTTGGCGGCCTTGAAGCTGTCGATCGCGAGCTTCAAAATCTCGCTCAACATCATGGTGCGGTGCGCACTTACCAGCGTCTCTTCAAAACTCGATGGGCGGGTTTGCTCGGTCGTATTCATTCGTCATCTAAGAAGATGCGCTGGGGCCTTGCCGGGGTTCCAGAGTTGCTGAATCCCCACACCCTTCCCCTTAAGCACCCTTAATTGATAGATTACGCGCATTTGCGGCAAGTCTGAAACTGCATCCGTCCTAGGTACCACGGACCCGGTAGTTTGGCCTATCATTGGCCGTTCAGTTCTTTGACGTTCGAAAATGCACCAAGGGGTGGTGGGTTGCGGAAGCCAATAGGAGTAAATTGATGCGGGCCCTGGTCTACGCGTCTCCGCGTATGGTCAAGGTTGAAGACTGGCCGCGCCCGCACATCGTGCCCGGCGAGGTGGAGATTGCCGTCACGACCGCGGGGATTTGCGGCGCGGACGTCACCGGGTTTCTGGGGCGCAGCCGGCGACGTAAACCGCCGCTGATCCTGGGGCACGAACTGGTTGGCCTGACAGCAGAGGGCCGCCGCGTAGTTGCCGATCCGCTGATCAGCTGCGGGCGCTGCGCACAGTGCGTAAGCAGCAAGGGCAATCTGTGCCGCAACCTGCGCTTGCTGGGCATGGACAGAACCGACGGTTGCTTTGCCGAATATGTGGCCGTTCCCACCGCGCAGGTGCATGAGATACCCAATGAGCTCGACGACGCGCGGGCAGTCCTTGCTGAGCCGCTTGCCAACGTCGTGCATCTGTTCAGGCTTGCCGCCTTGCAGCCGCAACTTCGAATCGGCATCGTGGGCGCGGGGACAATGGGCAGCATGGTGCTGCAGTTGGCGCTTCAACAGGGCATGCGCGAGGTGCTCGTTGAAGAAGTAAATGAGTTCCGGCGAGCGGCGGCCGCAACCATGGGCGCTACGCTGGCGGTGAATCCGGGAACCGAGGCACGCGACTTCGCAGGCCCGGGCCTAGACGTGGTTGTTGACGCCTGCGGTACTGATGAAGCGCGCCGGGAGGCATTCGATCTGTGCCGCCCTGCAGGCACGGTCGTGTTGCTTGGATTAGCCAGGGAACGCAGCGAAATCAATTTCGCCGCCAGCATTCGCAACGAACATCGCGTGCTCATGTCGTTCGGATACACGAAGGAAGATTTCACGCATTCGCTCAATCTGCTGGCCGCCCGTGCCATCGACCTGAGGCCGTGGACCGCGCAAATGGCGCTGGAAGAAGGCCAGCAAGCGTTTGAACGGATGACCTGCGCGCGCCGCGACACGCTCAAAATGATTCTGCGCGTGTGACGACTCAAGACGCAGAAGGCGCGGCAACATCGGATTCAGCGAGAAGCTTTGAGAGCATCGCAAACGAATCGATGGTGAGCGCCTCAGCACGGGCTTGGGGTGGGACTCCAGCCTGCTCAAGCGCAGCGGTTATATGGGCGGGGGCATATCCGGCGGCACGCAGATTGTTAGAGAGCGTCTTGCGTTTCTGCGCAAACGCCATTCGAACAAAGCGCAGGAAAGGCACTTCCTGAATTTCGAGTTCGGCAAAGCGCGGTGCAAAGCGCCAGCGGAATACCGTGGAATGCACGTCTGGCGGCGGCAAAAATGCCTCGGGAGGTAGCGTAAACATCCGCGCAACCGGTCCATATACCTGCGTTGTAACGGAGAGCACGCTATAGTCGTGAGAGCCGGGTTGAGCAGTGATGCGGTCGGCCACTTCTCGCTGCACCATCAGCACAGCCAGGTCGAGCACAGCGTGGCTGGCCGCCAGTTTAAACAGGATTGGCGAAGTAATGTAGTAAGGCAGGTTGCCGACCAGGCTCAGCCGCTCGCCCTGGGTAGCGTGCTCGGCCCGCGCCGCCGCAATGTCAAAGCTCAACACATCATGCTCGACGACCGTGACCTTCTCCGCCGGGAACTTTACTCGCAGGCGAAGGGCGAGATCATGATCGAGCTCAACGGCCACAACGTGCTTTGCGCGTGCGACCAGCGCTCCTGTAATGGCGCCCTCTCCAGGGCCAATCTCGACAACGGTGCGGCCAGAGAGGTCGCCAAGCCCAGCCACAATGCGTTCAACAGCCTGCGCATCGCGCAGAAAATTCTGGCCGAGTTTTGGCTTGGTGGGCATGCGCTTACCTGATGGTAGTTGATGCACTCCATCGAGACCTAATATCTCACTGAGATCAGGATGCGAACCTGGACGCTCTCCGAGTCTTCAGGCACGATGCCCTGATAGCCGCTAAAAATGCGTTTCCAAACGCATCAGCACGGAGCGCTCAGGCGCGATGGCATTGCCTGAGAACAAGCCGCCAAAATCGAGCACATTCAATCTGTTGTTCAGATTTTCGCCGTCAACATGGAGTGTGCTTTGGAAATGATCGCGGCGAATCAGGTCCGCGCTCATCGATGCGCTGACCGCGAGTTGAGGCAAAACGCGGCCGCGTGCAAAATTCAAGCGGCTCACAACCTCAGGGCCATATTGCGCCAGCGCATCGTCCCTGGTGCCTCCATAAGCAAACGGCAAGCCAGACCCGTAGCTGGCTCCCGCAGACAACCGCAGGTGGGATGAAACATTCGCACTCCATCGTGTGGCCAGAGTGTTGCGCTGATCCTGTGTCGCCGGAAAGTGTCCGCTCAAGTGGGACGCCGCATCTTGCGCACCCTGCCCCAGGAACAGCCCGCCCGTAACAGGGAACCATTCCATGCCAACCATGTATGAGTAGCTCACAAAGCCGCTCACCGGCCCGACAGAAGTGATCTGCAGTTTCCCCTCAGCGCCGTAGGTGATGCTCTTGTTGAACGCGATCGGATAGCTGACCCCCGTATTCAATAGCTGATCGTCGTCAGCAGCGTTGCGCGTCTGGCGTCTGTAAGTTGCCACATCGAATCGCAGGTGGTTTGAGATACCCTTCACCGCGCCCAGTTCGAAATCGTCGCCGGCAGAGGGCTGCACCGGCAGCCGAAGAAAATCGCCATTGATTGCGCTTACTTCCGGCGAACTCGACAGCAGAATGTTATCGAATGATGGAG
>JADGNO010000331.1 GCA_017883405.1 Occallatibacter sp. | reverse complement strand
TGCCATGGCGACAACGGCAACGGCCAAACCGATCTTGCCAAGAGCATGGGCTTGAGCATTCCGGACTTTACCAACGGAAAGGTCATGTCTGCCAAGGCAGATGGCGATTTGTTCGATATTATTCGCAACGGCAAAGACAAAATGCCTCCTGAAGCTGCGGGGCGTGCCAACGACGCTACCGTTTGGAATCTTATTCTCTACATCCGCAAAATGGCGGGCGCTCAATAGTCCGCTCAAGAGAGACGTCCTGTTTGAAGGACAATTATAAGCACGCGCACGTACGAGTGGAGTGGTCAGATGAAGGGGTTCCTCCTCTGCGGCGTTCTGCTTGCGGCAACATTACCTGCGGCAGTTGGCTGCAAAATGCGATCGCAAGCCAAAGTAATCGACAATTCCAATTCATCCGCGGAAGGAGCGGCGGTTTCTGGCCGTTTCACGCCTGCTGAACTGCGATCGTTTGCGGCGCTTGCGCCCATCGACACACATATCCACATTCGCTCAGGGCCTGGGGCTTCCTGATTCTGTTCTGCGTAAGATTTATCACGATAATGCGGTCCGCTGGTTCCCCGGCATCATACCTGTGCACTAGAAGGCGAGCGTTCACTCGGGAGTGGCTACCACTCAACGATGATTGAGCAATGTCTGCAATTGTCTCTCGATGGTCTTCAAGTCCGTCTCGCCTTGAAAGCGCATCCGCACTACGCCATTCCTATCGATGAGGTAGGTCAATGGCAGTCCCATCACACCGCCGTACTGCTCGCCCAGTTTCGCGTCGCCCATCGCTATTGGATACTTCGCATTCAGCCTGGCTACAAGCTGCCGAACAGGCGCAGCATCGTCGTCCATCGAAATGCCGACCACCTGCAGTCCTTGCGATGCGTACTGCCGCTGCCACGTACTGAATGCCGGCATCTCAATCAAACACGGCGCGCACCACGTTGCCCAAAAGTTCAGCAGAACAACCTTGCCGTGCAGACTCTTCAGATCAACTCGGTGCCCATCGAGGTCAACGCGGTTAATCTGTGGTGCATGTTTGTCAACGATCGAGCGCACCCCTGGCGGTGCAGCGAAACAGACTGGCGCGACGGGAATGGCTGGCAACAGACCGGCGAAAAGAAGAACCCTCACCAACCACACACATCGGCTATGCCATCTGCGCGCCTTAGTGGCCGCGCGCAACGGGATACCCCTTTTCAACCCAGTCGCTGCCAAAGTTATTAGCTATGTAAAGCACCTTAATTTGCGAGAATCCCAAACTTTGAAGCAGCTTGAATGCGGGCACCACATTTGGGCAGCGATTCCACGGGCAGCAACCACAATAGAGCACGATGGCTTTGTCTTTGGGTGTGGATGCAACTCGCTTCTTCAATTGATCGAGCCCAGCCTGCTGCGATCCTGGGCCAGCGAACTCCGACCCGGCGATATGCGCCTGCTCAAACAGCACTCGCGAGCCCACCTGAAGAACAAGCGGCTTGTCGCCGTTCTTATCCGCCAGAATACGATTGAGTTCTGCCGGCTGGACTAGCTGCTTTTCCGGAATTGAAAATGCGCTGCTCTCGTTAGGAGTGCCGAATGGTCCCTGCGCCGGCATGCGAGTGCACAACGCGGCGAGCCCCGCGAGAACGGCAACCGTTCCCATCTTACGTATGAATGAAATAGACATGAAGAATCTCCGCAACCAGTGTAAGCGCGGACATGTGCGTTAAAGCAAAAGGGCAGAAGTTGACCAAGTGCTCAAACACGAAAACGCCAGAGACCGGAGCCTCTGGCGTCTTCGATAGGGTGAACCATTAGGAGCCTTGGATCATGCACTGACCCGTTCAGCACCTTGCGCTAAGTTCCCAGGTTTCCCTGGATACTGCATCTCAAGGTCTGTGCCCGCGATGGAGATTCGAGTCGCCTCTCTTCTCTCATCCTTCGGCGCCACCGGCGCTGGATCTGAGGGTCGCCCCACAGTCTCGCACTTCCAAATAGCGTCTCCCGATGTGGCTGCAGGTTGCCCCGCACTCCGCATCCTCGGGTTTTGCCGGCGTTCGATCTTCAAGTTGCCCTGAAGCTCGAATCCATTCGGCGCTTCCAGCGGTCTTCAAGTCCCGGGTTCCCCCGCAACTCTATTTCGCCCGTCGCGCCTCTCGATGCATCACGGGTTTCCCCGGTATTTGCATCTTCCGGCCCTGCCGGCGATCGATCGTCGAGTTGCCCCGACTCTCGTATCCTTCAGCGCCTCTGTTGCGTCAGCCGCGAGTTTCCCCGCTGCCTCGCTCTTCCAGCTGCGCCTGCCGATACAAGTTCCAGGTTGCCCCGGTTCCTGCATCTTCCGGCTATACCGGCAACAGATCTTCGAGTTACCCCGAATCTCTCGTTCTTCGGCGCCTCCAGTGCTTGAGCTCTCGGTTTCCCTTGAACTCCGCTCCTCCCGGCTGCGCCTCCCGATGTCGCTGCAGGTTTCCCTGCGAGCTTCATCTTCCGGCTTGGCCTTGGGTTTGAGTCCCCGGGTTTCCCCGGCTTCTCTCTCCCTTGGCGTCGGCTGATGGATCGCCGAGTTTCCTCGGTTCTCGCATCTTCCGGCTCCGCCGTCCCTGCGTCTTCAGGTTTCCCTGAATCCTGCATCTACGGCTGGGTCGATGATGTATCCCGGTCTTCGCGAACCTTGCATCCTCGGCTTACACCGCGGATGAATCTTCGTATCCAATCGGGCTATGCAGTTTCCGTTCCCGACTCTGGATGCATTCTTTCAATCTCATTCATGCTTTCCACTTACCGGCGAACCGGCTTATGAATTGCCGCTTTCAACTGCATCCTGCATCTTCCTGTCGAAGTGGAACTACATCTCCAATTCCCTACTGGCTCATCAACTGGAAAGGAGCTTAGGCCTGTTGAATCTGTGGAAGCAAGTGCAAAAAAAAGGTAAATCTGTGGATTTCACCAGTGCTGGTGCATAAATCGTAAGCGCTGCAAAAAGTGAACAATCGTCGGTGCAAATTATGTGTCGAGTTACTCGCAAACTGCTCATCAAGTGACTCGTACAGCTTTCAACTGAGTTACTTTTCCGGCTGACTCCGCTACGCGGCGTGCGAAACCGACTTACTAAAATATTTGTCCTGCGCTTACGTCTTCACCAGTAGATGGAACAGACGCCTACCATGGAGTGGATGACGATTGAGCAAGACCGGCGCATCTCCACGGTCGTGAAGGCCGAGGGCACGCACCTCAGGAATTTCATCCGCAAGCGCGTTGCCGACGAGGCCGACGCAGAAGACATCCTGCAAGAGGTCTTCTACGAGTTCGTCCAGACCTATCGGCTCATGAAGCCGATTGAGCAAGCTGGGGCGTGGCTGTTCCGTGTGGCGCGCAACCGGATCATCGATCGCTTTCGCAAGCGCAGTCATGACCCGCTCAAATCCGAGCAGGCGCTCGACGAAGATGGTGAGCGGTTCTCACTTGACGATTTTCTGCCCTCCGCCGATGCGGGGCCGGAAGCTATCTACGCGCGCACGCTGCTTATCGACGCACTTGAGGATGCAGTTGAAGAGTTGCCCGAAGAGCAGCGCGCCGTTTTCATCGCCCACGAGATTGAGGGACGCAGCTTTAAGGAAATGGCTGCCGAAACCGGAACAAATATCAACACTTTGCTGGCGCGCAAGCGCTACGCCGTGCAGTACCTGCGCAGCCGCCTGCAAAGCATCTACGACGAGTTCACAAGTTTGTGAAGAAAATTGTGAGGACTGAAATGAAAAGGCATCGTGCACTGAAAATGATTGGAATCGGCATCCTGGTGATCGCGCTCTTCTTTGCGCTAGGCTTTGTGGTGATGGCCCTTTGGAACTGGCTTATGCCGCCCATCTTTGGCCTGCACACCATCACTTACTGGCAGGCTTACGGACTGCTCATTCTGTCGAAGATCCTGTTTGGCGGCCTGCGCGGCGGCGGAGGCAGGTGCGGCAAGGGTCGATACGACTACAGGGCGGAGCGCTGGGAGAAGATGACGCCGGAAGAACGCGAGAAGTTCCGCCAGAGCATACGCGGCCGCTGGTGCGGCGAGCCCGCTGCAGGCCCTGGAGCAGAAGGTCAGGTATAGAACTCAAACTCATTTTTGTCGCCAGGGAGTTCTCAGTTCCCGTGAAATAAATGCCGATTGATATCGGGCCAGAACTCCTTGGCGACAAACGCAGCCGCGTCGATCCCGATATCCAGCCCCCACTGCGTGCCTGTATTCCCGAAGCTTCGTTCCTGCGCTGGATAATAAGCATTCGACAAACCCGCGGCCATGCCCGCACCAACAATCTCGCTTAGATTGATAACTCTCGTTCCCGCATCCGATCGCGTAATCAACGCACGGCTCAAAGCATATCCGGTTCGCTTTAGAAAGCTGCCACTCTCGAGCGTGTAGAAGCGCGTGTCTTCATGCGTCAACACCGGCACCACAAACTGCACCATATAGTTCTCGCTCGTCTGGTCGATCGCAGAGTGCCACAGGTAGCGCCCGTATCCAGCCCCACCCGTACCAAACTCAGGTGTCGCATTCCTCGCCAACCCATAGCCCGCCAGTGCCGCCGGAATCGCGACAGAGGAATAATCAAACGAATCCTCTGTTGTGGTCAGGAACTTCTCTTTCACTGATTGCGGTGGCAATTGCCTCGTTGTACTTACCGCCCTGAAGTTCGGGATCAAACCAAGAATACGTTTGGTCTGCTGCGGATCTTGGTCGCTCTCTGGCTGAGCGGCTACCGGTGCGTCAGGCAGTACCGAAGACGCCGAGTTCGATATCGACACGGCACTGCCAGCCGGCATCAAGGCGCTCGCTGTGGCCACACCTTGCGCCGTCACGTTACCGCCGCCCAGGGCCAGCAACGCCAACGAAAAGAAGGACGCTTGCATTTGCCTCATGTTTCTTTGACCTCTTGGAGTTGCCAATCGCATTCCCAATGGGGCAAGAATGAACAACTCTTCATTCATTTGGATTCGCTAAACGTCATTAAGATTCGGCACACAAGTCAGATGCGCGAGGGCGTTAAATGTCGCATTTTCTGCTAGCTATCGCTCCTAACCTGGCCATTTCTCGCCACGGTGGACAAGCAATCCGCATGATCCCCGGCCAATTATCCGCAAGAACGCACCAACTCAATAAGGTCCCGCAAATGCATCGGGATTCCTGACTCAAAATGGGATTCTCGGGACGTCAGGTTACAAGCCTCTTGCTTTACCAATCATCCTTTAGCTGTCCCAGGGCCTGTGAGCTTGATTGCTCAGACAGTTGATTCTTGTGCGGATAGGGTTGAACTTGCCTCATGCATTGGGATCAAGCGCAAAGAAAACCGCGCAATGCAGAGTCAGGAAAAGGTGTAATTCGTGAAGAAAATCATTATGTGCGTAGCGTTGGTCAGCATGGCTTTCCCAGTCTGGGCAGCATCCGATCGTGAAGCAACAATCAATCGCCTGGACCATGCCGGCCGAGTCATGTCTGAAATCATGGCCGCTCCGGACAGTGGCATCCCGGAGGAAGTTCTGGAACATGCACGGTGCGTAGCCGTTGTTCCCCATCTGCTAAAGGGCGGATTTGTGTTTGGAGCAGAAAACGGTCGAGGCGTGGCCACTTGCAGAACAGATAAAGGCTGGAGCGCTCCCGCATTCTTTGCGATCACCGGCGGAAGCTGGGGATTGCAGATCGGCCTTGAAGGCGTCGACCTGGTCATGATCATTCAGAATGAGCGCGGAATGCAGCAGCTCATCTCCAGTGGCTTTCAGCTTGGCGGCGACGCGTCAGCGGCAGCCGGTCCAGTTGGACGTCACGCCTCAGCCAATACCGATTGGAAACTGAACACAGAAATTCTGACTTACTCGCGCGCACGCGGCGCCTTTGCAGGACTGACGCTCACCGGCGCCTCCATACGCCGCGACGATGACTCGATGCGGGCCATTTACGGACGTCATGCCACAACGCGTTCTGTGCTTATGGGCCATGTGGCAACACCTGCCTCCGCTGATGCATTCCTGGATTCGATTCGCGGCGCCAAGGCGCAGGCAGTAGCGCAAGTCGACCGCTAGTCAGCTGACGTGAACCCAGGAACCATAACATTCAGGAGCAATCCATGCTTTGGACAGTTTTTGTAGTCATCCTTGTGCTGTGGCTTCTGGGCTTCAGCTTTCACGTTGCGGGTGGATTGATTCATATCCTGCTCGTGATCGCACTGATCGTTCTCGTCTTCAATCTGCTGTCAGGGCGACGACGCATCTAGGATTGTGCCCTCCCCCACAACCTACTTCAGTAGCAGTCGATCAAATCTGAGATTAACGCGCGGCAAATCGCGAGACGATGCGCCGCGTTTACCGTATTCGAGTGGAAACAGAGGAAACACCATGAAACAAACTGCAATGGTACAAACGGCAGTGCTTTCGCTATTACTGATTGCTACTGCCGGTTTTGGTTACGCGCAGCACGAGGGTGATCGCGGCGGCCAGGACAAGCAAGGCGGTCATGCGCAGCCATCAGACCAGCAACGCGGACAGCAGCAGCAGCATGCGCAGCAAGACCAGCAACGCGGGCAGCCGCAGCAGCATGCGCAGCAAGACCAGCAACAGGGCAGAGGGCAACAGCAAAACACCCGCCAGGCGGCGCCCGTGCAACGCGAACAGCCTCAGCGGGCTCAGCAACAGCAACGCTCGCAACCACAGCAGCGCATGCAGCAGAGCCAACAGCGCAATGACTGGCAACAGCACAGGGCAACTAACTTCCAGTCGCAGCACCAGTCGTGGGCGCAGCGTGGCGGCTATCGAGGAGATCGCATTCCCGACGTAAGCTTCCGCCAACACTTTGGCGGACAACACAGCTTTCGAGTATTTGGCTTGCCTTACATGGAAGTCGGCGGTCGGTCGCGTTTCCAATACGGCGGTTATTGGTTCAGCATGATGGATCCGTATCCCGAGTACTGGGGATCAAACTGGTACCGCGATGACGATATGTACGTGGACTACAGCGACGGCGGCTATTACCTGTATGACAGAAGGTTCCCAAGCCGTCCTGGATTGGCGATAAGTATCTCATTCTAAGAGTTAGCAGCGAGTTGTAACTCAGCTTAAAGCGGCCGCGCACCAGAGACCCTGGTGTGCGGTCGATTTGCATTTTTCAGGTTGAGAATTTCGAAAATCGCGTCGATTAGGCCCGAGTGCGTCTCGTCTTCCTGAACGTAGCGGCATTGGTGGCGAACGTTAGGAAGGATCATACCGTTGAACTTGTCATCCACCTACCAGCACACCCTTGGCGAACATCTGCTTCATACCGCGCAATGCTTGGCGTGTGCGTTCTTCATTCTCAATCAGCGAGAAGCGCACGTGGCCATCGCCATAGTCGCCGAAGCCTATGCCGGGGCTTACTGCTGTTTTCGCTTCCGTCAGCAGCAGCTTTGAGAATTCAAGCGAACCCAGCTTGCGGTACTGCTCTGGAATTTGCGCCCACACAAACATCGTGGCTTTGGGCATGGCCACCGGCCAGACCATCTTGTTCAGCCCTTCCACCAGCACGTCGCGGCGCTTGCGGTAGATTTCGCAAATCTCGTGCACGCACTCCTGCGGTCCTTCAAGGGCTGCAATCGACGCTACCTGGATCGGCGTAAATGTGCCGTAGTCGAAGTAGCTTTTGAGGCGCGCCAGCGCAGACACCAGCACGGGGTTGCCCACCATAAAGCCCACGCGCCATCCCGGCATGTTGTAGCTCTTTGACATAGTGAAGAACTCCACCGCCACGTCTTTTGCGCCCGGAACCTGAAGCACGCTCGGAGGTGTGTAGCCGTCAAAGGCAAGATCGGCATAGGCGAGATCGTGGATCAGATGGAAGCCGTATTCGCGGGCCAGTTCCACCAGCCGCGCCAGAAAGGGAAGCTCCACACACTCGGTAGTCGGGTTCGACGGAAAGTTGACAATCAGCGCCTTGGGCCGCGGCGTCATGCGTGGAATCAGCTCTTCAAGCTGCGCCAGAAACTGCTCCTGGTCGTGCACCGGGACGCTGACAATATGTGCACCCGCAATGACCGGGCCATAGATGTGGATGGGGTAGCTTGGGTTGGGCACCAGCACCGTGTCACGCGAGTCGAGAATGGCCAGACATAGATGCGCAATGCCCTCCTTTGAGCCAATGGTGACGATCGCTTCCGTCTCAGGATCGAGATCGACGTCGTAGCGCGTCTTGTACCAGTTGGTAATGGCCCGGCGCAGGCGCGGAATGCCCTTCGACACCGAATAGCGATGCGTTGCAGGCTTGAGCACCGCCTCAATCAGCTTGTCGACAATGTGTTTGGGCGTAGCCCCGTCCGGGTTCCCCATGCCGAAGTCGATGATGTCTTCTCCGCGGCGGCGCGCGGACATCTTCATCTCACCGGTGATGTTAAAGACATAAGCAGGCAGGCGCTGAATGCGGCTGAATTCTTCCATAATGACTCCAGTTTAACGGCGCTGAGGTTGGCCACCCCAGGAAAAGGGCACAACGACCCTGAAGGTGAAACATCGTTTTTTTAGATTTGGAGATGAGGTGCAGCAGTCTCTAGGCGGCCGGAGCCGCAGCAGCACGAGCCGCGCCGGTTGCGTTTGCAAGAGCGAGATGGCGTGTGGTCTGTTGCATCCCCTTGATTATAACGTAAGGGCAGCTTGCAGCCGTCAGCTCCCAGTTTTCAGGCGGTTTGGGCAGACGGGCAAATGCCGAGTGAAACTGCGGTGAATCGCGGCCCCGTATACTAAAAGACGCCATGAGTACGTCATTATCCCGCAATTTTCCGGCCGTCGATGAGCAGATGGACCTGCTCGAAAAAGGCGCGGCAGAAATCATCCGCATAAGCGACCTGCGCGAGCGCCTTGAAGACAGCCGCAAGACCGGCCGCCCGCTGCGCATTAAAGCCGGCTTTGACCCCACCGCGCCTGACCTGCACCTGGGCCACACCGTGCTGATGCGCAAGCTGCGCCATTTCCAGCAGCTTGGCCACACCGTCATTTTTCTTATCGGCGACTTTACTTCGCTCATCGGCGACCCCACCGGCCGCAACGTGACGCGTAAGCCGCTTACGCGCGAACAGGTAGACGCCAACGCCGAAACCTACAAGCAGCAGGTCTTCAAGATTCTCGACGAAAGCGTGACCGAGGTTCGCTACAACTCCGAGTGGCTTGGGAAGCTCGGCTACGAAGGCACCATCCGACTGACCTCGCACTTCACTGTTTCGCAAATGCTGGAGCGCGACGATTTCAGCAAGCGCTTTCAGGCTGAGCAGCCCATCAGCCTGCACGAACTGCTCTACCCCGTGATGCAGGGCTACGATTCCGTTGCTCTTGAGTGCGACGTGGAGCTTGGCGGCACCGATCAGAAGTTCAATCTGCTATGCGGGCGCGAATTGCAGCGCCACTACGGGCAGAAGCCGCAGATCGTGCTGATGACGCCGATTCTTGAAGGCCTGGACGGCGTGCAGAAAATGTCGAAATCGCTTGGCAACGCCATCGGCATCAATGAGCCACCCAGCGAGATGTACGGCAAGCTCATGAGCATCAACGACGAGCTGATGTGGAAGTACTGGGTCTTCCTCACCGACATGCGCCAGTCAGAGATCGAGGCCATTCAGGCGGACGTGAAGGCCGGCTCGCTGCACCCGATGGAAGTGAAGAAGCGGCTGGCGCGTACGATTGTCGCCGGTTTTCATGGGGAAGCGGCTGCCGCAAGCGCCGATGAAAACTGGGCGCGCATGTTCCAGCAGAAGGAAACCGCCGAGGATCTTGAAGAGCTGGCTATTGCTTACGCTTCGGTGGCCGGGCCGGAAGCGATGCAGATTCGCGTGCCCAAATTGCTTATTGCTATGGGCCTTGCCGCCAGCGGCGCTGAAGCAAATCGCAAGATCGGCGAAAAAGCCGTCAAGCTTGATGGCGAGGTCGCTGAGAACCCCAACATCACGTTGGCGGAATTGCCCGCGCGCGTTGTGGTGCGACTCGGCAAGCGCGCCAAGGTTGCGGTCATTTCATAGCTGCTGCAGGCGACCTGTGATAAAAATGCGGTAACTCCCGGGGGACAACTGCCTTGCAGGGTTCGAATTTTAGTCCGCGTGAGTACCGGATGCGAGGGTGGCAGCGTGCGCTCTATCTTGTGCTCGGCGCGTTCCTTGCCGGAATCGGGATTCTTGCCTGGTATGCAACTTCTGCGGAGTCGGGCAAAACCGGAGCCGCTCCCATTGCCCTGGCGCTTCTTCCTGTTTGCCTCGGCGCCTATCTGCTGGCTCTCGCCATTCGCTCGCGGTTGATCATTGACGGCTCACACATTGAAGTACGCGGCGCGTTCCGCGAACAGACTGCGGAACTCAGCGACGTTGAAGGCTACCGCACCATCAGCACGCGCAACGGGTCGTTCTGGAGGCTGCAGCTCAAGCAGGGACGCGGCAGCATCCAGATTCAAAAATGGTTTGACTGCGATGATCTTCGTGCGTGGCGACAGCAGCTCACGGATCTTGATGAGCGCGACCGCAATGCGCTGCTTGAAGAGATCAAGCAGGCACAGGATCTGGGGACGACCCCCGACGAGCGGTTGAACGCCCTTAAGCAGGCAAAAAATCTCAACATTGCGTTGTCGGCGGTGGCCATCGTCGCTGCTGTGGTCTTCGTCATTTATCAAAGCCCGCTGCGCCTGGCACCAGCAGTCGTCTTGGCGCTCGTTCCTGCGATGGTGCTCTATCTGATGCACAAAGACCCGCTGCTCTATGCCGTGGGCAAACCCAAGCGCGATCCACGCTCCGACCTGTCCATTGCAGGACTTGTCTCAGGAATAGGGTTGATGTTCGGCGCCATTGCAATGCATTTTGTTTCGTATAAGCCGCTGCTGTTATGGGGCGCGCTCATTGCGGCAATTTATGTATTTGCTTTTTCTGCCTATACCCAGAGAGGACCACGCGTACAAGGCTTTGTGCTCATCATGCTCATGTACGGATGCATGTACGGCTATGGGGTTGTTATGGATGCCGATACGCTGCTCGATCATGCACCCGCAACAACCTTCGCCACGTCAGTCGTAGGCGAACACGAAGTGCATGGCAGGTCCACCACCTACTATCTCGACTTAGCCGCCTGGGGACCGTTCGACGGAACCAACAAACTGAGCGTGCCGCACAGCGAATACCTGCAGGCACAGATTGGTGAGGCGGTCTGCCTGGCACTGCACCCTGGCTATCTTCATGCCGCCTGGTACACGCGCATTGAATGCGGCGATCGCTTTGTCGTTGGGCCAGCGAAATAGGGCTACGCTACGCGCTCAGCGCAAATTTCCGCGCTGACTCCAGCAGCATTGCCACCGCTTCTTTCGAGCATGACTCTGTGTAGATGCGCATCAGCGGCTCAGTTCCGCTGGCGCGCAGCAGCAACCATGTCTCTGCAGCGTTCGGCTTGGTCTTTGCTTCAGGATTGTCGAGGTAGAACTTCACGCCGTCCAAATTTTCCTGGCGCAAAATCGGCATGCCTGCAAACACCGCATCGCCCGTCTTCAGCGCTTTGGCCCTGGCGATAGCTCCATTCTTGATTTCGTCGGAGATATGCAGATCGATGCGGCCGTACTGATGTTCGCCGTACTCCGCCTGCAGATCGGCGACTAGCTGGCCCATCGTTTTGCCTTCTTCGGCCATCACGTTTGCAAGCAGCAGCGCGTTCAGCAACCCATCGCGCTCCGGCAGGTGCCGCTGAAATCCGATGCCGCCGGACTCCTCACCACCCATCACAATCTCGCGCTCCAACATCAGGTCGCAGACATACTTGAACCCGATGCCGTGCTCGATAAGCTCACGCCCATATTTTTTGCAGATGCGATCGAGCATTTTGGTGGTGTTGAACGCGCGCGTGACAGCGCCCGGCCAGCCCTTGCGGCGCAGAACCCAGCTGAGCAGGATCGAATAAATTTTGTGCGGATCGACGAAGTTTCCGTCTTCGTCCGTCGCGCCGATGCGGTCCGCGTCGCCATCCGTACAGAGGCCGGCCTGACAACCGTTGGCCACCACCGCTTCTCCCAGCGCGCGAATGTGCGGCTCAATTGGCTCAGGATTGATGCCCGGAAACAGCGGATCGGGATTCGAACGGATGGTCAGGTTGGCTACGCCGATGCGATCGAGAATCGTGGAGAGAATTGTTCCGCCGGCACCATACATTGAGTCGATGCAGAACTTCATGCCCGACTTCGCAATGAGATCCAGATCAGCGAAGTTCTCAATCGCGCTTAGATAAGGCGGAAGAAAATCGACTTCCTCGATCGGCGCCTGCTGCGCAGGCTTCGGCACCGGCTGGCCCAGGTACGATTCAATCTCGGCGATGATCGATGGCTTGCCCGATCCGCCGTACCACGCCTTGTACTTAACTCCGTTCCACTGCGCAGGGTTGTGCGACGAGGTAATCATGATTCCGCCTGCCGCGCCGCGCTCGCGCACGGCATAACTCAGCGCCGGAGTGGGCGTAATAACCGGGGCCAGCGCCACGGGAATTCCCGTGGCTGCAATCACCTCAGCACATGCGCGCGCAAACGCTTTTGAGCCGAAGCGCGTGTCGTATGCAATACACAAGCCCTTCGCTGGATTTTCCTTGGCGTGCACATAGGCGGCGACTGCCTCGGCGGCGGTACGCACGTTGGCAAAGGTGTAGTCGTCGGCAATGACGCCGCGCCAGCCATCGGTTCCAAACTTGATTTGAGGATGAGGCATGGTTCGAGTTCCGTTCTCCCTGCAAATGAGTGTAAATAACGTGGGATGGATGTTGGGCCGCGTAATAGCGGCGTTATGCACCGGGCCTGTGTAAGCTCGACGACTCGGGGAAGCGCATGGAGTCAACAAACTCGTCCTGAAAGCTGGGGTCTACTGCCAGGCTTATGTGTTCAATGATGGGCAAACTGGGCTCTTCGGTTGCCAGCAGCATTTTCGCTCCCCGCAATGCGGTATTTCCGGCCGCGTGCACAACAGCTCGCGGAACCTCAATCAGGCCGATCTGGATGGCGCTTTCAATCTGCACGTAGTTGCCGAATGCGCCGGCGAGATAGACCTTGCTGACCGCGCCGATGTCCGCGTCAAGTTTACGCAGCAGAATCCGGAAGCCCGCGGCGATTGCGCCTTTGGCCAATTGCAGTTCGCGAATGTCGGACTGATACAGAACCACGGTCCCTGCCACTTTGAAGACTTTTGTCCCATCGGCGATGCGGCCTGAGGCCACAATGGCTCCGCTGCGAAGGCCCGCCGCAACTGCATCCACCAGCCCGCTTCCGCAAATGCCGCGCGGCTCTACATCGCCGATCACCGTGGCCTTCAACTCATCATCAATCTGCGAGACGTGCGAGATTGCGCCGGTCACCGCGCGCATACCCATGGTAATGGCGCCCGCTTCAAAAGCCGGTCCCGCGGCGGTGGATGCGCAGACAATCCGGTGGCGATTACCGATGGCAATTTCGCCATTGGTGCCCAGGTCAATCAGCGCTACCAGTTCGTCACTGGCGGCCATACCGGTGGCAACAATACCGGCAAGAATGTCTGATCCGACAAAGCCGCCCAGACAATGGGCGAAGCGGATGGGGCACTCCGTAGGCAGTCCCCATGCAAGCTCCCGCGGAGCAAAAACCTGCGTGCCCAAGTTTGGTGAAGCAAACGGGACGTGGGACAGCGGCTCCACATCGCAGCCGGCGAATAGATGATGCATAACCGTGTTGCCTACCAGCACGACGTTAATGACTTC
>JADGNO010000330.1 GCA_017883405.1 Occallatibacter sp. | reverse complement strand
GGTACCGCTGCCGCCGGCACTGCTTGCGCTGAAGGATCTGACAACTTCTTCTCTTCGGGTGGCGCCGCGATCAGCGCGGACTGCTGCGGAAACGACTGGCGCAACGTCTGTTTGATATCGCCGGGAACGGCAGGATCGACCAGTACCTGCGTCAGGCTTGCGAACACTTGCGGTTTGTAGAGGTCGCCGGAAATCAGGGCCCCGCCTCCGCCCGTCGATGGATTTTTCGCGTATTCCATCAAAGTCTTAATCAATTCCATTTTCACCGGATCAAGTCCGTGAGCCTGCATCAGAGCCATGACTTGAACATCCGCGGAACCGGACAGTAGTCGTGCATTGGCCTGGGCCTGCGCCTCGATTTGAATGGCCTGGGCACGCGTTTGCGCCTCGATAATCGCGCTGTGCTGCTTGAATCCGACCAGAGTGACATTCTGCACAACGCTTCGGTATTCCGGCGGAACATTCAACTCGACCAGTTCCAAGTGCTTGAATTCGAGTCCCCATTCTGAAAACAAAGGGCTTAACTTCTCACGGCAGGCATCGATGAAAGCATCGCGCTCGAGCATCAGGCTGCGGACGTCTCGCACGGCCAGTTCACGGCGCATGATGCCGCTCACCAGGTTCTTGATCCACTCTTCAATGCGGTCAACGGTGTACATTTGCTGCCCGGCCACCAATTGCATGACAAACTTCGTTGCATCCGAGATTTTCAGGAACAACGTACCAAACGCGCCCACCGTGACGCCGTCGACCGTCATCACTCCGCCCATGCCCCAACGATGCTGCGACTGGTTCATGCTCACCCAAATGATTTCGATGACCCCCTTCAATGGGACCTTCGTCATATCGAAGACTCCCCCGGGCACTTCCGCATATAGCTTGCCGTTCTCGAGTACGATCGCTCGCTCAAACTCCCGGACCACAACCGGCTGGTGCTTGCTGAAAATGCTTGCGATGGTTACACGATCGGGAGTTCCTTCCGGCTCCGGGATTCGCCATACAAGTCCGGGCCGGTTCTCGTGCGGCCATTGCACTGGAATGACACCCGCACGGGTGCCCGCCCACTGCACACCTTTACCGACCCCCTCGACCAGGTGGACGCCTTTTTGAGCTAACGATTCGAAAATGGACATGTGGGATCCTAGTTTGAGAAACCGCGCAGGAACGTCGCGGTGCTCTGTCGTAGTCGCTGGATGTCAGGATTGTATACGCTGGTCGCGGCGAACATTTGGCTGCGGGAACCTTCTTTCGAGGAGTAGGTCACGATTGCGACCGGCACATACACAATTGTCTGAACGTTGATTTTCGGGTTTCGCAGCGCCGGGTTTGTGTTGGCATATCCTTCCAACGCCTTGTGTGCTGCTGCCCGGGTCAGGATGGGCGGCAGCGCGACGCGCACGTCGACAGATTCGAGCCTCAGCGCCGTACTTAGCTGTCCATTAAGCGGGCTTGTCTCTTCGACAAACGACACGAACGCCTGCTGTCCTGAAGTCGCGTCGATGAGCAGGAATGCCTGTTTCGACGCCCCGGATTTAAAAATCGCGCCTTCACTCTGCGAAAAGCTTAGCGTGGCCAACCAAAAAGGCTGCCAATACTGCTCGTTGCTCTCTATTTCTTCGTTGACGCCTACGAAGAGCACCTTTTTGCGGCGGTTGGCTTCCACCGTCGGACTTAGCCAAGACCAATCTGCCAGTCGCGCCAGGCCGCGCGTCCCTCGCTTCGCTTCCAGGGCCGACATCAGCCCTTCGACGATACTCCCCAGCGACTCTGGCCCGGTGACTGGTGCCTGACTCTGCTTAGTAAATTCCAGCAGCGCCCTTTGGAACTCGAAGTAGTTGACGCTTCGGTTTGCAGCAGCTTTATCGTACGACGTCAATAGCGTGCACTTCAGACCCACCATTGCCATTTCTTTTTCCACGCCATGACGCCACGGGATGGTTTCCATGGGCGAATATGCGGATTGGTCGGCAAACTGCAGCGCCTGTTCGTAAAGCTTGACGGCGGCGCCTAACTCGCCCACGAAGTTCGAGCCCATGAATTCTCCGGAGGATGAGTACACGCGTTTGAGCGTGTCCACGACGGTGGCAGCGGCCTCCAACCGCACTCTGCAGGCCTGCAGAAACAGCTTCTCGGGCTGATTAGGTATGGCTTCCGATGTTTTGCTGTAGAGATCCTTGAGTGCGCTCAGATTTTCGCCGGCGGCCGCGTAACCTTCCGCGTCCAAGCGCGAACCCTGCTCAATGAGATTTGAGATGTGAATAAGTTCCGACACTCGCATCTGCATTTGCGCCACTCTGCGCTCATCCTCGGGCGAGACAACAAATTCCCAAACAGCCGGCGCGCTCAGTTTGCTGGAAAGAGCTCGCACCGGACCGAGCAACTCGCGGTGCTGTCGAAGGAGATTGGTTGCCGGCCCGTAGCCTTTGAAGAGGGCCGCGGCTTCTAGCGAGAACATGGGCAGTTCCCGTAAACTATCCAGAGTCTCCAACGAACGGTTGAGCTCGACCTCCAAGTGCGGGTACAGCTTTTCTTTGAAAATAAAAGCTCGCGAAGAAGCGTCCACTGCGGTACCGGCCGAGACCCCCGAAACCATTTGCACGAGCCAGCCCTGAAGCTCTTTCTTGAGCTTGTCCGTTTCCTCTTGCGCTCGCTCAAAAGTGAATTGGAAAGAACAGTAAGGACAGGTATAGGAAGAACGATTCTGCGAATACTCCTCTGCTGGAGGAGCGCCGCAGTTCGGACAAGCAATTTTGATAGCAGTCAGCGGCGGAGGAGCCGTTGGGGTAGTGTCGGCGGACACTTGCGGTGCCGCCGCACCCATCCGTGAAGTCCACTTGCTCGTCAGGGCTTGGTGCGTCGCGAGGTCGATCCTGCCGGACGCAAGCTGCACATCCAGATCGTCCAACATGCGCTGGATTTCGACGATATCCATAGCTGCTCCCTAGTGACGATGGGCCAAGCTCTCCACACGGTCCAGCCGCCGTGCAAGGGCGTTCATCGCAGACACAAGCGCGCTGATTTGCGGTTCGATCTCGGCTCTGAAAGCAGCGACGTGGCGCTGAGCAAACGCGTCCGCCTGGTTCTGGATCATACTGGCGCAGGAGACACACACAGTCACGGACTGGCCGCTTTCTCCGACGCATGCCGCATCCTGCCCCAGTTTACTCACGACGCCGCGGCCATACTCCGTTGTACGCGCCGGGTAATACTCAATATTGAGTCCGTAGCCTTGCATTTCACGATGGCAGAACCAGCACGCCCGTTTGATCCGCAGGCTGTTTACGCGTTCATCCATGCGATTGCGCAGGCCATCATCCTTCGCGCGTTTGAAAGCCAGGGCTGACTGGCTGATCTTTTCAGCCGCAGCCACGGGATCGCAGTCCTGGATCATGAGCCCTTGGTAGTAGAACGCGTAACCGTTGTGCAGGAAGTATCGTTCTTCGGCTGCTTCGTGCTGGT
>JADGNO010000329.1 GCA_017883405.1 Occallatibacter sp. | reverse complement strand
GCGCGCTCGCCGCATGGCCGAAGAATTTGAAGGCCCGGTAACGCCGCAGGTAATTCAATTTGAGCAGGTGTATGAGGCCGCTAGCAGCGCCGATATCGTGATCAGTTCTACCGGCGCGCCGCATCACATCTTCCGTCCCGAACACGGCCAGGCGTTCCTGCAGAAACGCCGCAACCGGCCAATGTTCTTTATCGATATTGCAGTTCCGCGCGATGTGGATCCGGCGATGAACAAGCTCGATGGCATCTTTGTTTACGACATCGATGACCTGCAGCAGGTTGCTTCGTCGCACATGGAAGAGCGCAGCCGCCAGGCAGTCGATGCGGAGACTTTGATTGAAGCGGAGGTGCAGCGCTTCCACGCGCGCCAGCGCACGGTAAACGTGGCTCCTGCGATTGTGGCGTTGCAGCGGAGAGGCGAAGAGATTCGCCAGGCCGAGATTCAGCGGCTGCACTCCCGGCTTGGCGTTCTGTCGGTGGAGCAGCTTGAGGCCATCGAAGTGCTTACACGTGGGCTAGTCAATAAGTTTCTTCACCCGCCAATGCAGGCGCTCAAACAGGCCGCGCGCGAGGGCGATTCGGCAATGCTCGACGCAGTTTGCGAAGAGTGGTCGGTATCATCGGCTCTGCCTGAGCAACCTGCAGTTCAAAATGGTCCAGCAGAACAACCGGAGCGGGCCGCCGAGCAAGATAGAAGTCAAGAGCGCAAAGTGGAGGCGCGGTCATGAATTTGCGCATAGGGAGCCGCGGCTCGCAACTGGCGTTATGGCAGGCCAATCATATTGCGGCACTGCTGCGCGGTGAAGGGCACACGGTTGAAATCGAGATCATCAAGACCACCGGCGACCGCCTGCAGGAAGTAACTTTTGCGCAAGTAGGCTCGAAGGGAATGTTTACCAAGGAGATTGAAGAAGCTCTTGCTGAGAGCCGTATCGATCTCGCCGTGCACTCGCTCAAAGATCTGCCGACGGAATTGCCAGATCCGTTCACGTTGGCGGCTACTCCACCCCGTGTCGATCCGCGCGATGCATTTGTTTCCGTGAACTACGGGAATCTGGCTTCGTTGCCGCAGGGTGCAAAAGTAGGCACGAGCAGCCAGCGTCGGCGCGCGCAGTTAAAAGCACTGCGGCCCGACATCAATGCCATCGAGTTTCGAGGTAATGTTGACACGCGCCTGCGCAAGCTGTCTGAAGGGCAGGTGGATGCAATTCTTCTTGCGTCCGCGGGTCTTGAGCGCCTTGGAAAAACAGACTGGTTGCGTGAGCGCCTCGACCCCAGAGATTTTTGCCCCGCTGCAGGTCAAGGTTCGTTGGCAATTGAAACGCGCAAGAATGATGCGGCCACGCTCGATGCGGTGTCGTTTCTGGATCACGAGCCGACGCGATTCGCCGTCACTGCGGAACGCGCTGCGCTAGCCGCGCTCGGCGGAGGCTGCCAGGTCCCGATCGGCATTCACTGCCGTGCAGGGATTGCAATTGCCGGCAGCGTCGAGGGACCTGTCGACGAGATCTTCGCAGTGGTTGCGTCACCGGAGACAGGCGACGCCGTAAACGTGCATCATTGTGCACCACGTAACGGAGATGCGGCTGCGCTCGGCCAGATGGTCGCAAAGATGTTGATTGATGCCGGTGCCGGACCGCTGCTCGAAGCTGCCACCGGAGTAACCGAATGAGTGCATTGCCGCTTGCAGGGCGCCGCGTGCTGGTGACGCGGGCTGCACACCAGGCAGGCAAACTCAGCGAGGGCTTGCGAGACAAAGGCGCTGAGCCAGTTGAAGTCCCCGTTCTTGAAATTTGTCCTCCGGAAGACTTTGGACCCCTCGACCGAGCGCTGCATCAGCTCGATGAATACGATTGGTTGATTCTGACCAGCGCCAATGCGGTTCGGGCGCTCGCGGAACGAGCGGCCGCATTGGGCCTGGTGTTTGGCTCAATGGAATCGCTAAAGGTGGCCGCCATTGGCCCAGCTACGGCGTCGGAAGCGCGCAATGCAGGATTCAGCGTGGCACTCATCCCCGAAAATTATGTCGGCGAATCGCTGGCTGAATTGCTCAAGGGGGAAGCCGCTGGAAAAAGGATCTTGCTGGCGCGCGCTGCAGTGGCGAGAGACGTGATTCCAGATGCATTGCGTGCGGTGGGTGCCACGGTGGATGTGGTCGATACCTACAAGAATCGAATGCCCGCGACCGCGCCAAAACAATTGCGGCAAGCATTGGCCGAGGGAGTCGACGCGGCCACCTTCACAAGTTCATCCAGCGTTTTGCATCTTGCCGACGCCGCACGCGCCGCAGGCCTGAGCTTTCCCTTTGCCGGTGTTGCCGCAGTTTCCATTGGACGCATTACCAGCGCGACCCTTCGCGAAGCAGGATGGGAGCCATCCGTCGAGGCCTCTCAATCAGATATTCCGGGGCTTGTGGATGCTGTCGTCAGGCTGTTATCCAATTGAAGTGCGCCTTCGATTTCAATGAGTGGCCTGACGCCGAACCTGCGGAAACAACAAACTCTAAAACCTCCTAGCCACATGATCCTGCAAGGAGTCTAATGGGTTGGGTAGATCAATCCTTGGGGTGCCTCATGCGCATTAGAAACGGCGTAGCCTTTTGCACGCTCTTGTTGTGCACGTTGCCGCTAGCGGCGAAGGACAAGAAGAAGATGCTGCTCACGGACGACGTACTTCAGGCCAGAACCGTGCTGGTAGTCATTGACCCAGATACCGGAGTAGCAGTAGATGACCCATTGGCGAATCGTAATGCGCAGGAGGCAGTAGAGAAAGCCCTCATGAAGTGGGGCCGTTTCCGTCTGGCGTTAGACGCGTCGGATGCCGATCTGGTAATTGCCGTTCGCAGAGGAAACGGTAGAATCGTGCAGCCCACCGTGGGTGGGGTACCAATCAACAATCGTCCAGTCATCTTTGAGCCGACAGATTCAGGAGGCCGCGTCGGCGGCCATACGGGTAATCCGCCTCTAGGCGATCCGACCAACTCTCAACCGCCGATGCCGGGCCCGCATGTAGAGTCTGGGCAACCGCAAGACATGTTCGCAGTATTTCGCGGCAGACGCGACGATCCGCTCGGCACTTCGGCAGTCTGGCGCTTCAGTGCGAAAGATGCCTTGCGAGCGCCCGCAGTTCCCGCTGTGGAGGAGTTCCGCAAGGTGATTGAGGAAGCAGAGAAGCAGCGAAATGCCAAGCCGTAAATTTGTGCGTTCTTAGGGTTCAACGACTTCGAGCAGGCTGTGGGTTCGCAGATATCGCGTTCTGAGCGCTTGAGCGGCACGCATTGCCGAGCCAAGTTTTTTGCCTTTGATCTCAGCGATCAGATCGATGGCTCTGCGGTCTTTTCCGGCATCGAGAATCTCTTCGGCAATTCGCTGCAACTCATCCCAATCGTGCCACACGCCAATGCGCATCTTTACGTTCTCAAGCGCGCGCATCAATGCACTATTGGCATTGGACATCAGTTGCATCATGTAGCGCAGTTCCTTGATTTTGATACGAAACTCGTGAAGGTTGCCCGCATTGAGCCTTGGCCAGTGGCTCAGTTCATCAAATATGTTGCGCACTTGTTCATAATCAAGCGGAATTTCGTTAAGTTGTTTCTCCACCAGCTTTGAGAATTGCTTCAGCTTTCGGCGAACGGTCTTTTTACCGGCCCAGAAATCCTTAACTAGCTGTTGCGCACTTTCCTCGCGCGCTTTCTGAAGATGCAAAATCAACCTGGCAAACGATTGATTACGGCTGCGGCGCAGAAGGGATTGCACTTTTGCCTCAAGCACGTCCATATCGCGCACTTCGCCTGCGGCCTTGCGAAGAGGCCTGAGTGACTTAATAAGATGGCGGGTTTTGTCGTTGTCTCGTGTCAGTAAGACTGCGCCGATGGCCTCCAGCCGGCGCGAGCGCGTTCGCAGGTTGTGAACCATTTTTTGTGGCGGGTTATCCGGCAAGTCGCGCAACGATTTACGCATTTCGCGAATCGGTTTCCGAACTTGAGCGAGCACTAGTTGCATCTCTCTTGAGCATAGGAGCGTCTGCAGAGCTTGGCAACAGCCCCAAGAGCGCCACAGTGGGTTTGCGTCGGCCATCTACGTAAAGCATAAGTTCTGGAAATGCATTAGATTAGGGAGAGAAACGGATAATTTACGTGAATGGTTTAGTGATCGTTGATAAGCCGGGCGGAATGACCAGTCATGATGTAGTCAACAGGCTCAGAAAAATCACCGGTGAAAAGTCGATAGGACATCTAGGCACGCTCGACCCCATGGCGACCGGGGTATTGCCTCTGCTGCTTGGGAAATTTACTCGGCTGGCACAATATTTTTCGTCCGACGAGAAGAGCTATACCGGCGCTATTCGATTTGGTTTCGCCACCGATACTTATGATGCTGAAGGCAAACCCGCGGGGCCGGACATGTGGAGCGAGATGGAACCGAGTCTAACGCTGGAAACAATCCGGCACGCAGCGGCGCGTTTTCATGGGGAAATGGACCAGTTACCGCCACCCTATTCGGCCAAGAAAATCGAAGGCACTCCGGCCTACAAGCTTGCCCGCGAGGGCAAACCGGTGGAACTGAAAACTGCGAAGGTGCGTATCGCCTCACTAGAGATCGCCGCGCTGGAAGGAGCTGAAGCAAGCTTCAGCATGCAGATCAGCGCCGGAGGGTATGTGCGCTCAGTGGCGCACGAACTGGGCCTTGGTCTTGGTTGTGGCGCTCATTTGAGCAGCTTGCGGCGCACGCAGGCTGGAGGTTTTTCCATCGAGCAGGCAAGGTCGCTCAAAGAATTTGAAGCGGCTGCAGGGACCCCGGATGCATTGGAGGCACTCTTCATACATCCTCGCGCTCTGCTGCCTGAGATGCCCGCGGTGATGGCGGATGCGCACTCGTTAGGTCGCCTGCGGAACGGCGCGCAGGCAAACTTGCCTGAGTTTTCGCAGGCTTCGATGGTGAAGGTTTTTGCCGGGCAAAAGGACCTGGTGGCGATTGCAAAAAGAATTGCCGGTACGCTTTTTCAGCCGGTAGTTGTGATGGGCTGAACAGAAGGGAAGTGGAACGCGCAAAATTTCAGAGCCGCCCTCATTTGTGGAGCAACGGCTTCAACGCCGGCAACAGTGTGCGCGCAATGATCTCGGAGCCTTTGGCGGTTGGATGAATTCCGTCCCGCTGAATGGTTCCCGGAACGTGGATCAGGTCTTTGTAGATCATGGGAACGAAAGCGATGCGGTGCTCAGATGCAAGTATTTTGAACACCTGATTGAATTGCTGAATGTAGTCGGGTCCGTAGTTCGGAGGTAAGGTAATCCCGGCCAGCAAAACTTTGATATGTGCAGACTCAAGTGCGGAGACCACCTGGTCAAGATTTCGACGAGTTTGTTCAAGAGGTAAACCGCGAAGTCCATCGTTGCCGCCGAACTCAACGATGACAACTTCGGGGTGAAGGCGCAGAACAGTTGGCAGGTTTGAAACGGCGTCCTTGGTAGTAGCTCCGCTGGTGCCTTTGTTTTCTACTTTGTAAAAGTAGCCGCCGGCATCAAGCAGCCTATCCAGATAGCTGGGAAAGGATTGACCGTCCGCAAGCCCGTAACCGGCGGTGATGCTATCGCCATAGCAGACGATGACCGCTGGAGCCGCGGCAGATAGCCTGACGGCGAACAGCATGAATGAAATTGAAACGAGAAGTGCGCGGCGAACGTCCACATACATAGTGTAGCTGTGCGTAGCAACTGGAACCTCAGGAGGATGTCGGGTGATTGAAGTACGGGATGCGATGAAGTGGATCCAAAACGGGTCACGGCGGGTGGAGATCCTCAAAGGCATCTCGCTGACTATTCCTGCAGGGCAGTTTGTGGCGATTGTAGGAGCCAGTGGCAGCGGAAAGAGCACACTGCTGGGTTTGCTTGCCGGCCTCGACACCCCTAGCTCCGGCGAAATCTGGTTGGATGGATCACCGATTCATAACCTTGTTGAATCGCAGCTGGCGGCCGTCCGCGGACGCAAGATCGGTTTCGTATTCCAGTCCTATCAGTTGATCCAGACACTTACCGCGCTTGAAAATGTGCTCCTGCCCTACGAGCTGAATGTGAAGGGGAATGGAATTGACCGCGCACGCCGCCTGCTTGAGGAAGTGGGCTTGAAGGAACGCATGGAGCATTATCCTGTGCAGCTCTCCGGCGGCGAACAGCAACGTGTGGCGATTGCGCGCGCGTTTATGGCAGAGCCGCCGATCGTAATGGCAGATGAGCCCACGGGCAATCTCGACTCGACCAACGGCCGCCTGGTGCTCGACTTATTGCTGGAGCGAAACAAGATTGCCGGTACGACTCTTGTGCTGGTTACTCACGACCCGGAAGTGGCGAGCCGCGCCGATAGAAAAATCGTGTTGAAAGACGGCGTGATTGTTGAAGACACGCTGCCGTACAGCACAGAACCAGTGCTTGTGCGCGAGGAGCATCATGGCTGATCGCGCGTTAAGCTGGAGCCGCGCCGGAGCAATTGCGTGGCGCGATTTAAAATCCGCGCCGGGCAAATTTGCATTCGTGGTGCTCTCCGTTGCCGTGGGTGTGGCAGCGCTTGTAGGCGTGCGCGGGCTCAGTGACAGCTTTCGTAATTCGCTTTCGACTGAAGCGCGGTCGCTGATGGCCGGAGACTTTAGTGCGCGCCTGGTCAGGCCTCCCACGCAGGAAGAACAAAACCAGGTTGCGGAATTGGTAAAGCAGAGTGGCAATGCGAACGGCACAGATCGCCTTCGCACTACGTGGGCGACGGAAACAATCTCCATGGCTTCGGTTCCGCCGGACCCAGTACCGCTGCTGGTATCGCTTAAAGCGGTCGATCCCAATGAGTATCCTTATTACGGCTCGGCGCAGCTTGAGCCAGCAATGAGCCTGCAGCAGGCCCTTGCGGGCGATTCCGCAATTGTGGCTGATGAATTTCTGATCAGGCTCAACGCGCACGTCGGACAGACGATGCGCCTGGGGGGACGCAACTTCAAAATTACCGCCGTACTGAATCAGGAGCCCGATCGCATTACTGCGGGAGCCGGCCTTGGGCCGCGCGTCATGATTTCGCAAGCCGCTCTTGCTGAAACAGGCCTGGTTGCGCTCGGCAGTCGCGTCGGCGAGCGTTTGCTTGTAAAGCTTCCGGCCAATGCCGCGCGCGGGCTGGCCGCGGATGCCGAGTTCGCAGCGGTTCGCAGCCGGCTCGAAGCCGCACTGCCTGACGCCGAGGTGATGGATTATCGCGAAGGCAATGTGGCGCTCACTCGCGGCCTCGATAATGCAACTGCGATTCTGAGCCTCATCTGCCTGGTTGCAATGGTGCTGGGCGCAATCGGCGTAGCCATGGCCATGCACGCGCATCTAGAGCAGCGCATGGACATGCTTGCGATCCTCAAGGCCATGGGCGCCGGATCAGCAGATTTGCTGCGTATTTTTTTATTGCAGACGCTCGGACTTGGACTCGCCGGGGGACTGATTGGAGTTGCTGCGGGCGTGGGCGTAATGGCCGCGCTTCCCGCCGCATTCGGCAAGTTGTTGCCGATGCATGTAGCGCTTGACTTTCCATGGAAGTCAGCACTCGCAGGTTTGGGCACAGGGCTTCTGACTACGCTGCTGTTTTGTCTTCCGCCATTGCTCGATGTGCGCAATGTGCGTCCCGTGCTGGTACTGCGCCGTCTGGTGGAGTCAGGCCCTGAAGGCATTCAAGGATGGTTCGCAAAATGGTGGTCGCGCAGGCTGCAACTTTCGATTGCAGTGGTAGTGATTGCGCTGTTGGGAGCCATTGCATGGGCGCTTTCTGATTCCGCTAAAGTGGGCTCGGCGTTTGCGGGAGTTTTCACGGTTGCACTCCTGGTTCTGTTGGCATTGGCATCGTTGGCGCTGTGGGCCGTGCGCTTTATGCTCGATCGCGTTCGTCTTCGCATTCCATCGTCGTTGCGCCACGGACTGGCGAATCTCTATAGGCCTGGCAACCAGTCTGCGCCGGTACTGGCGGCTCTGGGAACCGGCGTTATGCTCATTCTGGCTGTGTACCTCATGCAGTCGCAGGTATTGCGTGAATTGCGAGTGACCGCGTCGCCAAAACTGCCGAACATTTTCCTCATCGATATGACTTCGGATGAAGTGCCGGGCATCAAGAATTTCTTTGCGCGCCAGCCCGGCGTAACAGAAGCGCTTAACCTGATGCCGGCCTTGCAAGGGCGCTTCAACAATATCAACGGCCGATCCGTTGAAGATATGAAGGGGCAGCACTATCCTCGCCGCATGCTTGAGCAAGCTGAGATCACCTATGATGATTCCCTTCCGGAAGGCGACAAGTTATTGCAAGGTACCTGGTGGAAAGACGCGAATGCTCAGGAACTGGCTATGGGCGACGGCGTGGCAAAGCGAATTAACGTGGGTGTCGGATCGAGCGTAGAACTGGAACTTGGCGGCGTGCCGCACACGCTCAAGGTGACGGCAATTTACAAGTCAGACGGCCAACACCTGTCGAGCCGCGTTCCCTTTGTTATCCCATCAGGGTTAGCGAAGGATCTACCGGCTACGTGGTATGGCGGCGTTCACATGGATCCGAAACAAGTTGCCAGCATGGAGCGCGCTTTCTTTGTTGCGTATCCCACGGTCACGGTCATTAACATCGCCGATGTGCTCGATAGAATTGAAAGCCTGGTGGATCAGATCACGCTAGTTGTGCGAGTGCTGGCAGGCTTCTCCATCCTGGCCGGACTCATGATCCTGGCATCGAGCATCGCCAGTACGCGCTTCAGGCGAATGCAGGAAGCAGTCGTACTCAAAACGCTGGGGGCAACCCGCATGCGTATAGTTCGTACTTTCAGCGTGGAGTTTAGTGTGCTCGGTCTATTGGCCGGAGCAGTCGGCGTTGTGTTCGCCAATTTGCTGACCAGAATTCTGCTGCATCGGCTGGAAGCGGACTTCGTAATCCAATGGGGTGCGACTGCGATAGCGCTGATGGGAACATCGATCCTGGCTACGGCAACCGGCTGGCTGGCAAGTTATCGCATTCTTGGACTGCGTCCGCTTGAAGTGCTGCGCGACGAATAACCGCGGCTGCGCGACGAATAACGCAGCTTGGCGGCCTGTAGTTTGTTGCCGCCCGCATATAGACGCGACGGTTTGACCCGGACCGGGATAGCACTTATCATGAATGAGTTGGCTTATCTGGTCCGGCGCCATGCGGGGCCCAAGTCAATACGGCCGCAAGATCCATCTGTATTGCGCTTGCTGCCCCCTCGTTCAATGGTAGGACAGCCGCCTCTGGAGCGGCATATCGGGGTTCGACTCCCTGGGGGGCAGCCAAAAATTCAATCTAAAGAGTTTATCTCAGTCCGCCAAAGTCCACGTCAAATCCTGTAAATAACTGAAAATATGTGACTATCCGTTCGACATGGTCCTGATTGGACCAGCAGGGTACTTCTCACTATTGGGGTATCTCAAGGGGTGTCTTCGAAGCACCCTAAATCTGGGCTTGGGGGTATTTCTCCACGCCCCTGGGGTATCATTTTGCAGAGGAATATTAAGTGCCTTTATCCGACGGAAAAATACGTACTGCGAAGCGAAAAGAAAGGCCTTTCAAGCTTGCGGATGAGCATGGTCTCTACTTACTTGTGACACCGGCAGGAGGAAAGCTGTGGAGGTACAAGTTCAGGTTCGAAGGCCGCGAGAAACTTCTTTCTCTCGGAGCCTACCCGGTGCTCACGCTTTCTAGTGCACGCGAAGCGCAAATGGAAGCGCGCAGAATGTTGTCAGAAGGCCTCGATCCATGTGCCGAGAAAAGTGAAAGTAAAAGACGTTCTCAGACGAATTCGGCTACAGATGTTCTAAATCGATTCGAGGATGTCGCTTGGCAGTGGTTCAAAAAATGGAAAACTGACAAGAACAAGAAGTACGTTGAGGATTCCGAGACCAGGCTGAAAGACGGCATCTTACTCAGAATTGGCGACCGGCCCATTGATGAGATTCAGGCTCCGGAGATCGTTCAGATGATCCTGGCGATCGAGGCTCGCGGAGCATCCGATGTAGCCCGTCGCGCCCATCAAACGGCGAGCCATATTTTCAGGTTCGGAATTGCTCATGGACTCTGCAGGCAGAACCCCGCGGCAATGTTCAAATCCAATGATGTTCTCAAAGCGGTGAAGACGGAGAATTTCGCCCGAGTGGAAAGAAGTGAATTGCCGACGCTCTTGTACAAGATGGAGCACTACCGAGGATCGCCTCTGACGAGGCTGGCACTGAAACTTATGGCGTTGACGTTTCTGCGTACGAGTGAACTGATCAAAGGAGAGTGGAGTGAAATTGACGTCAAGGAGGCGCGATGGGATCTGCCTAAGGAGAAGATGAAGGGACATAGACGTCCGCAAATAGTCCCATTGTCGCGTCAGTCGATCGCACTTTTGGAAGAGCTATGGGTTTACAGGAAGAATGATAGATGGATGTTCCCAGGTGAGCGGTGTAACGAATGCATGAGCAACATGACGCTTTTGAACGCGCTCGAACGCATGGGATACAAGGGAAAAATGACTGGCCACGGCTACCGAGGCGTTGCATCAACTTTACTTCATGAGAACGGCTTCGAGCACGAGCACATCGAATTGCAGCTTGCGCATGTCCCAGGGAATGACGTTTCGGCTGCGTACAATTACGCAAAATACTTGGAACCGCGCCGCAAAATGATGCAGTGGTGGGCAGATTATTTGGACGAAATGCTTGAGGAGGGGAAAGCCTCCTCAAGCATTCGGATTAAGCAGCGGCCTGTCGCAGCTGCGTTGTCTTAGTGCGGGCCTGGGCAATACGATCGTAGGCCCATTGAATTACTTCCTCTTCAACCCATCCGACTGCATGACCATCGAGAGGCACTGAGGAAGGGAAGGATCCTTCGGCGATTCGGGCATAGATCGAAGATTTCGAAAGCCCGGTGATGTCTCTTACCTTAGGAAGCCTAAGGAAGCGAACGTTTTTGCGTGGAGTCAGCTGAATATGTCCGGGATCGCTTTTGCGTTCCGGATCGGGAGCTACTACCATCGCACGATGAGAGAATTCAGAGGAGTTCATGGATTTCAGCATGACTTCCTCTGTGAGATTGTCACATCCCCGAAAGAAGTTAGATTGTCAGGAATTGCGATCATCATGCAATCCCCTTTCTGCCACGTTATTCCGTAGCAGGAGCCCTGGGGCTCCTAGGGGATCGAAGCGCTGGTCGCTCGGCAGCTTCGTCAATATCGCAGCCTAGTTATCTGTTTATCGCCAATGTGTGGCGGCGAACCAGACTGGCCGTCCTTGTACGGCTTTTTGATAATAAGCGAAAACTCGTTTCATCGCAACCTTCGTGGAAAAGGACAGATCAAGGGACGCTAAGAACAGCAAGGGATGTCATCTCATCCCGAGAATCCTCTGGCTCATGACGCTTGACCATTTCCCGGTGCGAGTCAGTGAATCGAAACCCCATTGAAGCCTTTTGTCACATGATCCCTGCTCAATTCAACGAGGCTTGTGCTCTTTCGATCGTGGCGACCTGCGAATCTCAATCTTCTGCCGCATAGGCCTGGTTTTGATGATGTGATGTTTCGAAATTCCATCAGATCGTTTAAGAGGTAACGGACCGTACCGTCCTGCCCGAATCCCCATTTCACGAATATCTAGAGGCGCGGTGCGACCGGATATCTTAACAGCTCGAGTGTCCTCCCGCTTGATTGGCTAAGCAATGCCTGCAGTATGCTGACTGGCCATCAGCAGGCACCGCTCGGGTACGGTGCATCTATGGTGTAACCTCGCTCTCGATGAACGTGTTCGGTGTGCGATCGGTGTGCCGGAATCGGGTTAATCGAATCCGGTTGATGTTGCTTACGAAGAACTGGCGACATGCCGACATTTCAGTACTGATCTTCCGCTCGACGGGTGACTTGGCTATTTGGCATCAGTCCAAATGCATTACAAACTAGAAGCCCGCTTCTCAGGTTGAATTCTGCCAAATCCAGGTCTGCTTCAAGCCGGTGGGGGTCTGCGATCTTAAACGTGTTCAAAATACGATGATGGGCCCTTTGCAGAGATCCGAATGGAAACTTCACGTCCTCGCTGCATGCGAGCGCCGCGGATACTTCATCGAGAATGAAATTGACAAGCTGCACCGACCGGCGGCGAGACAATCCCCGCTCGCGCAACTTGCGGACTATGTATCCCTTGTTCAGGGTGTTCCTTGCCCTTTCCATCGACGCTCACACTTCCAAACTATTTCGCCATCAAATTGCAGGCTATTCATGGCGCAGCGCCTCGATTGGATCGAGTTGAGCCGCTTTGCGTGCCGGTACAAAGCCAAATACCACACCCACCATTCCAGAAAATAGAAACGCCAGGGCTGCGATCTTCAGGTTAGGCACAAAAGCTACATCCATGATCCTGCAACCGACAAAGGATGCTGCAAGACCAAAGGCGATGCCTAGTATGCCTCCAAGGGAAGCCAGCACAACCGCCTCGACAAGGAACTGGATCATGACATCACTGTCGAATGCACCAATAGCTAAACGGATTCCAATTTCCCGAGTACGTTCTGTAACTGAGACGAGCATGATGTTCATGATGCCGATGCCGCCCACCAGCAGGCTGATTGCGGCAATCGCGCTGAGCAGCGCAGTCAGCATGCCCATTGTGCTGGTCAGCGTGCTGAGAATTTCCTCAGAGTTGATCAGCATGAAATCGTCATCTTTTCCGGGGAGTATCTCACGGCGTTGGCGCAGGAGTCTGGTTACTTCTTCCTGGACCTGTTTTCCGTCCGCGTCCTCGGCGATGCCAATCTGAATTCCCGAAACCTTGCGGTCGCCTGATATGCGACGCTGATACATGTGCAGCGGAACAAGTACGGTATCGTCTTGGTCCATTCCCATTCCACTTTGGCCCTTAGCCTTAAGCAAGCCAACCACCTGGCAAGTAATTCCCTGCAAGCGGATACTGCTGCCTAT
>JADGNO010000328.1 GCA_017883405.1 Occallatibacter sp. | reverse complement strand
GCGACATCTTCTTTCTTGGCATGGATTTTCCGGAAGGCGCGCGGGTTCTCAATGCCTCGATCGATCTCGCCGTCTGCGGCGAACAGCCCGGAAGCGTGAAGCCCAAGCCACCGGTTGAAGCATGGTTTCGCGTCATCGACGAACCGGTCATTCGTTTGACCAGCATCGATCTGGCCACATCTGCGGATGTCTCTTCCATTGCCGAGGTATTTGACTTCCCTCGTGACTACCTTGGCCTGCTTAAAGCGGGCATTATCGCAAGCGGCATCGTTCCGTCAGGTATTGAAGGAGCGGCTCAGCCGCTTTCCGTTCTCCTTGAGAGGCTAACTGGAAGACCGGGGTACGGCATCGAGATAGTCAGCCGAGTGAACGATATTCCCAAGGGCTCGCGGCTGGCGGTTTCAACTAATTTGCTGTCGTGCATCATTTCTGTCTGCATGCGCGCGACGGGTCAGATCAAGTCTCTGACCGGCGCGCTTATTGAAGATGATCGGCGCCTTGTGGCGGCGCGCGCAATTCTTGGCGAGTGGCTGGGCGGCAGCGGCGGAGGATGGCAGGATTCCGGTGGCGTGTGGCCCGGCATCAAGCTCATTCACGGAGTTCTTGCCACGCCCGATGACCCCGAATACGGCATCAGCCGCGGTTGCCTTCTTCCTCGGCACAAGATCTTCAGTGAAATAGAAGTTCCGATGCAAGCACGCGCGGACTTGCAGGATAGCCTGGTACTCGTTCACGGAGGCATGGCACAGGATGTTGGTCCTATCCTCGAGATGGTGACGGAGAAATACTTGCTCCGCTCTGAAAAGGAATGGCAGGCGCGCAAGCTTTCCATCGGCATTCTGGAAGAAATTACATTGCAATTAAAACAAGACGACATGCGCGGCCTTGGCGGCTCGCTGCAACGGAATTTTGATGGACCGCTACAGACGATCATTCCCTGGGCGGGAAATCTCTACACTCAAATGCTTATCGATAAGGCCCGGCGGGAATTTGGCAATGACTTCTGGGGCTTCTGGATGCTGGGCGGTATGAGCGGCGGCGGCATGGGTTTTTTGTTCAACCCAAAGCGAAAGCTGGAAGCTCAATCCCTCATGCAGGGCATCATGAGCGACACCAAGCGCAAATTGGAACGGAGCGTTCCGTTTGCCATTGAGCCCGTGGTTTACGACTTTGCAATCAACGAGGTCGGCACACATGCCAGATTGCTTTCAGGCGATGGTGCGCTGATGCCCGCCAACTACTACACTCTACAGATACCCGGGTTAATTCGCACTGAAGTGTCTCGTATGTCGGCTTTGCGCCGAAGCGAGTTGGAGCGTTTCACTGCCGCTTGTCGCACCAATCCGGAATATGCGGGGATGACGCAGACGCTGTTCGATCACATGCTGCCATCGCGCCAGGGAAAGGAAAGCAGTGAGAAGGCTTCACTACGCGCCTTGCTTGAGCAGTACGGATTTGATCGCGTGCAACATGAGCAGGTTCGACAGGATTTACTGTCTGGCCGCATCGGCTTATCGCAGAATCGCCTGCCATCCACGAGTTTGATTGAAGACGCGGATGCAGCGGAAATTGATGGCGCACATCGATCGATTGGAATGAAGGCCCTCGCCGAAGGTCAGGTTGCCATTGTTTCGCTTGCCGGCGGCATTGGCACTCGTTGGACACATGGTGCAGGTGTGGTAAAGGCTTTGAATCCGTTCTGCAAGCTTGGCGGCGAGTACCGCAATTTCATTGAGGTCCATCTTGCCAAGAGCCATCGCATTGGACGCGAATGCGACACAATGCCTCCGCACATTATCACTACGAGTTACCTGACCCACGATGCGATCGCCGGCGATTTAGCTGCGAAGAACAATTACGGCTACCCTGGCCCTGTGCTACTTTCTCCAGGACGCAGCATTGGCCTGCGTATGATTCCGACGATACGCGACATGCGTTTTGCGTGGGAGGAAACTTCGCAGCAGGTTCTCGATGCGCAGGCGCAAAAGGTGCGTGAGGGCGTGCGGGCAGCACTCATTCAGTGGGCACAGAGCGCGGGTGAAGCCACAGATTATGTCGACAACCTGCCCATGCAGTGTCTGCATCCCGTGGGACATTGGTACGAGATTGCAAACCTATTGCGCAATGGAACGCTCGAAACATTGCTGGCGACTCAACCGCAGTTGAAGTACCTGATGATTCACAATATCGATACCGTCGGCGCCAATGCAGATCCAGCCATCCTGGGCGATCACATCCAAAGCGGCGCCAGCTTAACTGGCGAAGTGATTGCGAGGCATGTTGAAGATCGTGGAGGCGGACTGGCACGAGTGGATGGCCGCATTCGCCTGGTCGAAGGACTCGCCTTCCCCAACGAGGAGTTGGAGAGCCAATTGCGTTTCTACAACAGCGCAACCTACTGGGTTAATATCGACGGCCTGCTTGAGCTCTTCGGTCTTGTGCGTGGAGATCTTGCGAAGAGCGAGCGGGTGGACAACGCCGTGCGCATCATTTCAGCTCGCTTGCCTACTTACATCACTCTCAAGGATGTTAAGAAGCGCTGGGGCAAAGGACAGGAAGATATCTTCCCCGTGGCGCAGTTTGAAAAGTTATGGGGAGATGTTACTGCAATGCCGGGACTGACTTGCCGTTTTGTCGCGGTGCCGCGTGCACGTGGCCAGCAGTTGAAGGAACCCGGACAGCTCGACGCGTGGCTGCGCGATGGCGGCGGGACCTATACAGAATCGCTTTGTACCTGGCGTGACCCGGCAAGTTGATCTTGTTCGATGGACCATTAAACTTCAGGCAGTTTTGCGCCGGAAGTATTCGATGGTCTTGATCAGCCCTTGCCTGAGATTTGTTTTAGGCTCCCAACCGAGCAAAGCCTTCGCCTTGGCGATGTCCGGGCATCTGCGCGTCGGGTCGTCTTCCGGCATCGGCAGATAGCGGAATTCACTTTTCGATCCGGTAAGTTCCAGCACTTCGCGCGCGCATTCCAGAATGGTGAACTCATTCGGATTACCGATATTGACGGGGAGATGTTCCTCGCTGCGGGATAGCCTAACAATTCCTTCGATCAAATCATCGACGTAACAGAAACTGCGGGTCTGGTCGCCCTTTCCATAAATCGTCAATAGTTGATTGGCAAGGGCCTGCGCAACGAAGTTTGAAATTACGCGTCCATCTTCCGGATGAAGTCTTGGGCCGTACGTGTTGAAGATGCGCACCAGGTGAGTATTGGCGCCACGAGAGCGATGGTATGCCATGACGAGTGCTTCGGCGTAACGCTTTGCCTCGTCGTAAACGGAACGTGGACCCACCGGATTCACATTGCCCCAGTAACCCTCGCGTTGAGGATGCTCCAGCGGTTCGCCGTAGCACTCTGATGTAGAAGCGTGCAGATAGCCCGCGTTATTGCTCAGGGCGATCTCAAGCGTGTTTTCAACACCGACAGAACCAGCTCGAAGCGTCTCAATCGCAAGCTCGAGATACTTTGGCGGGCTTGCCGGTGAAGCAAAGTTGAAAACATAATCGACCGGTCCGGGATTGAACGGCTCGCAAATGTCGCCTTCAAGAAAGTTGAAGCGCGACTCATTGGCCAGATGCGCGATGTTCTCCGGCGACCCTGTTGAAAGATTGTCAAAACCAACAACCGTGTAGCCTTCGCCCAATAATCGGTCGACCAGATGAGAACCCAGAAAACCGGCGGCGCCGGTGACGAGAACGCGCATGCTCAAAAGAATTAGCTCCAAGGCCTGATCTCAGGCTACGAGAGTAATAGCAAAAACTTAATTGGCAAACTTGCGAGGTTTGCCTTCCTGGGCGAGATAGTTTGCGGGTCTGCCCACGCTCACGTACGTAAAGCCGTGCTCAAGCATCAATTGCGGCTTGTACATATTGCGGCCATCGATGACGATGGGAAACCGAACCGCGCGATTGAGCATGGCCAGATCGATATCGCCGAACTCTTTCCAGTCGGTGAGGATCAACACCGCATCGGCATCTTGCGCCGCATCAAAAAGGCCGTCGGCGTACATCATGTTCTGAGCAGGCGGCAGCACTTCCTTAGCCCGTTCCATTGCGGCCGGATCGTAAGCCGTAACAATCGCGCCAGCTTCCAGCAATCGCTTGATCACATCAATTGCCGGTGACTCGCGAATATCATCTGTGTTGCCCTTGAACGCCAAGCCCAGCGCGGCAAGTCGCTTTCCTCGCAAGGTCCATAGCGCCTGCAAGACCTTGTTAAAGAAGATTTCTTTTTGCGTCTCGTTGATCTTGCGAATCTCTCGCAGAAGCTGAAATTCGACTCCGTACTGCTGGGCCACCTGGTGAAATGCGGCCACATCCTTGGGAAAACACGAACCGCCATATCCAAGTCCGGCGCGCAAGAACTTGTGACCAATGCGGCTATCCAGTCCCATACCCTCTGCGATGTCTTCCACATCCGCGTCTACTGCCTCAGCAAGATTCGCTACCGCGTTGATGAATGAAATCTTTAGTGCAAGAAAAGCATTCGATGCGTGCTTGATAATCTCAGCACTCTGCGCTGACGTAACCACGATCTTTGCCGGACATTCCGAGTTGCACGGCCCGGGTAAGGCTCCAGGCTGCGAGTAGTATGTTCCGCTGGTCAGCGGCTCGTAGATACGCCGCAGCAGTTCGATTGAACGTTCGTTGGGAGCTCCTACAACAATCCGATCGGGATGGAGGAAATCCTTGATCGCCGTACCTTCACGCAGGAATTCGGGATTCGACACGACATCGTAACGGCTCGGGTCCACACCGTGGCGATAGAGCACGCGGCGTATCCACTCATTTGTGTACACAGGCACCGTGCTCTTTTCCACGATCACCTTGTAGCCGTCGATAGACCGCGCAACTTCGGCGACGACCGCTTCAATATATGAAAGGTCGGCGGCGCCGCTTGCTCCCTGCGGTGTGCCAACGGCGATGAATAGCGCATCGCAATCGCGAACAGCGGCAGCTAATTCTGTTGTGAACTCCACGCCACGTCCGAGATGTTTGGCGAGCATCTCCGGCAGATGCTCTTCAAAAATGGGCACGCCGCCGTCGCGGAGAATCTTCACGCGCGCTTCGTCGTTATCGACACAGATAACCCGATGCCCAATTTCAGCAAAACAGACCGCCGCAACAAGACCAACATAGCCGGAACCGATGACACATACCGACACTGAATCAGCCACGCGTTTGTAATATCTCCTGTACGCCCATGTTATGCCAGCGGTCTCTCTATCTCAAAGTCAATCCTTCGTGATGATTGAGGTTCTGAGTCATGGCCAACCATCCTTCTGACGCCTGCGTTCAACCATCGACGAGGAAACGAACAATCAGTCGAAAACATTACGTGTTTTTATACGTTCTCGCCGGCGAGATGCTGCGGAAGAGGACGGACCCTGCCGATGGCGGCCTCGTCATAGACGCGCTGGTCGATGTGCGCTTTCTCACTTCCAACAGGCCAAGGGCGCTGCTCTGAATAGGAGACTGGTTCAGCCGGGAATTTCCGTGCGACTAATGAAGGAACTGGCTCCTGATTGGCTGCCGCAAATTAAAGTGCTGACTACTGTCATCCGACCAACCAAGATACCGATGTGGTCCAGAAACCTCGTTAAGATTGTCATCAGAGATTTCGAAATCAGATGTACGGCGGGAAGGTGCGGGAAAGTGCGTTTTTGGCTGCCCCCCAGGGAGTAGTATGTGTTGAATATAATAACTTTAATTGACGTTAGTCGCATAATACCCCCACACGAACCCCTACCTAAGCAACGGCCCGCAGAAGCAACCCTTTAATTGATACATGCTCGTGTGTCTCCCGATCGGCGCTTCAAACCGCGGCATGAGGGCGCGCCTCAGAATCCGGCCCGTCAATTGGTTCAGATTGCCTGACAAAATTGCGAACAGCTGTAACGATCCCAAATGAGACTCGACTATCAGACTTCCCAAACGCTTCGAGTTCGAACTGGATTCTCCTTCTTCCAATTCCGCAGTGTCTGGGTTGGTCAGCTGCTCTTCACACGCTCGTTTGGACCTCGAGTCTTCCCTTTCGAGTACGGGACTGTCTGTCAGCGAGACTTTTGGGCGAGTCGGAAAGCTCCGTGCTGGGATCCCTCACCGTGTCCTTCGATTCACTTTCCTTCTGCTCACCCTGAGCGCCGAGATTCTGCGACCTTTTAGTACTGCTGACCGCATACAACACCAACTCAACACGTGATGAAACTCCAAGTTTGTCGAAAATATGAAACAAGTAATTCTTGATCGTGTGCTCACTCAGCTTGAGTGCGTGAGCGATATCTCGATTCTGAAGGCCTTCTGCCAGGAGCCGTACGACATCCTCTTCTCTTTTGGTGAGCAAACGCATTCCGTCGGTGTTCACGACGCGCAATGGTGCAAGTTGGGAAAAGGACTCCATAACCTCTGAAAGTTCACTACTGTCTGCCCAAATTTGCCCCGTGTGAACCTTCTCCACGCACCGGCATAGTGACTTGAAAGCAGCCTCGGAAAGACAAAAAATACCTTTTGCGCCCGCCCGGAACGCGTCTACGATCAGATGGCGTTCATGGCTGTGGAACAAAATTACCGACTTCACTTCCGGGGAAAGCTCACGAATCTGTCGCAGCGTGCCAAAACCGCTGAGCGGACCGTCTGCCAGGCTCGCGCCGATCAGAGCGACATCGACTGGAGTCGACTGAACTACATCGAGCGCCTGCTGTGCGGTACTGGCGCCAGCGACCACGTGGAAGCCCTCATGTCGATTCAACGCCGCGATGAGCAACTCGCGCGTAATTGCGTGCGGGGATGCGACAAGAACAGAGATATTAGTTCGTTTACAACGCATAAGCCAAAGCTCCGGGAATCAGTTGAAGAATTGCAGGCTTTAAAAACGCTGCCACTTGCACTTTGATGGTTGATTGAGGGCAACCCTTGATGTGACCTTTATGTCGAATGCCTGGTTTCGGCTTTCGTACTTTACGTCATCACCAGAAAATACGGTTGTATCGGCGCCCGGTATTGCCCTTGCTATTCGTCTTTCTGCAGTTCGTCCTAATGGAGAGCAGATGGTGCGGTACGCTCCGAATTAAAGTGCCGCGCGTAACCATGGATAGGCACATATACACAGAACTTAAGCCGCACCCGGCTTTGAGAGTGTCCTTATCTTAGACCTAAATGAAATGACTGGAATGAGAATAATCCTGCTCCGCTGCGAATTTTCGACTGCACTGTGACGGGCGTCACAATTAACCCATTATTTCTAGATCCAAGTCTGCTCAGTACACGACAAAAGTTCGGCTCCAATGTTTCGTGGTAACTAGCGATGCGATTACATTGCTTCGCTAGGGAAGAATTTCTCTGATCCGAATCGAGTGGGGCTTCTCTAGCTCTTGGGTGGCCGAAAGGTCACCCAAACACATCGGAAAACCTCATTAGATCAGGAGAGACGTCTCTAACATGCGTCAACTCAGCCGGCACCAATGACTCTGAGGATTACGGTCTCTTGTGACCAAATCCCCAGTTGCGTATATTGGGAATTCTTAATGAGTCTGCTATTGGCCGGTGCGAAAAAAGTGAAAGCGACCATCACATGCACAGTGTCATAGAACTGCGAAAAGCCAAACGGTACCCATTGAGCGCTCCAGTACATTTCATGTGGGCGTGTCAGGACGGGAAGCCCCAGAGCGGGCATGGCACTACTTGTGACATCAACACCCTCGGGGTCTATGTGCTGACTGACATATTGCCGCCGGTAGGAGCGCTCGTCCAGATGGAGATTGTGCTGCCGAAGCTGGCTGACACCGGTCCCGGAATGCACCTGACCGGTGAAGGCGTGGTGCTTCGCCGCGAGTCCGACGCCACGAAGCGAGTCGGTGCCGCGGCGAGGGGTTTCGCTGCTTCGATGCAGTTTTACCCCAAAACAACGGACTCAGTTCTTTCGCATTTGAAGTCTTCCGGGCAGGTCATGTAAGCCAGGTTGATGAACTGGCGCGGAAAGTAAGATCCGCTCCTTTGATTGATGAATTATTTCTCGAAGATGCTGGGGAAAAAGGGACTCTGCGAGTAAGGATGGCGAAGCCATGTCTGGAATTATCGAGCGGGCAACGAGCGTAGCTAATAATTGGGCATTTTGCCCCAGTGCCGACGTCTCACCACGATGGTTTGCGATCTACACCACTGCTCGGCATGAAAAGCATGTGTCCGAATTGCTGGCGGAACGTCAGATCGAAACGTTCGTGCCACTCTATCGGACGCCCCGGCATTGGAAGAAGAGCCGTCCGGTTGTCTTGGAACTTCCACTATTCCCTACTTATGTTTTCGCCCGAATCGAACGCCAAGCACGAGGAGTCGTTCTGGGTACGCCAGGTGTACTGTCGATCGTTGGCTCGTCAGAGGAATCCTGGGCCCTACCTGACTTTGAAATCGACGCATTACGCTCCGGCATCCGCGAGCGCAGAATCGAACCGCACCCATATCTGATTGTGGGCGAGAGAGTGCGCATCAAGGCTGGCGCTATGGCCGGCGTCGAAGGTGTACTGGTGCGCAAGAAGAACGACCTCCGCGTGGTCCTTTCCCTGGACACGATCATGCGCAGCGTGGCCGTGGAAGTTGACGCAAATGATATCGAGCCGTCCGGCTCAACACCCGTAAGAATGGCCTGTTAAGCCCCATTGAGAACGTTCCCATCTCGCACTCAATGGGATGGCAATGTGAAGCGGCGAGCACAAGGAATATATGGGTTCCGTAAAACTGATAGATTCGCCGGTCCCCTTCGAGGAATCTTGCGCCTTGCCGGCAGCGGCGATGTCGAAGGGCCATGAACGGTTTGATTTGGCCACCGCTTTCATTGAGCGATTGGCGGACTTGGCTGCAGTCATGACCGCGACGATGCTTGCGGATGGACTATATGAATTCCTGCAGATTGGGAGAAGGCTT
>JADGNO010000055.1 GCA_017883405.1 Occallatibacter sp. | reverse complement strand
GCGCCAGTACCAGCACGTCAAAAAAATTACTGGCGCAGACGGGGCATTTACCGTGCACACCGAAGACCGCTTTGGGAGGCCCGGCGCCATTCAGACCCGGAAACTTGTCATCTCCTCTGGCTATTACGATCTGCCCAACTACATGAACATTCCAGGCGAGAAGTTGAGCAAGGTTCATCACTATTACGTCGATCCCCACCCGTATTTTGCGATGGATGTTGCGGTGATCGGCGGCAAGAACTCCGCCGCCATTGCGGCCCTGGAGTTGTGGCGCAGCGGCGCGCGCGTGACGTTGATCTACCGCGGGCCTGGAGTCCAGCCCCACGTTAAATATTGGATCAAACCAGACATCGAGAACCGCATCAAGGCCGGCGAGATCAAAGCGTACTTCAATACGGAGGTTGTTGAGATTTTGCCGGACTCTGTCCTGCTTGAAACGCCTGAGGGCCGGGTGAGCGTGGCAAATGATTTTGTTTTTGCAATGACCGGCTATCATCCTGACTTCACTTTTCTGGAGCGGCTGGGAATCAATTTCGAAGGGCCGGACAGATGTCCGCGCTGCAATCCTGAAAGCCTAGAAAGCAATGTGCCGGGAATTTACCTGGCCGGCGTCATCGTTGCCGGTTCGCGCACCAACGAAATCTTTATTGAGAACGGCCGCTTTCATGGCCTCCAGATTGCGGTGGCGCTTGCCGCCAAATTCAACAAGCCGATTGCATAGCCCCCGCTCGACCCGGGCTGCTTTAGAAATTCACGCTCACTAGTTTTCTTCAAGGCAAAGCACGCATCGATGCGCTTGTGGCCGCGTACAATTCGTTGGCAAATGCTCGCGGGTCTGCTCTTGCTTGAGACCCTGTCGCTGTTACTGTTCACCGGACTGCAGATCGACCAGCAGTGGGCTGACATTCATCGGCGCGCCCAGATTCGCCTCACCTTCGAAGCGACATCCGTTGCCCTGCAGTCCAGCGAAGCATTGCTCCATGATCGTCCCGGCTGGGTAGGTCTATCCGTGAGGATGATGGGAGACGCGCCGGCCGTGGCACTGGTGAAAGTCACCGACCCTGCGGGCAACATGCTTTTTGTAAGCAGAGGAGATACATCAGACCTCAAACTCAGCCGTGAGGAACTGGCGCAGATCCCTCGTATACCGCACAACGAAGCACTTTTTTTTGAGCCGTCCGCCGGGCCGTGGGAAGCTGCGGCCGCGATTTACACGGGCGATGACCTGCGCGGATATGTATGGGTGGAGTACTTGAATGCCTGGGGAAAAGAGCAGGTTGATAATCTGCTCCACGACACGCTGTTGTTTGGTGTGATCTGGGTGCTGGCTTCAGCGGTTCTGGTGCTGATGATGTATCGCTCCATCTCGCGGCCTCTGGCGATTTTGCACCGCGGCACAAAGTCGCTGATGGCAGACCCGGGGGACGGTGGGCCGTTTCCTCTACCGACCGGTGTCCAGAATGAAATCGGCGATCTTATCCAGGCGTTCAACAGCATGGTTGCCTCCATTGCGGAACAGCGCGCCGGATTGAACGACACACTTTCGCTGCTGGACTCGATGCTGGCCAAAGCACCCATTGGGTTGGCCTTTTTTGACAGCGGCGGCCGCTTTACTCGGGTTAACCAGGTGTTTGCCGATCTGACTGGAGTGCCACCCAGCCGACACCTGGGACGCAGCGCACCGGAGTTGCTGCCGCAGCCGGCCGCGCAGCAGATTGAACGGGCCGTGCAGCGCGTGATTGCTGAGCAGGAGCCCTTCCACTCATTCGAACTGAGCGGACAGCATGCAAAGACCGGCCGGCCATGGACGTGGATTGTCAGCGCGTACCCGGTAAGAACCACGCCACAGCAGATTCGCTGGGCGGGCATCATCGTGATTGATGCCACCGACCGCAAACGCAGTGAGGAAGCGCTTCGCAAAGCGGAAAAGCTTGCCGTCACCGGCCGGCTCGCGGCGTCGATCGCGCACGAAATCAACAATCCGCTGGAGGCGATCACCAACATCCTGTTCCTGCTGAACAATCACAGCGAGTTGCAGGATCAGGCGCGGAAATATGTTTCGATGGCGGAGTATGAGGTGCGGCGCATCGCCGAGATCACGCAGCAGACGCTGCGCTTTTATCGCCAGCCAACAATGCCCGCGCGGGCCAAGATGTCAGAATTGCTAGGCTCGGTGCTGAGCCTTTATCAGGGGCGTTTCAACTCTCTGAGCATGCGTGTTGATCGAGATTTCGACCCGGAACTGGACCTGTTCTGCTATGCAGGCGAGATCCGGCAAGTTCTCGCAAATATGGTTGGCAACTCAATTGATGCATCTTCAAACGGCGGCCGCCTGATTGCGCGCGCGCGGAAATCGCGTAACTGGAAGGACCCAATGCAGCGGGGCGTGCGCTTTACGGTGGCAGACAGCGGCGTGGGCATGGATGCCGAAACAAGCAAACGCGCATTCGAAGCTTTCTACACCACCAAGGAAAACACCGGGACCGGCCTTGGTTTGTGGGTGAGTATGGAAATCCTGAATAAGCATCGCGGAACAGTGAACTTGCGAAGCCGCACAGCCGCACCTGGCAAGCCGTCGGGAACGGTGTTTCAGTTTTTCATTCCCGACGATCCGGAACTGCTGGCGCCGGCCGATCTGTCGACCGGCGCCGCAGTATTGGAAACTGACTGACGCACCGAGTTCAAGAATTGAAATGCCCCTGAATGGCAAGATTTTCCAACGAGTCTTCTGCTCCTCGTGATTCTAAAAAGTTGCAGGTGCGTGGCGGGCAATTCCAAACTTTTTCAAACATATTTGCAAAGCGACCGTATAATCTCCGCATGCTGGCGCTTCGCATTCTTCCCCTCGCTATGGCTCCCACTGTCGTGACGCCTGCATAGTAGACAAGTTCTTTTGCAACTGACATTGTTGGCTGGGTCTACGCCGATCTCTAAGGCCAAGGCAGGGATGCCGTCGTGCTGGCTCTCGGCAGCAGATTTGACAATGCTCGGTTCGTGAAGGATGGCTCGCTGCAGTTCATCATTTTCCGGTCTTCATTTTTCTTCAGGTGAAATTGCCAGCGGAATCATTAACACATGAGGATTCGAAATGAGCTCCTGCAATCTCCAAATGTGCAATCAAACCAAGTGCAGCGTTCTGCTTGGAGCGTCTGTTGCCATCCTGCTGGCCGCGTCTGCCGCCCCCGTTTGCGCCCAGCGGGACTACACTTTGCCCAACGTGCCCTATATCTGCAATGGGGAGCGCCTGGTCATTGAAAACTGCAACATTCGCGATACTTCCGACACCAGCACCTGCATGGTTGGCCATCCCGATCACGTTCTCGCCAATGGGCTGATGCAGTACACCAACATGACTCGGGGCGCGATCAAGCAACTTTTCCCTACCTGCAAACAGCCAACGCCGGAGCAGCTTAGCCGTGCCAAGGCGTTCCAGGGCCGACAGCAGAGCGCCTACGAAGCCAACGCCAAGAAGGCAAACGATGAAAACGACGCCATTGAGGCGCGCGCCCGCGCCATGCCCGGCCAAAAGCCGATGAAGCCTGAAGAGCGGGCCATCAATCGTTGCATTACGTCTGGTCGCCTGCCCTCTTCTTGCACAGGCAATGCGCTGCTGGGAGCGTTTGGCCAGATGCTCTCAGCCGTTCTGCCTTCAGGCGGCGAGCAGCAGGCGCAGGCTGGCCCCACGATGGCCGGCGTCTTTGCAGGCCCCGGCAACTGGCGGCTCGATTTCATCGATGGTGGCGTCCTGGTCAACTGCTCTTCGCTGTCTCCCAATCAGGAGTCGTATTCACTCAACCTGACTGGCCCGCGCCCCGTGTTGACGATCGCGACCCGCCCTCGTCCGCTGGTGCTGACTCTTCGCGCCGATGGCTCCCTCGTTGGCCCTGCCGGCCCGGTCACAATTGATGGTGTTGTGCCCGGCGGCTATACCGCCGGTACTTCAACCCCCGGACACAACGAAACCTCTACCTTCACTACCACGGAACGAACGAACGCCAATATGGTCCAGCCGGAATCCGCCAACACCACCAACAGCTATGCCGGCGGCGGCGCATACGACGTGACCACCACTCACACCAATACCAACTATGTTGCTGGAACCTCTACTCCCGGCTACACCAACTTCACGCCGCGGCGCGCCACCTGTTCCGCCATTGACCTGCACGCGACTGGCGCCACCGGCATCCAGACCATGCAGACCGATCTGCTCAAAAGCATGTTGGGAGGAGATAAAGGCCCACCCACACCTGCCGGCATTCGCATACACGGCATCTACGCCGCACCCACTGGATTCAGCGTGCAGTTTTTCCCAGAATCTGCGGTCCTGGGCTGCGGTCCCGATGCCGCCCGTGCGTATCCCTATACCGTCATTGCCGAAGGTGCGCATGCCGTGGTGAAGATTGCGGCACCGGATCACCCACTTGCCCTTGCCATCCGATCCGACAATACTCTCGACCCTGGCGCAGGTTCTTACCTGGTCCACGGTCGAACCATCACAGGACAGGGCAACGACGACAACTTCACGTTCGCTCCACTAGAACAGAGTTGCAACCTTGCCGCTCTGGCTCCGGCAAAAGAGATTCCCACGTCGGGGGGTGCCCCAACCGCATCGATGGCGGTTGGCATGGGGAACTCCTCGCTGCCAATGGCCACTGTTGGCAATGCTTCGCTCAGAATTGTCTCAGGGTTTCCTGCACAACCGGGCAGTCCCAATCCCCTGGCTCAGCATCCCTACACCCTGCTCCGTACAAGCCTCGCAGACATCGTGGCCGGGTCAGGAGTCTCTGTTCCTCCAGGAAGCTCTCCATACAAAGCGCTGGGTCAGGCTTGCGGGAACCGGACCCCCGCGTGTCAGAAAATTATCGATGCGATCAAGTCGAACTCCGTATCTGCCGTGCGTGCTGACGTAAACGGGAGTGGAACATTTGAAGGTGTTGCCCCAGGAACTTATTACTTGATGATTTCCACCCGCTATAACAACCAGTCACTCGTCTGGTCCCAATCAGTCCAGATAGCGCCAGGTGTTCATTCCATAACACTCGATCAACGGAACGCGACGCCGCTGGATTGATTGCAGATCCATGTTGCCCGCGGGTCATCCCGGTGACTCTTCGATTTCTTGTTGCGATTGGGCATTTGGGTTGCAGTGGATTTCGGCATCCGAGTGGATCGTCTGCCGAACGCGCAACCGCAATATCTGATACTGACTGACGCACCGCGTTCGAGACTATAATCCAGCCTGAACAGAGGCGCCTGCATGGGATTCGTCACTCAACCGTGGTTTATCTTGATCTTTGCAGTTGCCGGGTTCTTCGCCTTCCTGGCGATGGACCGAATGTCAAAGCGGGGCTAGTTAACACCCCTAAAAAAGAAAATAAAAAAAACCCCTTGACCGCTCACCCATTTCATGTGCTACAGTCTGTAACACTATGGCGAGTAACACTACACCCGGTCACGACCCTGCCGAGCTTGGCGAGCTGGAGCGGAGCATTCTTCTCATCATCTGGCGTATGGGCAAAGTCACGGCGGAGCAAGTGCGCGAAGAGCTGGGCCGGCCCCTGAAGGACTCCACGATTCGCACGGTCCTGCGCCGGCTTGAAGAAAAGGGCTACCTTGCCCATTCTGTTGAAAACCGCACCTTTCTCTATCGTCCGGCCGAGTCGCGGCAACGCGTCGCAGGGCGCGCCGTCAAACGCATTGTGGACTGGTTCTGCGAGGGATCTGTGGAGGCGCTGCTGGTGGGCATGGTCGACTCGAAAGTGCTGGGCCGCGCTGAGCTGCAGCGGCTGGCCGATCGCATTGCACAGGCACAGGCGAGCGCTCCGAAAGAAAGTACGGCACCAAAACGGAACGCTGGACGTAAGAACAAGGAGGAGGCGTGATGACAGCCATGTTGCGCGATTGCGCAAATCTTTATCCTCTGATTCTTGAAGCTGCGTTGCGCGCACTGCTGGCAGCTGCCGTTGTGTGGGCGGGATTGCGCCTGCTGCGCGTTGCGAATGTCGTAGTGATGAAGGCGGCGTGGGCGCTTGTGCTGGTGGCGTCGATTGCGCTGCCCTTGACGCCCGGCTTGCGCAACGTGCCGGCATGGGCCGCGCTCCGGCTGCCTGCCGTGCCTACGTCTTCCGTAATGCGGCAGGCGGCTGTCAATCCTGCTGCGGAAACCATTGTGCCGGCGCAGAGTGTACCTGCAATTGCTACCGCGCCGATGGCTGATACCGCAATCGAGCGCTACTCTTCACCGGCCATTTCTGACGAGCATTACGGATCGACGCACGCAACAGTGATTGAAAACCCGCATGTTAATGGGGCCGTTGTTGAAAGTGCATCGGACCCGCAGTTGTCGATCGTCAGCGCTACGAGCAAAACACTAGCATCGGTAACGAGTCCAGCGACCATCCCAATTCGTTATCCCGCTCGCGCGGCAGCGTTCTGCCTGCTGTTGTATGTTGCGATCGCGTTGACGCTTTGCTTGAGGCTTCTGTTTGGCGTGGCCACTGCGATTCGTATTTGGATGACTGCGTGGCCGGTGTCGATCCTGATGGACCCAACCTGGAGTGTGAGGGCGAGCCTCCGCGTGGCTTCGCCCGTGAACATCGGGTCAGGTATTGTGCTGCCTGCTGAATATGGCGAATGGGACGAAGAGAAGCTGCGCATTGTTGTGGCTCATGAGCGCTCTCACATTCGCCAGTGCGATTTCTATTTGCAGTTACTCGCGGGAATTTACGCCTCTGTTTTCTGGTTCAGTCCACTTGGATGGTGGCTGAAACGCAAACTCAATGAACTGGGTGAAGCGATCAGCGACCGCGCCGGCCTTGAAGAGGCCGCGAGTCGCGCCTCTTATGCCCAGATCCTTCTTGAATTCGCGGCACTACCGCGCCCAACCCTTACAGGAGTTGCTATGGCTCGCACTAGTCATCTTTCTCAGCGCATCGAGCGTCTTCTTAACGAATCCAGTTTCAGGCAGGCATTCGCGGGCAGCGGCCGCAGGGCGATCCTGGCCGTCATCCTTGTGCCGTTAGCGCTGCTTACCGCGACTTCGCTGGTGAGCGTGCAAGCGGCTACGCCTTCAGTGCAAACCCAACCGGCCGCGCTTACCGGGCAATCAACACCCGAGCAGGTTACAGAGCCTGCTCCGGCTCCCGCAGTCGCACCCGCTCCTGCTGCGGTTCAAGACCCTGCGGCGATGGGGGTGCCTTCACCAGTCCCCGCACCCGCGGCAGCACCTGATGCGATGCCGGCGCCCCCGGCTCCGGGTGGGCCTGACATGCCCGTGCATGTTGAAGTCGGTCGGATTGTGGTGAATCCGCGCGTGCGCGTGCATCCGCAGATTGCGGCCATGCCGCCTATGCCGCCAATGCCGGCTCAGGATTTCCATTTCAATGCCAACGATTTTGCCATGGCGTATGGCTTCGGACAGGATGGCGATCCATACGCGGTGGTTGGAAGCGACGGCAAGATGATGATGCCGCACCGCGGATTTTTCCGCGGCGAGAACGACGACCAGGCGGAAGTTGAGAAGGCCCGTAAAGAGGCTCACGGCGCGTTCCTCTGGTTCAGGCACGATGGCAAGTCCTACATGGTTGATGATCCGAGCATCGTTTCGCAGATAGAAGCAATGAGTAAACCGATGGACGATTTGCAAAATCAGATGCGCGATCTCGGCAAGCAAATGCATGCGCTTGGTGAACAGCAGAGAGAAAGAACAAAAGCAATGCGCGACAGTGGCGTGCAGACTCCCGACCTGTCAAAGGAAATTGCCGCACTGAAAGCGGCCGAAGCCAGCCTGCAGGCCAAGCAGGGCGGCACCATTACGCAGAAAGAAATTGGCGATCTACAGCGCGAGATCGGAAAAGCGATGGGTGAGCTTGGTTCACTGCAGGGCAAACTGATGATGGATCAAGGCGGATTCGGCAAGATGATGGGCGAGTTTGGCGAACAGCAGGGCAAGCTCGGCGGCCAAATGGGCAAGCTGGGATCTGAGATGGGACGCATTGCGCGCGAGAATCAGAGCAAGGTGAAAGGCATCATCGACGATTCGCTGGCGAATGGCAAGGCCAAGCAGGTGCAGTAAAGGCCAGCTTTCAGTAATCAGCTCTCAGCTTGTTTGGTGGAGGGTTTTCGGGCTTGCGGTCAAGAGACTGCAAAAACGATTCCCCTTCGGGTTCGCTCAGGGCAGGCTTTCGCTCCGCTTTCTCCGCGGGATAAAACTCCGCGGGGCCCAAGATGCTCTGCTCAAGATGACAAACGTGTCATCTATCCATGGCGTGAGATTGATCTCTGTGCGTAAGGCAATCGGAGAGAGGCGCCCAAAGCTTCTCTCCCATTTTTTGCAGGTGCAGATGCCTTGACTTCTGCTCGTTGACAACCCTCCCTGCTCATCTTGAAATCGATATGCCATTAGCCAATCGGATACATTAGCTGCAATCTCGGGCCTTCGCGCTGTATTCTAGCTGCGTCCCCCAAGTCGCCCTGTACTCTAAATCGAGACGAACAAAGGAGAGCAGACGAAAATGCCGGCTGCTACTGAAATGACTACCGCTGCGTACATATTTAAGCGCAATCAGGAAATGCTTGCCAAAGCAGTTGCAGGATTGACCGACGAGCAATGGACCGCAAGACCTCTTGATACGTGCAACTCGGCCTTATGGTTACTGGGCCATATTGTGTGGGCTCGCTCACGCGCGCTCAAGCTAGTGGGCTTTACGTGGACAAAACCATGGCTCGACCTTTTTGCGCGGGGCTCAAAGCCTGCGGAAGGGCCGGAGTATCCAGCCGTTGGAGACTTGCTGGATGCGTGGCATGATCTGTGTCTGACCTTCCCCGCAACGCTTGAGGAGATTCATCAAGACGTGCTCGCGAAGCCCGTTAACCAACCATCCCCAAGCTTTGATGGAACGGTAGGCGGGATGGTGAGCTTTTTGGCGATGCACGAAAGCTATCATGTGGGCCAACTGGTTTACGTGCGCCGCATTCTGGGCGTTGACGAAGCAGCCAGCTAAAAATTCAGGCCGAGGCTGCGGTCGCGCAGCTTTCCGAACATATCGAACTGCGCTGGTTGCGGAGCAGTGTGCGGCATGCAGCGGCTTTGCGACTGGAGCGGCGAGGCGTAGGAACGCGTCACGTGCAACCGGTCCATGATGACGTAGCGCGTGCGCATTCCGTTGATGGTAGCGGGCAACTGGGCGGGAATATTTTTCCGATCGACGTAGATGACCAGCGCCGCCTGCCTGGGGTCGTCGAGACTTTGCCCAACTCCAACTGCAAAGAATGCTGCGTTCTGCTGCATGAGGTTCGCTGCAATCTGATTTTTGGCTATGACCGACCGGTTTAAAACTGGCGCGGCCAGCATGGCAGGCACAGCGGCGTCCTGCGGTGTTTGTGGAGCGACTCCAAGTGCGACGGCGCTTTGCGTGGTTGGAATCACCTGCGTGCGCACTCCGTTCACGGTGGCGGGCGCGCTGACGTTCATGTACTGGTCAACATAAAGAACAACCGCAGCTTCGCCGGGCTGGTCGGAACTTTTGCCAGTGGCTACGCCCAGAATTCCTGCGGAAGGGCTGACCAGCATACGTGCCTGGGCCATGGCCAGTTCTGCGCGAGTGGTTTGCGCCGAGGTAAGGATGGCGGTCTGCGCGGCTACTGCAGAGCTGTTGCCGTAATTGAGACAACTAACTGGGTGGTCGGCCGCGCCCACAAACGTGTAGGACGTGTTTCCTGAAGCGCCCAGCTCGCTCAACACGTCTTGCGCTGGATTGGCTACGCCAATGCTCACGCCTGTTGAGTCAACGCCCCCGGCAAAGAACAGTCCCACCGGTTCAGCGTTGGAAGTGTCCACAACCAGAGACCCTGAATCGCCGGCGTCGCTGAACTGGTTGCCCGAGACGGCGATCTGATTGGTGTAGAGCTTGGAGAGGTAATGCTTGGTCTCCGCGCAATCGGTGTAGTAGTCCACGCTCACGTCCAGGCTTATTGCAGCAACGGTGGCGCAGGTGAGCCCGGTGGTGCGGCCGCTTTTGGCCACGGTCATGTTCAGCACGGCGTTTTCGCCTTTGCCGCCGCTCGAAGAGACTCCGGGAGGCGCGGCTGCCAATGTTCCACCCTGCAGCGCGCCGAATTCGAGAATGGCGCCGCTGGTGTCGACCGCACCGGAGTTAACCGCTGCAATCGCTGCGTCGGCATTGGTTGATGCACTCTTGAGTGAAAGGAAATTAGTGAGTGTGCCCACGAAGGAAATCGGAGCTCCGGTGCTTCCGAAAGGGTCGCAATTGTCATCGATGAGGCCGGGCTGCACGATCTTATCGCCCACGGCAGCCTGATCGCTGCGAGCCAGCACATGGTTATTACTCAGGATGTATTGCGTGCCGCTGCTGTTTTTGATGAGTGAGCCGAGAGTTCCACCACAGCAGTTTGTGATCTGTCCGTTGGTCTGGTCGTAGTCGTTGTTGTTGCCGCCGGAACTGCCGAGCACCACCGGCGCCGATTTTTGTTGCAGCTCGTGTGTGGCTGGATTGCTGGCGACTCCGGCGGTGTTGAGCAGGATGGTTGACGCTGATTTTGACGACGACGTGCCGATGGTAGCCACAATGTGGGTGGTGCCTGTGGACGTGACGGATGCGGGCGCAGTGTAGGTAACGCTGCAGTGCGTAAATGCGGAACCGGTGCGAACACAGGTGGATGTGCCGAGCGATCCCTGTCCGCCCGATGTGCCCGTGGCAGTGTCGGAGAGATTCCAAATAATTCCTGTAGTGCCGCCTGCCTCTGCAATGTAGCCGGTTACGGTAAGCGTGCCATTTGCGCCGAGCGCCGCGTTCTCCGGCGTTAAAGGCTGCAGGAATCCGGGTGTGATGGAGACGACGGTGCTGGCCGAGATGCTTGGATTGGCAGTCAACGTCGCAGTGACGGTGACTTGAACGCTGTTGGCCGTGAGATAGCTCGGCGGAGTGTACTGACCCGTTGTTGCGTCGATGGTTCCGCGCCCGCTGTTGGCATCGCCGCCATTCGAAGTTGACCATGTGACTGCGGCTGCACCGCCGGAATTAAGAGTGGCGGAGAATTGCTCCACTGCGGCACCTGATGATGTTTTGGAATTGCAGCCGGCGCAGTTTGTATCGATCGTCGCAGAACCCGGAGCGATGACGAACGTGCCGTTGCCCGCACCGTTTCCATTGGATGTGCCACCGGTGGCTGTGCCGCCGCCACAACCGGCCATCACTAACACAAGCGGAAAGGCAACCGCGGCAAGCAACCGGAGCGCGGTTGAATGCAAGCTACGCACGCGCGGCTTGACGGCCGCACCAGTGTGCGCACAATGCTGCCTCGTAACTCGACTGGCTTGGGTCAAATCTTCCGTTTCTTCGGTTCGCGCTGTTTTCGCTGCTTCCAAGGTAGTTTATCGCTGCGGGTGGTGACCGCTATCCCACTTTGGGTCAGGCGTACGGGAGTGCAACTACTAATGCTATGTAGAGTTAGACCCTTGTCTTCACCCAAAAGTTGTCTTAAGAGATGGTTAGTTCGCCACTTATTGCCGCAGAAGCGACCTCGCCCGCCATCTTTGGCCCGGGCCGCTAAAATCAAGGATGGAGCGACCCATGGACTATATCAATCTTGGAAATACCGGACTTAAAGTTTCGCGCATCTGCCTTGGCTGCATGACGTACGGCTCTCCCGCGACCGGAAAGTTGCTACCCGGCCGGCAGCCGTGGGCACTGAATGAGGCCGACAGCGTGCCCTTTTTCCGCCAGGCGCTCGACCTGGGCATAAATTTTTTCGATACTGCCAATGTCTACTCCGGCGGTGACAGCGAAATTGTGGTGGGCCGTTTTTTGAAAGCGAACACGCGCCGCGAATCGGTAGTGATTGCCACCAAAGTTTGCAGCCCGATGCGCGAAGAGCCGAACGGCGGTGGCTTGTCGCGCAAGGAGATTGTATTTGAGCTTGAGCAGAGCCTGAAGCGCCTCGAGACGGATTATGTTGACCTTTACCAGATTCACCGCTGGGATAAAGAAACGCCCATCGAAGAAACGCTCGAAGCGCTGCACGATATGGTGAAGGCCGGCAAGATTCGCTACATCGGCGGCTCGTCCATGTATGCGTGGCAGTTTGCCAAGTCGCTGTACGCCTCTCAAATGCGCGGATGGGCGCGCTTTGTCTCAATGCAGAATCACTACAACCTTATCTACCGCGAAGAAGAGCGCGAGATGATGGGGCTGTGCCGCTCAGAGAATATCGCGGTGCTGCCGTGGAGTCCGTTAGCGCGCGGCAGGCTTACACGTCCATGGAAAAGCGAAAGCACGAAGCGGACTGAAACGGATGTGTTTGGAAACGCGATGTACAAGCACACTGAGAAGGCCGATGAAGAAGTGGTGAATGCGCTGGGACGTGTTGCAGAGCAGCGTGGAATTGCACGCGCGCAGGTGGCGATGGCATGGCTGCTTTCAAGGCCTGGCGTCACTTCGCCGATTGTGGGCGCGACCAAGCCTCATCATCTTGAAGACGCGGTGGCTGCGCTCGGCGTGCATTTGACGAAGGAAGAAGTAGACGGGCTGGAAGCGCCGTATGTGCCGCATCCGGTGCTGGGCTTCAGCTGAGCCGCCGCCCTGGAGCCTACACCACCGACAAAACGAGCTTGCCGAAGTGGCTTCGCTCCTGCATTTTGGTCAGGACTTCTCGTGCCTGCGTCCAGTGAAACTCTTCGCCGACGGGCTGGAGTTGCGACGTGGTGATGGCTCTGTTCATCTCGATGAAATCGCCGCGCGAGCCTACGTAGATGCCTTGAATGCGAATCATCTTATGCAGGATGGAACCAATGCCCATGGGTTCAGTGCTCTCTGTGAGCACGCCGATCTGCGCTATGGTTCCGCCGGTTCTGATGGCCTTGAGCGAGCGGCCCAGGGTGCCCAGCCCGCCTACTTCGACTATCAGATCTACGCCCTCGCCGTTGGTTTGATCGAACACCCAGCGGTCCCAGTCGGGATGATCACGGTAGTTCAAGCCGGCGTCAAGGCCGAGACCTACTGCTCTCTGCAGTTTCTCGAAGCTGCTCGAAATACCGAGCACTCTGGCACCCATCAGCTTGGCGAATTGCAGCGCGAAGATGGAGACGCCGCCGGTCCCCTGGATGAGTACTTTGCTGCCGGGATGGACATCGCCGGCGCGCAGAGCGTTCCACGCGGTCACTGCTGCACATGGCAGCGTTGCCGCCTCCTGGAAACTCAGGTGGGGCGGAACGGGGACCAGTCCGCATTCCTGGAGGACTACGTAATCGGCCAGCATGCCGTCCACGTCGCCGCCCAGCGCGCCTTTGGCCTTGGAGGGAGTGAGCGGCCCGTCAACCCAGTTCTGCATAAAGATGCCGGCCACGCGGTCGCCCGGCTTCCAAGCCGTTACTCCTTGGCCGACGGCCACTACTTCTCCCGCGCCGTCTGAACAGGGAATGCGAGGAAAGCGCAGTTTTGGATTGTAAAGGCCTTTGACCATGAGCAAGTCGCGATAGTTGAGAGAAATTGCGCGTACGCCAACCAGCACCTCGCCGGGCCCCGGAGTGGGTGTTGGTTTTTCTACAAATTCAAGAGAATCAATGCCAAAGTTGTTTATTTGCCACGCGCGCATGGTGTCTTCCTTTATATGCATAGCTTATCTGACTCCAATCTGCGGGACGGTGACCATTGAAAACTCGTAGAATGAAGACAGATCTCATGATCCCAAAAAATAAACTCAGGGAGAAGACTATGGCAAATGCTACCGAGCCGCGAGCCGGCGGCCCCCCCGAGGGGCACATAAGCGAGGAAATGCGCCGAGTGGCATTTCAGAAACACGCGGTAATCGAGCGCCAAAAGCACGCGCTCTCATTGCAGCGCGAGCACATTCTTTCGCAGCGAACTTCACATCCAGCTCGCCGCGCCTCACTTGAAGCAGCGCTGGCACAGATTGAAAGCCAGCTGGTTGCACTTGGATAATCGGCTCCCGGTCGCGCAACTTTACGACTGGCGATTAAACAGCAGGGTGTTGGCCTGATCCACTGAGGTCATTGCAATGCGCGCAATGTTTACGTGCGCTGGCTGCTTTACGGCCCACAATACCGCCTCCGCCACATCCTCCGGCGTAAGGGGCGTGAGCCCTTTGTAAACTTTGGCTGCCTTTTCCGCGTCGCCGTGAAAACGGATCAGGCTGAAGTCGGTTTCCACCATGCCGGGATCGACGCTGGTTACACGAACCGGCGTTCCGAGCAGATCCTGGCGCAGGCCGTCATTGATAAGGCGTACAGCTGCCTTGCTTCCGCAGTAGACAGCCCCGTTTGGGTAGGCCATGTCGCCGGCAATCGACCCCAGATTGACCACATGCCCGCTGCCCCGCACCACCATTCCGGGCACGACCGCGCGGGTTACGAAGAGCAGGCCCTTCACGTTGGTGTCGATCATCTCTTCCCAATCGTCAATCTTGCCGGTATACACCTTGTCGAGTCCGCGGCTAAGGCCGGCATTATTCACCAGCACGCTGATTTCGGCCCACTCTTCAGGCAGTTCGTCGATGATGCGCTGTACAGCAATGCGACTGCGCACATCAAGATGAACCGAATGCACGGCCTGTGCGCCGCGTTCCAGGGCTGCCGAGGCTACTTCTGCCATTTTGCCGGCACGGCGGGCCGCCAGCAGCAACCGTGCGCCCTCAGCCGCAAACGCCATGGCGGTGGCCGCTCCAATTCCGGAGCTGGCTCCGGTGATGAGCACAATTTTCCCTTTTAAATCCATGCCTTATCCTAACCAGTGGAATTTGGGCCCGACTGTATCGACTGACACCTTACTCAGGTGACTGCGTTCACATTCTAATTTGACTCGCTCCAGACTCCGCGCCCGGAAACGCTGACCTGCAGTTCCATTTACGCGCTGACTTTTGGAACGCCGCGGCGCTGAGCCATGCGGTATTGCGCCACAGCCCAGTCTTCATTGCCAAGGCCGATCTTTTGCGCCTCAGCGAAAATCTGCGCCAGGTTGTCGGCGAGACTCACGTTTGTGTTTCGTCCGGCAGCCGCCTCGCGGAACAGACGCATGTCCTTGGCGCCGAGGTTCATGGGCGCTCCTGCATCCTTGGGTGGATTCAAGATGACCTTAGCGTAGGAAGCATAGAACGGCGATTGAAAAAGAGCGCTGTTCACGGCTTCAAAAAAAGTTTCCGGCGCAACGCCTTGCTGTTCCGCAAACACAAATGCTTCGCTGAGCGAATGGATCATGGCGCTGATGAGAAAATTTCCACCGAGCTTAACGGCGTGCGCCTGGCACGGCTCTTTGCCCACGACAGTGATGCCGCGAGAGAACGCCTGCAGGATTGGCCGTGCGCGTTCTACCGCTGCATCCGCACCGGCAGCAACAATCCAGAGACGGCCTTCCTGTGCAACAGTGGGCCGGCCAAACACGGGAGCCGCGACGAAATCGACGCCGCGCCTGGCGTGCTCCGCGGTCAGGCGCTCGCTGAGCGCCACGCTGATGGTGCTGCACGAAATATGAAGTATGCCGGGAGTAAGCGCATCCATCAAGCCATGTGAACCGAAGAACACTTCTTCGTTGGCAGCGTCGTCAAACAACATGGTGATGATGGCGTCGGCGCCAAGCTCTGCCTCTGCCGGCGTGCCCGCCTGGATTGCACCTTCGCGAAGCAGCGGCTCAGTGCGGCCTTCGGTGCGGTTCCAGACAGAAAGCTCGTGTCCGGCGGCGATCAGGCTGTGGGCCATCGGCATTCCCATATTGCCTAAGCCAAGAAATCCAATTCGCATATCGGAGTCCTCTTCTAATTCAGTGGACAGTTATCAATGAATTGCGGTCCGCGAGAAGTATCGCAGAGTGAAGGTTCATTCATAGGATGTTTCAGCGCAGTAAACGACGCGGAGCAAGGGCAGCCGTCTCAATGTGTGAAACGATTTTTTCCAGAGGCTCGCCGCTAAACTGTATTCATGATGCTTCTTAAGGTGATTCTCCTGGCGATTGTGCAAGGACTCGCCGAACTCCTCCCCGTCTCGAGCTCAGCGCATGTGGTGGTGGCTGAAAAGCTGCTCGGCCTCGACCCCTCTTCCCCGCAAATGACCCTTCTGCTGGTCATGCTCCACACCGGAACCATGTTTGCCGTCATCGTGTACTTCTGGAAGACTTGGAAGGAAACTTATTTTTCAACGCGCGCACGTTTCCGTCCTTTTCTGGTGCAGTTGATATGGGCCACGCTGCTGACCGGCATTGTTGGCGAAGTACTGAAAAAGATTATTGAGAAAACCTATTTTCGCGGCGCGCCTGAAGCGCAGATTGAAATGCTCTTCAGCCATCTGGAACTGATTGCGCCGGCACTGGCCGCTGCGGGAGTCCTCATCCTGGTGGCCGGGTTGATGAAAGGGCGACAACACAGTTCGGGATCTGTGACCTCCAAGTCGCAATCGGAAGGGTTCATCACGCGCCGCCAGCCTTCGCTCACGTTCGGCCAGGCGGGATGGATGGGCATTGTGCAGGGGCTCGCACTTCCCTTCCGCGGCTTCTCGCGTTCGGGCTCGACGATCTCAACGGGCATGCTGGCTGGCGCAGAGCGAGAACCCGCGGAGCGATTCAGCTTTGCGCTGGCCGTTGTGCTAACGCCTCCCGTTGTTCTGCTTGAGGCGATGCGCCTGATGAAAGCTGCGCACGCTGCGACAGCGGCGGGAGCGCCGATCGACCTGCATGGGTCAATTTTGTTCAGCCTGCTGGGCGCGGTGTTTTCGTTCTTCGCGGGACTGGTGGCACTGAAGTGGCTCTCAAGCTGGCTCGAGTCGGGGCGCTGGCATTGGTTCGGTGTCTATTGCCTGGTGGCCTCGGCGGTGGTGCTGGTGTTGCACTGGCGGGGATACTGACGGCGGAAAGGGAATTTCAAATATCAAATATAAAATATCAAATTGCAAATTGAAGAAAGAGAATTCAAACTGGGGTATT
>JADGNO010000054.1 GCA_017883405.1 Occallatibacter sp. | reverse complement strand
TACGTGCTGCCGGTGCCGCTGCTCGACGCGCGCCGCGCCGTTCAGCTGGTACGCGCGCGAGCAAGCGACTACCAGGTCGATCCAAAGCGGATTGTCATCATTGGCTTTTCGGCCGGCGGCCACCTTGCCGCACTTGCCGCAACTCAACCGGTCCCCGGCAACCCCAGCGCGAGCGATCCCATCGAGCGCGTCTCAAGCAAGCCGGATTACATGGTTCTCGGTTATGCATGGCTGGGCGCGATCTCGAGCGATACTTCGCACCTGAGCTATTGCAAGATCTTCAACCTGATGGATCAGTGCGAAGCGCTCAAGACCGCCTACACGCCGGAACTGTTCGTCACCAAGGACACGCCGCCGACCTTCATGTACCACACAGCCACCGATCAGACGGTGCCGGTACAGCAGGCACTTGGGTTCTTCAACGCGCTGATCAAAGCCGGGGTTCCTGCGGAAATGCATGTATTTGCCAACGGTCCGCATGGCACCGGCCTGGGCCACAGTGACGCGGCCCTCGACCAATGGCCAAATCTGATGGAGATCTGGCTGCGGGCGCAGGGATTGCTGAGCAAGGTGGCAAGCAAGTAATTGGGCAGCTTTTGGCCCTTAGCTTTTCGCGATTAGCCACTTCTGTGCACGGGAGCAAACGCCTGCCCTGCGAAGCAAACTCGTGCACAAGTTAGTTCCCGCATAAAAAAGCTAAAAGCTATTAGCTGAGAGCCGTTTTCGAGCCTCAAAAAAGGCCCAAAAACTAAGAGGCGGGCAAATCGGTACCGGGAGTGGAAGGATTCCCGAAACCGACTGCCCGCTGGACCCTGGTCCGGGTCTAGGTGGTATGGGTAGTTTAGGCCTGTTTTAACCAAAAGCAAGTTCTTTTTTGGAATGAATTCCCATTCCGTGAGAGCAGTCACACAAGGCCGTGATAGCAGGCCCCAATGCGTTGACTTGCGCGCTTGCCCCTGATAAAAAAGGTGTGGCTCCACACGTTCAAATCTCATTACAGGAAAGCCCCATCTAACTGCCGGAGTAAGCCGGTAAATCATGCAACTAATCGTTCAACAACTCGGTTCGATGTTCGTCGGCGCCATCCCGACCATGATTCTCTTTGTCTTGTTGGTGATGGCCTATCAATTCCTGGTCCAGGGCCCTCTCACGGCTACGCTCAAGCGACGCCGCGAGTTGACCGAGGGAGCCATGGAAGCCGCGCAAAAAGCAATTGCCGACGCTGAAGAGCGCACGGCGGAATATGCAACAAAATTGCGACAGGCCAGGGCCGAGGTTTACAAGATTCGCGAGCAGCGCCTGCGGCAGTGGAATGCAGAGCGCGATGCGGCTTTGGATGCCGCCCGCAAAGTAGCAGGTCAAAGGCTGAGCCAGGCAAGAATTGAGATTGAAGCAGAGACCGCAGCCGCAAAGCAGGCTATTCAGGCCTCAGCCGGCGATCTGGCCGGCCAGGTCGTGCGCGCGGTGCTGCCCGTGGGCGCCGGGGGTTCCCGTTGACCATTCGTTTGACATCGTGCGTTTCGTCTCGCACTTCTTCCAGTCGCAATTCACGTTTTCTGCCGTTCGGTTTGGCGGCAGGCTTTGTAATGGCCTTCGCAATTTTGACGCTATCGGCTGCTCCAGTCCGCCTGGCAGCGCAACAACCCGCGGCAACCGCAAGCGAGCAGCCAGCGGGCGCCGCTGTGAATACGCCGCCTGCAGAGAAGCTTTCGCAGGAAGAGCAGAACAAGGCATTCCTGACCGGCGGACCGATGGTGAAGTGGACGGCGCGGACGCTCAATACCAGCGTTGAAACGGCCGCTACCATTTTTCAACTCGTCAATTTCCTGGTGATCGTACTGCTCATTGCGGTTCCTTTGGCGCGCGTGTTTCCCAAGATTTTCCGCAAGCGGTCAATAACACTGGGCCAGAACCTGCAAACTGCACGTCAGGCAACTGAAGAAGCGAATGCACGCTTGCGCGCGGTAGAAGAAAAGCTGGCCGGACTTGACGGCGAGATTAAGAGACTGCAGGCGCAGGTTGAGCAGGAAAGCCTGGAAGATGAAAAGCGCGTAAAAGCATCTCTCGTTGAAGAGAGCGCGCGCATCGTGGAATCTGCCGAGCAGGAACTGGGCGTCGCGGTGGCGCAAGCACAGCGCAACCTGCGCCATTTTGCCGCCGATCTCGCGATTGAGCAGGCCGCAAGACAGATGTCGCTTTCGCCTGAAGCCGACCGCGCACTGATCGCCGAGTTCATTGGCAGCGTTGCCAATTCTGACGGAGGGCAAAAGTAATGGCCGCCTACGTTTCCCGCTACGCCAATGCCTTTGCCGACGTGGTTACAGCCGCCAAGCTCGACACGGCTGCGATCGACCAGAGGCTGACCGATTTTCTCGCTACCTGGCAGGGTAGCCCCGAGTTGCGCGAGTTCTTTGAGAATCCGGCCGTCGCCGTGAATGACAAAGTGGCCATCCTCGACAAGCTGAATGCAAAGCTCGGCATGCAAAAGGAATTGCGCAACCTGATCGCCGTGCTGATTTCAAACAACCGAATCGCCCATGTGAGCGAAGTGGCCGATGGCTATCGTCGACTGTTGCAGGCTCAAATGGGAATTCATCCCGCTGAGATTGTGACTGCGCGCGAATTGGATGCGAGGGAACGCAGTGCTCTGCTGGCAGAAGTTGGCAAACTGGTCGGCGGCAAGGTTGAAGCAAATTTCAAGCTCGATGCAACAATCCTCGGCGGGACCGTGGTGCGCATCGGGTCGACAGTTTATGACGGGTCAGTGCGGGGACGCCTTGACCGGTTGAGAGACGCACTTATTTCCGGCTGATGCCGGTAGCGGACAGTGAGCAGTGGTCAGTGTCCAGGATTCGAAGTTCAGGGGCCGAAGCATCACAGAAGTGCGGCGGCATAGAGATTGAAACGAAACTGAAAAGTCAGAAATTAATGGAGGCAGGACTTCAGCGGTTAGAGATTGGCGATTCGCACGTTGCGAAGGGCTGATAACTGACCACTGTTCACTGTTGACTGGAAAATGGCTCAGATCAAAGCAGACGAGATTACGCAGCTTCTTCGCGAGCAGATCGCGAACTACGATTCGAAGGTCCAGGTTGACGAGGTAGGAACGATCACTTCTCTGGGCGACGGCATTGCCCGCTTGCACGGCCTGGACAAGGTCATGGCCGGCGAGTTGCTCAGCTTTCCGCACAGTATCTCCGGACTTGCGCTCAGCCTGGAAGAAGACCAGGTCGGCGCCGTAATTCTGGGCGACTACACCGAACTCAAAGAAGGCGACGTGGTCAAGCGGACCGGAAAGATTCTCTCTGTTCCGGTGGGCGAAGCCATGATTGGCCGCGTAGTGAATGCGCTGGGCATGCCCATTGATGACAAGGGCCCCGTTGCCACCACCGAGACACTGCCCGTCGAGCGTCTTGCTCCCGGCATCATTGACCGCCAAGGTGTCCGCGAGCCGATGGCCACCGGACTCAAGGCCATTGACGCCATGATTCCCATTGGCCGCGGTCAGCGCGAGCTGATCATCGGTGACCGCCAGACCGGCAAGACCGCCGTCCTGCTGGACACCATCATCAACAACGCCAAGAACGATCTGATTTGCGTCTATTGCGCCATCGGCCAGAAGCGCTCTTCAATCGCGCAGGTTGTGCAGACGCTGACTGAAGCCGGCGCCATGGGCCACACGGTCATCGTGGCTGCTTCCGCCTCAGAGCCCGCGCCGATGTTGTACCTGGCGCCCTACGCCGCCACTGCAATCGCCGAGTACTTCCGCGACAGCGGCAGGCACGCCCTGGTGATGTACGACGATTTGTCAAAGCACGCCATGGCGTATCGCGAAATCTCGCTGTTGCTCCGCCGTCCGCCGGGCCGCGAAGCTTATCCAGGCGATGTTTTCTATCTCCACTCCCGCCTGCTCGAGCGCTCATCAAAAATGAGCAAAGAGAAGGGCGGAGGATCGCTTACCGCTCTGCCGGTTATTGAAACGCAGGCCGGTGATCTCTCGGCCTATATTCCGACCAACGTTATTTCGATCACCGATGGCCAGATCTTTCTTGAAACCGATCTGTTCAACTCCGGCGTACGCCCGGCGGTGAACGTCGGTCTCTCGGTGTCGCGCGTGGGATTCTCAGCGGCCATTAAGGCAGTCAAGCAAGTGGGCTCGACTCTCAAGCTGGACCTTGCCCAGTACCGCGAACTCGCTGCATTCGCACAGTTCGGTTCCGATCTCGATCCGCTTACACAGAAGCAGCTCAATCGCGGCCAGCGCCTGACCGAATTGCTGAAGCAGCCGCAGTTCCAGCCGCTGACGTGGCAGCAGCAGACAGTGGTCCTGTTCGCCGGCACGCAGGGCTATCTCGACGACCTCAAGGTCACCGACATTCGCGCCTTCGAAGATGGTCTGTACAAGTATCTGGATAACGCACAAAGCGCACTCATCGCCGACCTGAGCAGCAAGAAGCAGCTCGACGACGACCTGCGCAACCGCCTGCACGCCGCGCTGAAAGAGTATGCCACGAACTTCAAGGCGGAATTGGAAGCGGCCATTGCCGCTAAGTAGGTAAACAGTGAGCTGTCAGCTCTCAGCTTTCAGCTCTCAGCCAAAACGATTTGGCGCAGAATTTTGCAGCAAGACGATGAGCGGACAGCTGAACGCTGAAAGCTGAGAGCTGAAAAGAATGGCGAATGTCTTAGATTTACGGCGACGGATCGCAAGCGTGAAGAACACGCGGCAGATCACCAAGGCCATGAAAATGGTCTCGGCGGCCAAGCTGCGCCGCGCGCAAGAGCGGGCGATGGCGGCCCGGCCCTACGCCAAAATGATCACCAGCGTGCTTCAGTCGCTGATCCACCGCGTTGCGCTCTTCGACGAGCAGACCGGCAATCTGCGCCACCCACTCTTTATCACCAGGCCTGAAAAGCGCGTATTGCTTGTCGTCATCAGCGGCGACAAGGGCTTCGCCGGCGGATTCAACGCCAACATCCTCAAGACTGCATTTCAGTTTATTGCCGGCAACACGGACAAGCAGATCGATGTGGAAGCTGTGGGCCGCAAGGGCCGCGACCAGATGCGCCGACGCTACCCTACCGCGTTTTACAACGAGGTTACGGACGAGCACGGTGTCACCCGCCAGGTAAGAGATCGCAAGGCATCGGTCGAAGTCACCGGCGATCATCCCGGCATGTTGCTCAAGCTTGAGCCCAGCCGCGTCCGCGAGCTTGCGGAAAGCATCATCACCCGCTACACGCACGAAGAAATCGACGCCGTCTACATCGTCTACAACGAATTCAAATCGGTGATTGCGCAGCGCCTGGTTGTTGAGCGCCTGTTGCCGCTCCTCGACATCGGCAGCCCGCAGATTACCGGCGCTGTCGAGCCAACCACAGCAGAGCGCGAACGAGCTGCTGAAGCCGCCCTCTCCGCCGGAATCGAGATTGAACCAGCCGATACGCGCGAGGCCGACGAAGAAGCCAAGAAATTCGGCACTGCCAATGTGGACTACATCTACGAGCAGCCCGCTGAAGAACTGTTCAACGGCCTGCTGCCGCAATTTGTTTTTTCCGTGCTGTACCACGCCATGACGGAGTCAGTTGCCGCTGAACACGCGGCCCGCATGACGGCAATGGATTCGGCAACCAACAACGCCTCGGAGATGATCGACTCGCTCACGCTGCACATGAATCGCGTACGCCAGGCGGCCATCACCAAGGAGATTATCGAGATTGTTTCAGGCGCCGCGGCGCTGTAGTAACCAGCTAATAGCTTTCAGCTATCAGCCTTCAGCTTCTTCGCGGGGAGCGATCCTCGGAGAAAACGCAGGCGGAAGCTGAGCAAGGACAACCTGAAGGCTGAAAGCTGAAAGCTTTTATTCAAGAAGGCAAAGAACAATGGCAGAAAACATCGGCAAAGTAATTCAGATCTCCGGCCCGGCCGTAGACGTGCAGTTTGAAGAAGCGAAGATGCCGCCCATCTACCAGGCACTGCGCGTTACCAGCGAGGGCTTCAACGTGCCCACGCCCATCAGCGTGATCCTCGAAGTGCAGCAGCACCTCGGCGAGGGCCGCGTGCGCACCGTCGCCATGGAAGCCACTGACGGCATGGTCCGCGGCATGAAGGCCATCGACCTTGGCGCACCCATCACCATGCCGGTGGGCAAAGAGACGCTGGGCCGCGTGCTCAACGTCATCGGCAGCCCCGTCGACAACCTCGGCCCCATCGGCGAAAAGATGCGCATGCCCATCCACCGGCCTGCGCCGCTGTTTGACGAGCAGACGACGCACGAAGAGATGTTCGAGACCGGCATCAAGGTCATCGATCTGATTCAGCCCTTTTTGAAGGGCGGAAAGATCGGCCTCCTCGGGGGCGCCGGTGTCGGCAAGACTGTCGTCATCATGGAGCTCATCAACAACGTCGCCAAGAATCACGGCGGCTACTCCGTGTTCGGCGGCGTGGGCGAACGCACCCGCGAGGGCAACGATCTGTGGGTCGAAATGACCGAGTCCGGCGTGATCTCGCCGGGCGACTTCGCCAACTCCAAATGCGCACTGGTGTACGGCCAGATGACCGAGCCGCCCGGAGCCCGCCTCCGCGTGGCCCTCACCGGCCTCACCGTCGCCGAATACTTCCGCGACGTCGAAGGCGCCGACACGCTGCTCTTCATCGACAACATCTTCCGCTTCACCCAGGCTGGGTCTGAAGTCTCCACGCTGCTCGGCCGCATGCCCTCCGCCGTGGGCTACCAGCCCAACCTGGCTACCGAAATGGGCG
>JADGNO010000327.1 GCA_017883405.1 Occallatibacter sp. | reverse complement strand
GCTCTTCGCCGCGATCGCACGGCTCGCACTTGCGGCACGAGTCAACAATCACGCCAATGGCCGCAATCTCGCCCACCTTGAACTTCTTCACCGCTGAACCAACTCCAGTTACGCGGCCGACAATTTCGTGTCCAGGCACCATGGGATACATTGACTGGCCCCATTCGTTGCGCGCCATGTGTATATCGGTGTGGCACACACCGCAAAAGAGAATCTCGATTGCAATTGCATTGGCCCATGAATCGCCGGGCGCGAAGGTGACGGCAACGGATATTTCTGACGCAGCGCTGCGGGTTGCGCGCCAAAATGCAGAACGCACCGGAGTAGCGGAGCGAATTCGTTTTCTTGAAGGCGATCTGCTGGAGCCGGTCGCGGAAGAGCAATTCGAATTTGTTATTTCGAATCCGCCTTATGTTGCCACGGATGATCGTGCATCGCTGGCTGTGGAGGTCCGCGATCATGAGCCGGATGTGGCCTTGTTTGCCGGCTTGAATGGTTTGGATATTTACAGACGATTAGCACCCGCGGCTTACAGTGTTCTTGTTCCTGGCGGTTATGCGGTGTTCGAAATCGGGTATGGGCAGGCGGAGGCCGTCGCTGAGCTATTTTCTGCAGCGGGGTTCGTAGATATCGAATTCGCAAAAGATCTGCAGGGTGTCGATCGCGTGATTACAGCGCGCCGCTGAATTTGATCGAAGTAGCATCATAAACACCGTCGCAGTGCAGATTTCAGTTTTGCAGTCTCCATCGAATATTCTTGACCTAATCCCTTTCTGGAAGGAAATCCTTAATGTTGTCATCCAAAGGTTTTGCAGCGCATAGTGCGCAAACTCCGCTTGCTCCGTTTACTTTCAGCCGTCGCGCGCCCGGACCAACCGAAATTGCAATCGAGATTCTCTATTGCGGTGTGTGCCACACCGATATACACATGGCACGCAACGAATGGGGCCAGTCAATGTATCCCATGGTGCCTGGACACGAAATTGTCGGCCGCGTAGCTGGAGTTGGGTCAGCGGTGAAGAAGTTCAAGGTGGGCGAGATTGCGGCCATTGGCGTGATTGTTGACTCGTGCCGCAAGTGCGAGCCGTGCGATCGCGGCGAAGAGCACTACTGCCTTGAAGGCCCAACGCTGACCTATGCGGCGAAAGATCGAGTTGACGGGACGACGACAATGGGCGGCTACTCCAACAACTATGTTGTGGATGAACGCTTTGCTCTTACGGTGCCGGCGAATCTCGATCTTGCTGGAGTGGCGCCGCTGCTGTGCGCGGGCATTACCACTTACTCGCCGCTGCGTCATTGGAAGGTGGGACCGGGCATGAAAGTCGGCATCATCGGCCTGGGCGGACTGGGCCACATGGCACTGAAGTTTGCGCACTCGTTTGGCGCGCACACCGTGCAGCTGACGACTTCGCCCAAGAAGAAGGAAGATGCGCTTCGGCTTGGGGCTGACGAGGTTGTGGTTTCGACAGACGAAGAGCAGATGAAGAAGCACGCTGCGTCATTCGATTTCATCATCGACGCCGTTTCCGCTCCGCATGAGATGGCACCCTACCTTGCACTGCTCAAACAGGACGCGACGTTGACGATTGTGGGACTGCCGGAAAGGCCACCCTCGATTGATATTTTTCAATTGATTTCGAAGCGCATTGCGGTGGCGGGATCGATGATTGGCGGCATGCCGGAGACGCAGGCGATGCTGGACTACTGCGGCAAGAACGACATTACCGCTGACGTAGAAGTGATTCCGATGGAAAAGATCAACGAGGCATTTGATCGGATGTTGAAGCAGGATGTGAAGTATCGGTTTGTGGTCGATATGAGTTCGCTGAAATAGGACGGGCAAAAGGTAGTGCAAACAGGCCGCTAGATGCGGCCTGTCTTGTTTAGCTCGCGATAAAAGCCAAGGTCTTTGCCGCTGATGCTTTTGGCGATGTAGGCGATTTGGCCGTAGTGGAGGCCGAAGTGCTCGACGACCTGGTAAACGGCGTCGAGACCGCGCACGTGAAAGCCCTGTATTTCATAGGGCGCGAGCAGTTCTTCAGCGGAGATGCGGCTGAGAACTTTTTCGGCTTCGGCGATGGTGGCGCCGAGACGGCTGAGAAGTTCCGCTGCGGTCAGGCCGCCCTGCTCGGCGAATTCCTCTGGGCGGTTTCGCAGGTCTTCGTTCTTATTGAAAGAGGCAACGAGCCACTGGGTAATGTTGCCGTTGAGATGGAGTGTGAGATTGCCGATGCTGTTTGAGGCTTGATTTGGCCGCCACCAAATCTGCTCGACCGTCATGGACTCGACACAGGTTTTTAGGCGTGGCCAGTACTGGTTGAGGAGTTTGTTGCGGGAGAACTCGAGGAAGATCGCGGCCAGTTCAGAGTCTGGCGTGGGCATGGTGCGCCTCCTATTTGAGAATCGTGGCCTCGCCGGTCTTGACGTTCAATTGCCATGACTGGGGAGGCGGCAAATGCATCGATCCGTTTTGCATATCGAGCGGCATCCAGAGATAGCGCGAGTCCCAAAGCTCCTTGGGTTTCCAGATGTCGCCCATGAAGATGACGGTGGATTTTTTTGATCCTGCAATTTTGAGCAGCATGGTGGATTGTGCGTTGTAGGTGTTGGCCTCGGGCGGAGCAATGTCTTTGAATTCTGTCCAGGGCCCCGCGAGCGAAGGCGCGGTTGCAAACACATCGGGATTTGGACGCCAGCCGGTCATATGAGAGCCAATCACGTAGTAAAGATTGCCGTAGCGGACAATCGCTCCGCCTTCGAGCGGAGCCTGGATGAAAGCAGTTTTCTCGACACCCATATAGTCATCTGTCAGCTTCGCAATAAAAAATCCTTTGGTGGGTCGCGATTCGAAGATGAGATAGGCCGATCCGTCATCGTCAACAAATTGGCCGATGTCACGGCTTTCTTGGTCGAGTGGCCGGAAGCTCTTTACATAGTGATAGTCGCCGTCTATGCGATCGCTGACGGCGATCATTACACGGGCTAGTTTGTAGCGAGCGTCGTCGAAGTGAGCATATAAAACGAATTTGTGCGTGCGCGAATTGACGAAAACCTTGGGACGCTCGAGCACCCAGCGCGGGCCCAGGTGCTCTGGGTCAGAGAGAGCGATAACCTGGCGGCGAAACTTCCAATGGACGAGATCGCGCGAGGAAAAGCAGGCCACGTAACGCTTGTCAGGATCGTTGGTCTGGGAGCGGTCTTCGCCGAACCAGTAATATGCGCCCTTCCAAAAAGTGATGCCCCCGCCGTGGGCCTGGATCTGTTGGCCGCGATCGTCGAGCCACGGCTCACCGGGCTTGATGGTGCCGGGGACCGCGATGGAGGGGATCGCGGCCATAAGCGTGAACAGGAACAAACCGGCTAACTGGAATACGGCTTTTCTCATATCGTTCATCTCAGGCGGCCGGTGCCTGCGGGGAATACAGACCAGGTCGAAGTTAAATGAGCTCGTAGCCAGCAAACCAGTAGCCGATTTCGTAGGCTGCGGTCTCTTCGGCGTCAGAGCCGTGAATGGCGTTTTCCTGGATAGATTCGGCGAAGCGCTTGCGGATGGTGCCCGCTTCGGCGTTGGCCGGATTTGTGGCTCCCATCAGCTTGCGCAGATCGGCGATGGCATTTTCCTTTTCAAGCACCATCAGGACGAGAGGACCGGAAGACATGTATTCGGTCAATTCGCCGAAGAAGGGCTTGCTCTTATGCACGGCGTAGAAGCCCTCGGCCTCGGCTTTTGAGATGGTTTGCTTTTTGATGGCGACGATCTGAAATCCAGCCGCGTCAATGGCTGCGAGAATGGCGCCGGTGTAGCCCTTGCGGACTGCGTCTGGCTTTAGGATGCTGAAGGTGCGTTGCGGCACTGCACTGACTCCTCGGGAGATTTATTTGTCCTTTTCAATTGTAAAGGGCTTGGTGGCTGCCCATTAGTCTCAACGCGAAAGTCGCTCAATTCTGATAAAGTGTCGCCATGTTTAAGATGGTCGCTTTGCCTAACCTTCTTTGTTGTGGCCTGTCGTTCGCAATGGTCGTCGCACCCGCGCTTTGCCAAACGAGCCCGGCATCAGGGCCGGCAGGCGGTTCAGAATTGCGCGTGTTCGATCCCACGCTGATTGACCACACCATTGATCCGTGCGACAACTTTTATCGCTACAGCTGCAATGGGTGGTTCAAGAAGAATCCATTGCCACCGGACCAGGTGAGCTACGGGCGGTTTACTGAGCTGTTTGAGCTGAACCGATTGCATTTGAAGCAAATTCTGGAGGATGCTGCTGCGCCAAAAGCGACGCGTACCGCCAACGAGCAGAAGATTGGCGATGAGTATGCGATCTGCATGGATACCGCGACGGTAAATAAGCTGGGCATTGCGCCGCTGCAGCCCGAGTTGAACAGGATTGCGGCGCTGAAATCAGCGGCAGGATTGCCGGCGCTGCTCGGACACCTGCACACAATCGGCGTTGATGCATTCTTTGGCATGACTTCAAGCCAGGATTTTGCCGATGCGAATACAGTGATCAGCTATTACTATGCCGGCGGGCTGGGCCTGCCGGAGCGTGACTACTACACGCGCACTGACGACAAGAGCGTGGAGCAGCGGAAGCAATATGTGGAGCACGTACACAAGATGCTTATGCTGGCGGGAGAGACAGAAGCACAGGCCGCGAGCGATGCCGATGTAGTGATGGCGATTGAGACGCGGCTGGCGAAGGTTTCGCTCACCATTACCGAACAGCGCGAACCCAAGAACCTTGATCATCCAACGGATGTGGCCAGCTTTGGCAAGGAGCTGACGCATTTCTCTTTGGCCGATTATGCGGCTGAAGCGCATGCGCCAGTGGCGGGAAAGATGAACGATGCTGAACCAAAGTTCATGGCCCAGTTTAATGCGCTGCTTGCCGATACACCGATTGATCAGATCAAAACATACCTGCGGTGGCACCTTATTCACGCTTATGCAAATACCTCCATGCCGGAGAGCTTTGAGGCGGAATCCTGGCGCTTCTACTCGCATGTGTTGAACGGGGCGGAGAAACAGCAGGATCGCTGGAAGCGTTGCACCAGTCGCGTGGATCGCGAAATGGGCGAGGCGTTGGGACAGGTTTATGTGGCCAAGTATTTTCCGCCAGAAGAAAAGCAACGCGCATTGGATATGACGGTGGCAATTGAACAAGCCATGAGCAAGGACATCGACCAGTTGGACTGGATGAGCACCGGTACAAAGCTCAAGGCCAAAGCGAAACTGCACACCGTGATGAACAAGGTCGGCTATCCCGACAAGTGGCGCGACTACTCGAAGCTGAATATTGTGCGCGGCGATTCGATAGGAAATTTGGAGCGTGTGCGGCAGTTCAATTTTGCGCGCGAGCTGGCCAAGATCGGCAAGCCCGTGGACAAGACCGAGTGGTACATGTCGCCGCCGACGGTGAATGCCTATTACGATCCACAGCAAAACAATGTGAATTTTCCAGCCGGATATTTCCAGCCGCCTTTCTTCAGCAACCTCGAAGACGATGCGGCCAATTACGGTGACATGGGATCGACCGTGGGGCACGAACTTACACACGGCTTTGATGACGAGGGAAGGCAGTTCGATGAGGCCGGCAATCTGAAGGACTGGTGGACGAAGGACGATGAGCAGAAGTTCAACGACCGCGCCGAGTGCATGGTGAAACAGTACGACGCAATCGAGGCGGTGCCGGGAGTTCACCTGAACGGAAAGCTTACGCTTGGCGAAAATCTTGCCGACCTGGGCGGGCTGTGGCTGGCATGGAAGGCCTGGCTTGACAAGGCTCAGGCCGCGCATGTGGACATGGCGTCAATGATGAACGGCTCAACGCCTGACCAGAGATTCTGGATTGCCTACGCGCAGCAGTGGTGCACGCAGACGCGGCCGGAACAGTTGCGGACGCAGGCGCAGACCAATGCGCATGCGCCGGATGAGTATCGAACGAACTCGGTGCTGCAGAATTTGCCGGAGTTCGGAAAGAGCTTCAGTTGCAGGCCGAAGGACAAGATGGTGAGCGCGACGCCTTGCCGGATTTGGTGAGGGAGCTTCTAGCTGCTAGCTCTTTCGAGGTGGTGCGCACCGCACGTTATCGGATCGGACGCCCCTACGGGGCTGATTCATTGTTTGTTCGGCATTCCCAGGGTTCCGCTACGCTG
>JADGNO010000053.1 GCA_017883405.1 Occallatibacter sp. | reverse complement strand
TTGCAGACAACTTTCTCCACGATTGTGAACCTGAGATCGTCGCCAACTTCCACGCCACCATTCGCGAGTTTGAAGCCCTCGGCCTCGAAGCTCACCCAATCGATCCGGATTGGTGGATCGAGTCCAGAGAGATTTTTGCGCCCATTCAAGCATGGGAGGCCGCGCGCCTGCACGCCGGCCACTTCGACCACTTCGAACCGGCCATTCGCGAACGCCTGGAATGGGGCATGCGCATCACCCCATCTGAAATCGCCGCTATGCGCCAGCGTCACACCGAATTCCGCGCGCGCATCGACGAGTTGCTCGCTGCGGACCAGTTGCTCATACTCCCCTGTGCGCCCGTCGCGCGGCTCGCTGCTGGCGCCGATCATAGCCAAACACGCATCCGCCTGCTGCGTTACACCACGCCCTTCAGCCTGGCCGGAGTGCCTGTCGTAGCTATCCCCTGCGCTGCCGGCGGCATGCAACTTGCCGCAGCCCGCGGCTGCGATGAATCGTTGCTCCAACTAGCAGCCCAGCTCGGAGCCCATCGAAAAGCGGCAACTCCAGCAACGCGCACATGATAACTTTCATACTAAGGATCCGTCCCCGGTTTCATCCGATCCCGTATGAATGCAATTCAACGTGACTTGCTTTCCGCTCTCTGCCGCGTCACCTCTCGGCTGATCGGAAGAATGAACAGCACCGAGTCGCAGTGTTTTCATCTCGCTCAAAATGAGGTCGAAATTGATTCCAGGCAAATCATTCCTTTACGCAATGCTCGTTGCCGCGTTGGCCCTGGCCCTCACCGGTTGCCGCGGCCACCAGTCCACTACAGAAAATGGCCTCACTCCCGTTCGCCTACAACTCGACTGGTATCCTCAGCCCGAGCATGGCGGTTTCTTTACAGCGCAAATGCTCGGCTACTACAAGGCCGAGGGTCTCGATGTCACCATCCTGCCTCTACCCCAATACGGCAGCGTGGCCCAACTAGTCTCAACGGGTAAGGCCGACATTGGCCTCAGCTCCAGTGACCAGATCCTCGCATGGGATTCGAATGGCCTGCCAATGCTGGCCGTGGCCGCCACCATGCAACACGACCCCCAAGCCGTCATGGTCCACCAGAGCTCGGCCATTCACGACTTCAAGGACCTTGAGGGCCAAACCATTGCCGCGCAAACAGGCGCCACGTGGCTGACGTACGTCACGAGCCGCTATAACCTGCACAATGTCCGGCAGATTCCTTCCACTCTTTCCATCGCAAACTTCCTGGCCGACCCCAACTACGTGCAGCAGATCTTCATCACCAGCGAACCGTATTTCGCCGAACAGGCCGGCGCCCAGGTGCGCACCTTTCTCATCAGCTCCTCCGGTTACGACCCGTATCGTGTGCAATTCACCACGCGCGCCTTTGCCGCCCAAAATCCCGACGTAATTGCCAAATTTGTCCGCGCCAGCATCCATGGCTGGCAGCAGTACCTGCGCGACCCGGCCCCGGCCAATGCCCTGCTGCTCAAGCTCAACCCGGCCCTCAACCCCGCCCAGGAGACGTACACGGCACAGGCTCTCCGCGACGGAGGTTTCATCACCGGCGGCGATCCCACTGGCGTACAAACCGGCCGCATGACTGCGGCCCGATGGACCGCAGGCTATGAGCAGCTTAAGTCGCTTGGCATCCTACAGGGACTGCTCGATCCGTCGACAGCTTATTCGCTCCAGTTCGCACAGTGATCGGGGCCGCTGTTGCAAGAAATGACCTGAGACACCGTCTCTCATTTCCGCCATCAAATGGATCGTATGATGCTAAGCACTTCGAACCACAAAATAGGGCTGGTTAGTCAGCTCCTTTGTAAAGGCCGGATGCAGCGCAGTTTTCCCGTCGGCCATGTGCACTTCAAAGAAGTACTCCAGCGGGAACTCCGTCTGCGTATACTCCGCAGGAATGCTCGCGCCAAACTCTTCGCCATGCCGCTCCATTGCTACCGTGGCATAGTTTTCAGCCTGATCCACATGGCGATAATGCAGAATCACGCCTGCTATATCCGCAGGCGCCGAAAGCGTGAGCACCAGAGCATTCCCATGCGCAAAACGCGCAGGCGCCGCATGCTTAACTCCAATTGCGGCCCGGCGTGGTCGTCCCAGCACCATCCGGATCGCTGCCTCGACCTTTGGGGATGCCCCCTTTGAGGCACCGGAGTTCAACATTGCAGTTAAAGCAGCAACGTCCTTGTCGATTGCTGGAAGGCGATCCAGCCAGTGCCCGCGAAGCTGCGGCCACTCGCCCAAGGTGATGTCTGACATGTAAACGCCATTGCCGGTTTCCGCCAACGCCGCCCACGCCGCTCGTGCCTTTTTATATTGCGATAGGGATGCTTCCAGCGCCGCCTGTTCTTTGGTGACTTCATATAGGTGGAACAGCACGCCACTGCGAAACTTTGCGCCGAAAAACTCACCCAGCCCAGCCTGAATCTCAATGTCTACTTTGGCTCGCTTGTACGCTGCTCCATCGCGTCCACTTGAAGTCGATTCAGCCTGCGTCAGCGCCGTTCTTCCCGCCGCCGCAAAATCCTCAATCCACTGTGCCACCTCTACCGGGCTGGTCTTGCCGCTGAACTTGCCCTCCAGCAACTCCTCCGCATACTCGTTCATGGTGAGAAACAGCCCAGGGTCAAGGGGACTCGCATTTCCGAAGACGCGTGGCGCCAGTGAATCGCCATAAGGTCCATAGTGCTCCGCGTCTACCATCGATTGGTTGTAGTAAAGCTCCGGCCAATACGTATTGTTTCCAGCCGATGGAGCATGCGCCGTGGTAATGATCGGCAGAATACGGCTCACATTGGCTAGCGCAGCTTCCATCGGCCCTGCGCCGGCTTCAAATTGTCGCTGCAACGAGCGCCGCCAAACCTCAGGTTTGGTCTCCGGGTTGTACAGCATACGACCCCAAATGCGGGTAGAGTACTCATACTTCTGCCAGTCCCAGCGCGGGTTGTAGGTGGCATCGGCGTATCCGCAGCGGCTCCCCGCGTGGCCAGAACCGCGCCGCCCCTTGAACGACAGCGGCTCCTGAATCTCGACTCCGTTGCTCCCGCAGAATTGAAACGCCTTTGAGTACGCTGCGGCAAATGACGGATCGCCCCAAAGCAGGACGCGCTGCGTGCCCGGCCAGATGCGGTGCACCACAGTCCATTTGCGATCCTCCGCCAGCAGATCGCCATAGCCGTAGCGTAGAAAACTGCGTGTACCGTCGCTGAACGCCATCAATCCAGTTTTGTTCTCTAATTTGGGCTTTTCAATTTTGCGGATATCGGCCTGATGATAGGTCATGCCCATATGCTCGCCCCAGAACTTGGGCGTCATCGCAATAGGCAGTCCAGTGCCGATAGCAACGTCAATCATTTGCTGGCTCATGCCCTTGGCGTGCATATCGAACGGTACTTGCCTCCCGCACGTCACCACGCCATCAAACACCGTCTTCCAGAAATCGAAGCTGCCCTCCGATACGCCACTTTCCCCGTGAATGCGAAATGTCAGTCCATCGATGGTCGGCACTTGCTGAAGCAGCATTCTCACCGCATCGCGGCAATAAGGTCCATGTGTCGTCTTGTCCAATCCCTCAACCATGTAATTTGCATTGGGACTGTTGATCCACTCATAGCCGTGCATCCACAATCCGACACGGAACTCCAGACCGCGCATTACGCACTGTTCGCCGATGTACTTCAGCATCTCCAGGTTCCGGTCGCGCTCCTCGTCCGGCAACTGCGGCACGTGCACGTTATATCCCGGCACCTTAAGCAGAAATGGATAGGTAAACAAAAGGTATCCATCCGTAACCTTGCTGATAAAGTCATACCCAACCCCAAAAGCAAGGTTGAAGCGATTGAACCGCTGCGTCGCAAGCATGTCGAAATACTCAGGCCACATGGCGCGGTCGTTATACCATGGCAGGTCTTCAACATTGCTGCAGAACAGCCGGGTCATGCTCCGCACTTCGTTCGCCGGTTGCTCCACCGTTGTTTTTACCGCTCCGAGAGCTGCAATCGGGTCTGCTGAGTTTTGCACCAGGTCCGCTAACTCGGTCAATGCGTAAACCAGCCCACGCGAATCGTGGCCACATGCGAGCAAGCCCTGCTTTCCCTCGGAGCTTACAGCCACAAGTCCCAAAGCTTCGGGGGCATCGGCTACGGAAGCCTTTGCGTCACGCAACACCCGCTGCGCCGCTGAGCTCTTCGCATCCGCAACCATAATCCACAAATTGCCATCGCTTGCGCCTCGCGACTTCCCAACTTGCGACACG
>JADGNO010000052.1 GCA_017883405.1 Occallatibacter sp. | reverse complement strand
GCGGCACGCCGGAGGTCCCTGCATTGCTCATCGATTCGCACGCGCATATTGACAGTCCACGCTACGCCGACGACCGCGCGGCCATGCTGACGCGCGCCTACGAGGCCGGTGTCGGCGCTGTCATGGCCATCGGAATAGGCGAAAACACAGGCGAAATGCAACAGGCCCTCGAAATCTGCCGCCAGTTCAATGGCCAGCCCAACATGCCGCGTCTGTTCGCGAGCGCCGGCGTCTATCCCCACAACACCGGCGAAATTACTCCTGCAGTCCTTGAAAAACTGGACGCATTACTAGCCGAACCCGAGGTAATAGCCTGCGGCGAAATCGGCCTCGATTACTACCATGAGGGCGCTCCGCATGAAATTCAGAGGCGAGGCTTTATCCAGCAGTTAGAGATTGCTGCTGCATGCAAGCGCCCAATCCTCATCCACTGCCGGCCCAAAGAAGGGACCGACGACGCCTGGGTCGACCTGCTCGACCTCCTGAACCAGCATTGGCGGCCCACTGGCCTGGGGGGCGTAATGCATTGTTTCGGAGCATGTTGGCAGCAGGCTCGGCTCTCGCTCGACCTCGGTTTCCTGATCTCGTTTGCCGGAAACATTACTTATCCCAAGGCCGAGCCGCTACGCGAGGTCGCCGCCCAGGTCCCGCTAGACCGCTTGCTGGTGGAAACGGACGCTCCCTGGCTCTCCCCTATGCCCAACCGGGGTAAGCGCAACGAGTCCGCCTGGGTATCGAAGACGGCAGACGCCCTGGCGACCGTTCTCGGCGTGATGCCCCTTGATGTAGCCGCCGCCACCACGCAGAACTTCAGCAAGCTGTTCAAGGTTGGCGCGCTCGGGTAATACCCGCAAGCCCGGATTTACGTGACATGCAGTGGCCCCGGCGTGGGAAACTAATAAAGCTATACCGTCAGAGCCGGACGGCTTTGATTGCCGAAGGGCCCTAGACAAAAAGGATTGCACACTCATGGCGCAGGAAAATTCGTTCGACATCGTCAGCAAGGTTGACCTCCAGGAGGTCCGCAACGCGGTCGATCAGGCGCTCAAGGAAGTTCATCAGCGCTTCGATTTGAAGGACTCCCACTCGCAAATCGGAATTGAGGGCAACGAAGCCATTCAGATTTCGTCCGATGGCGAGTATCATCTGGAAGCGGTAAAAGACATCCTAGCGCAGAAGATGGTAAAGCGGGGTGTCCCGCTCAAAAATCTGACGTACGACAAGATCGAACAGGCCTCAGGCAAAAGCGTGCGCCAGAAGATATCCTGGCAACAGGGCATCCCCACTGAGAAGGCGAAAGAGATCGTCCGCCTTATCAAGGACTCCAAGAAGAAAGCCCAGGCAAGCATTCAGGGTGACGTGGTCCGCATATCGAGCAAAGACCGCGACACGCTGCAGGAGATCATTGCCCTGTTGCGCGGCAAGGATATGGGTCTCGATTTGCAGTTCACGAATTACCGCGGCAACTAAATTGCCGCAGCAACAATTTGCCGCAGCGACAAGGCAATCGGTAGCACCGGAGAGAGTTTGAGCACACTGGGGATAGGGACGGCGAGAGAGGTCTTCGATCTGTTGCGGGACGATCTCGTAGCGATCGAGCAAGAGTTGGGCCGCGATGCCGCCTCAAGCGTCAGCACCATTACGGAGATTGCCGAGGACCTTCGCGAAGGCGGGGGCAACCGCATTCGTCCGTCGTTGCTGCTGCTCTCCGCGCACATGCTTGGCTACTCCGGCCAGGGCGCCGTACGGCTTGGCGCGGTGGTTGAAATGGTGCACACTGCCACGCTTGTGCACGACGACATTATCGATGGCGCAGACACGCGGCGCGGACGCCCCTCGGCCAACACCACATGGGGCAATGAGAAATGCGTTCTCGCCGGCGACTGGCTTTACATGCAGGCCTTTCGCGTGGCGCTTGAAGAGCGCAGCCTGCGCGTGCTCGATCTACTCATCGGTCTTACGCAGCAAATGGTTGAGGGCGAGTTGCTGCAGATTCAGAAGCTCGGCAAAGCAGTCTCTGAGGCCGAGTATTACGACTTGATCTTCCGCAAAACCGCTTGCCTTTTTTCTGTCTCGATGCGGCTGGGCGCTGTGCTCGCCGGCGCAAGCGAAGCGTTGGAAGATCGTGTTGCCACCTATGGCCGCACCGTCGGCCTGGCATTCCAGATTGTTGATGACGTGCTCGACTTGACCGCCACTGAAGAAGTGCTTGGCAAACCTGTCGCCAGCGATCTGCGCGAAGGTAAAGCTACGCTGGCGGTAATTCATTCCATCGACCACGGAACCGCGCGCGATCGCCAGATGATCCAGCGTGTTCTCGACGACCGCAGTTTTGAAAACGTAAGCCGCCAGCAGATCCGCGACATTCTGGTCCGCAACGGCTCGGTTGAATATGCAATGGCGGTGGCAGACCGCTACGCTGAGCAGAGCCGCCAGGCTCTGGCTCCCTTGCCTGACTCCGAGTTCAAGCGCGCACTCCTCTGGGTGCCGGACTTTGTGGTGGCCAGGGAGAAATAATGTCTCGCAGACAGTCCGGAAAACCTTTATGGACCGCCGTCGATCAGTACCTTGGCGATCTTTTTGCTGCTCATGATGAGCACCTTGAGGCCGCGCTCAAAGCCAATCGCAAAGCCGGCCTGCCGGCGATTGACGTTTCGCCGCTGCAGGGCAAATTTCTTCAGTTCCTCATTCATGTGACGCAGGCAAAACGCGTGCTTGAGATTGGATTGCTTGGAGGCTACTCCACCATGTGGATGGCGCGCGCCCTGCCTCGCGGCGGCCGCATTGTTTCGCTTGAGTTCAGCCAGCGACATGCAGATGTTGCCAGCGCCAACCTGAAGCGCGCCGGCTTATTGAAGAAGGTTGACATTCGCGTTGGACCTGCGCTTGAAAACCTGCCCTTGCTGGCGAAGGAGCGCGGCGGCAAGTTCGATCTCATCTTCATCGATGCCGATAAGGACAACAACCCGCATTATCTTGAGTGGGCCATCAAGCTCGCGCGCCGCGGCAGCATCATCGTCGTTGATAACGTTGCGCGCCACGGCCAAATCATCGAAGCCAAAAATCCTGCCGGCGATATTCAGGGCACGCGCCGCTGCCTCAAGCTGATGGCATCCGATCCGCGCCTGAGTGCGTTTGCTATGCAGACCGTGGGGCTTAAAGGACTAGATGGGTTCGCTGCGGCAGTCGTTATCCGTTAAGTTAATCTCGTTTTTAACTTCCACATCTTCGGTCGCTCGGGCGTAAAATTCTGTGCAATGAACGAGCGCATTGAAAAGATACGCCAGCTTTTGCGCGAACTTGAGGGCGAGATGGCCTCAGGAACTCGTGTGGACGGCGCAGCATCGTCTTCGAACGAGCTTGCGCTTGTTGTGCAGCAGATTGTGGACGACCTGCAGCCGCTGCTCACTCCATACGACGCTGCGTTCTACTGGTTTCTCTTCCGGCACTCGATCGCCAAAGACGGCCAACCGTTTTTGCGCGTGAGCACGCGGCACCTTAGCCGCGCCGTCGTTCGCTCGTCCTACTCGCAGGCGGAAGAAAACACAATCTCGCTGGGCAAGGTGCAAGATACGATCCGCGCGCTTGAAGACATTGGCGCTATCCACAAAGAAGGCGAACCCAACCGCGAAGGCACGTTGTACCGCGTGATGGTGCCGAACGAGATTGAGGCTTGCCGCCAGTTCCGCATCGAACGCGAGGTTGCCGAGCCGGAGCTTCTGTTTCCTTCTTCCGGCATCAAGATCAACTAGCGTCCTGCACCACCGTTCCCTGGTGATAAACGATTTTCCAGCCGTCTTCGGCTTTCAGCCAGATTGTGGCGCGGCGCGTCAGCCGCGTCTTATCCTGCAGCAAGGTGTAGGTCAGCAGAAATACACCTTCGGCCAGTTGGCGGCAGTAGAACTCGCTCGTCTCCCAGACATCGGGTTCGGGCTTGGCCTGGCGCTGTTCAAGCACTTCGACCACAAACTCTCGCGCATAGCGTCGGCCTGATGCGCCTGTCTCCCAGAAATCGTCAACGGTCATTTTTTCGAGCGCGGCTCGTGACTTGTCGGCGGGCGGCCAATGAAAGATGGGCTCGAGTCGCGAGAGTTCGGCGAGGATGTTGGTGAGTTCCAGCGCGGTTTCGAGTTTCGGTTCCATGCCCAACAGCATAGCGGAATCCGAAAGGAGAGGGTCCGTGCATTCCCAGTTCTCAGAATCGAGATCTGGGCACCCGCAGTTCCGCGGCAGTTCGTACTTTAGTCGGTCATCAGTGCGCGCAGTGCTTCAACATAGTGCTCGGGCAGTGGCTTCTTATTCAACTGGTCGTCGCAGACTACGTGGACCGTTTCGCCTTCAGCCAGGAGCTCCCGCTCTGTTCCCTTTTGGACTGACTTCCGGTAGATCTTATAAGCAAACTTCAGCACCGATCCGCGCAGCAGTGCCGGGCGCGTTTCGATGAGAATTTCGTCGTCGTAGCGCGCGGGAGAGCGATAGCGGCAGCTTGCCTCAACTACCGGCAAAATGCACTCGTGCTCTTTTTCAAGCTGGCTGTAGGCAAGACCGAGGGAGCGCAGAAGTTCGACGCGGCCAATTTCAAACCAGACCAAATAGTTCGCATAGTAGACGATGCCCATCTGGTCGGTTTCCGCATACCGCACGCGCACTTGTGTTGTGACAGCCATTCAGCCCCCAGTGGACAGTGATCACAACAATGTTAGTTGAACCAGAAGGTGACGTTCGGCGCGATTTGTTCCCTGCCCCCGCCCCTACGGTTTGACGTGGGTAAAGATGGGCAGCTTGGTGAGGTCGTTGAAAATAATGAACACGAAAAACGCTACCAGCATAACGAAGGCCGCCTGGTAGACGCGTTCTTTCACGTTGATGCTGATGTCGCGATGAATCACGCTCTCAATCAGCAGCAGCAGAATGAGCCCACCATCCAGAATCGGGAACGGAAGCAGGTTGAGGATGCCGAGGTTCAAGCTGATCGTCGCCGCCAGTCCGAACTTGGGATACCATCCCTTGGTTTCAGCGGCGTCGCCGGCCATGCGGGCAATACCTACCGGACCTGACAACTGCGAAACCGCAATCCTGCGTGTGACGATGCGTTGAAGCACCTCGACAATCAGGAAAGAATTATCTGCGCAAAAGGTAGTGGACTTGACTGCAGCCTGCCGCAATGGCAGCGGGTTCTCGTGATACGGAGGAGGCACGTAAGCGAACCCGAGCATGTAGGTAGAACCCTTGAGTTTGGCGGGCTGAGCGGTTAACTTTACGTCCGCTCCGTTGCGATCGACGTCAAGCGTTAACGGCGCGCCCTTAAGCGTCTGCATGTAGGCCAGCAGCGAATTAATAGAGTGGAATGGATGGCCGTCGACCGAGACGATCTTGTCTTTAGGGAGAAGGCCGGCCTTGTTCGCCGGCGTTCCCGGCTGCACCTCAAGCACCTCTATTGGGCCCGTCATGTACTGTGCCAGCAGGCCGGCATCACTCGGATCGAAATCATCTTCTTTGGCTTCTGCGGGAACCGTAAACGGGAAACTCAGGCGTTGTCCACCGCGCTCCACTATTACCGGCACAGTTTGTCCGGCGTTCAGCTTCAGGCTTGCGTAGACTTTTTCCCAGTCAGGATTGTCGTGGCCGTCAAAGTGGGTGATTGTGTCACCGGTCTGAAATCCTGCATGTGCGGCTGCTGAGTCAGGAGTCACCCACTCCACGGTCGTCGTATTTACCTGAAATGCAGGAACTTCGTTGATGAAACCGAAGTAGATGACCATGAGCAACAGGGCCAGGGCAAAGTTGGCGAACGGGCCGGCCAGCCCGATGAGCATTCGTTGCCAGCGCGGATGATTGAGAAATGAGCCAGGATCGTCGCTGGTACCCACAAGTTGTTGCGAAGCATTTTCGTCGGCCGTGGCGCCGGTTTGAATCTGGTCCGGGGTTTCGCCGGTCATCTTCACATAACCGCCCAACGGCAACAGGCAGACCTTGTAGTCGGTTTCTCCGTATTTGAATCCGAAGAGGCGCGGTCCAAAGCCAAAAGAGAAAGCTTCGACGCGCACTTTGCACAACTTGGCCACGGCAAAGTGACCAAACTCGTGAACGATGACCATGAGGCCGACGAGGACGACGAAAGCTAAGGTTGAGACCAGAAAATCATGCATACAGAGTGGGGTAAGCCCTTCAAAGCGGTATCAGTGTGGCTGCCTGGTGCCCGGGAAACGAAGCACAAAGAAGCGCCAGATTGCAGTTCCACCATAGCCATGCCGCAGGGTCGAGATTGCTCCGGTCCCACCCGGTCAGGTAACCAGTAACCGCAAGTGAACAAGCGGGTTAGCTATTTTCGAACCGCCGTACTGCCTGCCGCCTATGCGAGCAGGGCATGAGCTATTAGACGCGCTTCCCGGTCTGCGGCGAGCACTTCCGCAATGGTTGCGGGGTGGGCCTCCGGCGTTGAAGCGAGCACCTTTTCAATTGTATCCGCGATGCCGGTAAACGGAATACGACGTTCGAGGAATGCCTCAACTGCCACTTCATCTGCTGCATTGAGCGCAATGCAGTGAGTTCCGCCCTTGGCGGCGGCCTCAAAAGCCAGCCTGAGGCAGGGAAAACGCTCCATGTCCGGCTGCTCAAAATCCAAGTGGCGCAGTGCAGCCAAGTCAAAGGTTAGCGAGGACGCGGGGCGCTCCGGCCAGGCCAGCGCGTACAAAATGGGCAGCCGCATATCGGTAACGGAAATCTGCGCCAGGATCGAACCGTCAATATACTCCACCATGGAATGAACCGTTGACTGCGGGTGTACCGTTACCCGCACCTGGCTTGGCGGCACATCGAACAAGCGGCACGCCTCAATCACTTCAAGGCCCTTGTTCAGCATGGTTGCCGAATCGATTGTGATGCGCCTGCCCATTACCCAAGTTGGATGCTTGAGAGCCTGTTCTGGTGTAATGCTCTTGAATTGGTCGATCGGCAACTGGCGAAATGGGCCGCCTGAAGCGGTCAGCCAGATAGTTTTCACCTCAGCGTGCGTACCGACGCGCAGACACTGGTGCACGGCGTTGTGTTCGCTGTCGATGGGGAGAATGGGAACTTGGTGCTTGCGCGCAGCCGCGGTCAGTATTTCACCGGCCGCAACCATGCACTCTTTGTTGGCCAGTCCTACGGGTTTTCCGGCCAGAATGGCAGCGTGCGTGGCTTCAAGGCCGGAAACGCCGACGATGGCCGACACCACAAAGTCGACGTCGGCGCGTGTTGAGCAGACCACAGTGCCAGCCGTGCCATGCACAACCTCAATGCCGGTGATGCCGGACTCGTGCAGCCGAGCCTGAAGCTGAGCCGCAAGTTCCTCCGTCGCCAGCGAAACAAGTCTTGGCCGCCAGCGAACCGATTGAGCAAACACTTCGTCGATATTGCGGCCGGCCGCAAGCGTGGCAACCTGGTAGCGTTCGGGAAACTGCTCAACGATGGACAGAGTGCTTTGGCCAATGGAGCCCGTAGAACCGAGAATGGCAAGTCGCTTCAATTTACTGTTTATATCCTAGAGAATCTGGTGGATAACCTGAGCGTACCACAGCGCCGGAGCGGCCAGCAGCAGCGCATCGATGCGGTCCAGCACGCCGCCGTGGCCGGGTAGCAGTGTCCCGGAATCTTTGACGCCGACGGATCGCTTCAGCGCGGACTCGGCCAGGTCTCCCAACTGCGCGGCCACGTTGACAACGGCAGCAAGCAGCAGCCAGTACCAGGCTTCATCAGGATATGAAAGTACTCCGTAGTCCCGGGCTTGGAGCAGTGCGGCCAGTCCCATCAGCAAACCAGCCGCAATCAAGCTGCCGGCCATGGAGCCAACTGCGCCGGCCCAGGTCTTATTGGGACTAAGCTTTGGTGCCAGCTTGCGCTTGCCCCAGGCGCGGCCCACGTAAAGAGCGGCTGTATCGCCTGCCCAAACCGCACACAAAAGAAACGTCACGACGGAAGGACCATTCGACTCGTCGTGCAGTGCCGGAAGACTCAGCAATGTGAAACCGATGTAGACCAGGCAGAAGACGGACGAAGTCGCATCGGCCATTACCTGCTCTACGGGTCTCCAAAATGTACAGAACACGAGCAGCGCCAGGCTTAGCAGGCAGAAAACGGCCATGGTGCGGTCGGGCCATTCAAAGCTGGTGGCGAACAAAACTCCGAGCGCTGCAGTCACTGCGATCTTGGGCGGCTTTGATCCGGCGTGCTCGGCGAGCCCCAAAAACTCCCAGGCAGCGAGCGCGGCAATCGACACAACGGCTAATGTGAACACCCAATGCCATTTCGGCCCCAGGAATACCAGAAACAGAACAACCGGAATCAGAACCGCGGCTGTGAGTATGCGTTTCATTCTCGGTTGAGCATACACCCCGAGGGCTATACAACTGCGAGGGTCCGCAGGAAGAGCTTGCCTGCGGAAATATTACGAAGGGCACGCCCTCACGGCGGTGATTGCCGCCATGCGGGCGCGGATAGCGCAGATGCGCAGACTATTTGCCGAAGACCTTGGCTAAAGACGCGCCTGCTTCAGCGTCCTCAACAACCAGGTGGTCATGGATTTCAAGCACGTCGGACCAGCCAATTGAGAACTCATAAACCGCAGCCAGGCTGTCTGCCTCAAAGATCGAATAGCCGCCGGTGCCATCAGTCTTGTGCCAACGGCCGAGGAGCTTCAAACCTGCAGGTGGCGTTGCTTTGCCCTCAAGGAAACGCTTGGCTGCTTCAGCGATGCAACCCGGGCGTAGTGTATACGACGAGAAGATCTTCATGGGAACACACCTCCGTTGTGGATTGGGATTGTCTTCGCACGAGTATCGGGGAATCTTACGAAGGCTGCCAGTGTAGCACGCACAAGTTACAGGTTCACAGAAGTTCCGCCCCATCTCTCAGGCTCTACATCGGCAATGGTTTCGGTAAAGTTCCAGCGGTGCCCGTAGAAATCTTCAGCGTCGTACTGGCGCTCGCCATAAACGTGTTC
>JADGNO010000326.1 GCA_017883405.1 Occallatibacter sp. | reverse complement strand
TTGAGCACGCGCCTCACCAGATCTTCTGTCACAGCAACGCGAGTTCCGTCGGGCGCATCAATGCGTAACCTGAACTGATTCGATGCCGAAGACGGAAAAAGCTCTCTGGGTAGCCTGGGCGCTACAAGCAACAACACGAGCAGTGCAACAGCGGCATAACCGAGCAGCAACCAAGCTGGAAATTCCATTGCACGCCCGAGCGCAGCATGATATCGATGACGAAAACGAGTGAATCCGTCATCGTGTGTTTCGTGATGCTCCGCCCGCATTTGTTTCTGCACAAACCAGTTCGACAAAACTGGAACCAGCGTACTCGAAAGCAAATAGGATGCGCCCATGGCAAAGCCGACTGCCAACGACAGCGGCAGAAAAAGTGAGCGCGCCGGGCCGGTCATAAAGAACGATGGCAGAAAAACCGCAAACACGCTGAGCATGGCCAGCAATCGTGGAGTGGCAACTTCACGGCTGGCCAACGAAACCGCCCGCGGCGGCGTCTCGCCCGCTTCAATATGAACATGAATATTTTCGAGCAGAACGGTCGCTTCATCCACGAGCACGCCGACCGCAAGTGCCAGCCCGCCCAGCGTCATGATGTTGATGGTTTGGCCCACCAGTCTGAGTGCAACGACCGCACCCAGCAATGCAAACGGAATGGTGATGACAACGATCAACGACGAGCGCCAGTCGCGCAGGAACAGCAGAACCACTAGACCCGTCAGGCCCGCGCCTATCAATCCCTCGCGAAGCACAGAGTTGAGCGCGGATCGAACGTATTCCGACTGGTCAAACTCATAAGCGATCTGAATATCATTCGGCAGCAGCGATTGGAACCGGGCAAGACTCTGCCGCACCTCGTTTACTACTGTGATGGTTGATGCGTCAGGGCGCTTGGTAACAGGAATGTAGATGGTTCTTCTGCCATTGCGCAGCGCGTATCCGGCCAGGATGTCCGATGTATCGGAGATCGTAGCCACGTCGCCCATGTATACCGATGCACCCGCCCCGGTCTTGAGCGGAATGCTGAGCAGATCGCGCGAATTAACGACCGTTGAATCCGTGCTCACCAATGCATTTGAGGAACCGATGTCCGCATTGCCGGCGGGTTGAATGCTGTTGCCCGTAGAAAGCGCTTGAACAAGTGACTCGGGCGAAAGCCCGTAGGCATGCAGTTTCTCCGGTTTCACGTTGAGGATGATGGTTCGCTGGTTGGCGCCAAACGGGGGAGGCGATGAAACGCCCGGCAACGTTGCAAACACCGGCCGCACACGATTGAGCGCCGCATCTTGAATTTCAGAAAGTGTGCGCGAGGGACTTGAGAAGACGAGGTACCCAACCGGGAGCGTGCCGGCATCGAATCGGATGACGAAGGGTGCCACGGTTCCTGGCGGCATGAATGCGTGCGCGCGATTGACATAGGAAATGGTTTGCGCGAGTGCTTCGCTCATGTTCGTGCCAGGATGAAAATTTAGTCGAAGCAGCGCGGTTCCCTGAATCGACTTTGCCTCGACGCTCTCGATGCCGTTGATATAAAGGAAGTGATACTCGTAGTAATACGAGATAAAGCCTTCCATCTGCTGAGGACTCATTCCTCCATATGGCTGTGCCACGTAGATCGTCGGCAGGTCAAGATCGGGCAGAATATCAATGCGCATCCTCGTTAGCGCAACCGCAGACAGCAGGCCCAGCGCGACGACAAGCGTGAGAACCGTGACCGGCCTGCGAAGTGCTGCGCGAATCAGACCCATGCGTAACTACTCCTGAAACTTGGATTCACGGCTTCGATTGAACTAGTTGGATGAACGGTTGAAGATCGCCTTCAGCCTCGGCGACTCCTAGGACTCCGCGCCAAACATTCAGGCGCGCGACCGCTTCGTCTCCTTCAGCTTGCGCCAAGGCCGACTCCGCGGCCGAAACCTCAATCACCGTCGCCAATCCCGACTGGTATCGAGCTTTCTGCTGCTGCTCGCTCTCGCGCGCAGCATTGAGTTCGACCGGCGTATTCTGCGCGACCGCTCTTGCGCCATTGAGCAACGCCCGCGCCTCTTTCACCTGCGCCGAAACATCGCTTAATGCGCGTTCGCGGGTTGCTTCACTCGCAGTCAGAATTGACGCTTGCGCTCTTTGTTGCGGACGCAAAGTGAAAATCTGAAAAGCAGGAAACGAAACCTGCACCGCGGCAAGCCAGTTGTAAGTCTGCGGAACCAATCCAGCGGAGCCGCCCTGGAAGGTTGGAGTAGGAGTGCTTGTCAAACCAGCACCTAATCCCGACACGGAACCAAACAGAGAGAAATTGGGAACCCAGGATCGATTCAGTAGACGCAGCTGTTCCCTCGCCTGATCTCTTACGGCGGTCTGCTGCATAACAAATGGATGGCCTTCAATCTTGCCAGCTTGATCCCTCTCCGGCGGCGCATCTTTCAATAGCTGCGAGTCATCCATTTCAATTTGATCTGACGAGACCTGCAATAGATTTGCCAATGCTTCAAGCCGCGCCTTCTCCTGCGCCTGCGCCTGAATCAACTGGGTACGCGCCTGCGCGAGCTGCGCATCGGCCTGCGATGCATCGGCGCCGGGACGAAGTGTGTTATCCACCAGCACGTGAATCGATCGCGAGAATGCTTCCATGCGCTTCACGTTCGCTTGCTGAACAATCGAAATCTGTCGCGCAGCTACGACGTCGAGGAAGGCGCCGGCCGCAGCGGATTGCACATCGAGCTTGGTCAATTCGGCTGCGTGGCTTGCGGATTCGTATCCGAAACGCGCTGCTCCAAGCTGCGCCCGTCTCGCGCCGAAATCAAACGGCTGCCAGGAAAACAGCACGCCGGTGAGAGTGTTCCAATCGCTGTGTCCAGTTGTCGCTCGCGCTGGTTCAGTCGGAATAGGCACAACCGACTGCCCCAGCGGCGTCAGGTTGGCTTTATTGGTGGTGGCGCGATTCAATTGCCAGAGCATGTCGGCGCGCGGAAGGTAGGCAGCTTGCGCAACACCAATTGCTCCTCTTGCTGCTTCCCTTTGCGCCTCGGCTGCAAGTATCGCTGGATACCTGGTACCTGCCTGCTCAATAGCCGACGCAATTGTGAAAGGATGATGAATCGCCGCGGAGCTCGCCTGCGTGTCCTGCCCAAGTAAACCAAACGGCAGGGAAGATGCTACAACCGCAAGCGCAACGCGCGTCGAGAAAAGTAAATTTGGCACGGAGGGGAATCCTTGCAGCAGCCGAACTACGCTGCTATCGAGATTCGATGTTTACACCGCCGGAATTTGGTTGTCAACACTCATCTGCGTTTCGACGCTATATCGGTTTTCGATTTCGATAAGTTGCTTATGCCTCAACTGGAACGACGGCCGTGCGGCATGTCAGTGTTTTCGGATAATTAATTCATTTGGGATATTTACCCATTCACACCTCGCAGTCCATAACATATACTCTGTGCACGAAAGTCCGGTTCGTGAAAGGAACACAATGAGCATCTTCGAGTCTTTGGAAGGTATGGCAAAAGGAATGTCAGGGGGAACGGAGCATGCCGCCGTGGCCGGCGGACTCCTTGAAGAACTTGGTGGACCAGCCGGTGTTGCAGGACTGATCCAGACTTTTCATCAGAACGGCGCTGGGAGCCTAATCCAGCAATTCGCCAATGGTCAGACGCAGCCGACGGATCCGAATGCAATTGAGAACGCACTCGCGGGCACCGGGCTGATCGACAGTGTCGCTCAGCGAACCGGGATCTCGGCGGATACAGTTCGTTCAAGCCTGGCAGCGGTTATTCCAATGATTGTGAATCACGTTACCGCAAACGGACAGGTGACCACAGATGGACAACCTACCGGGAATCCCGCTCCCGATGCCTGAGAAAAGCAACTGCACAAGGTTCAAGACCTCTATGTTGCAGCAAATTGGTGAGACGGGTTCAGTCGACGAATGGAAAGCAGTAAAACTGCCACGTTTCCAATGAAGTTTCCTTTATTTCAGCGTGCCTTTCGGTGCAGTGCCTGGGGAATGCGCAACTTGCAAGGCCCGTGACCAACCACAGGTCGTTGCGCGTGGCTTTCCTTCCGCAGATACAGATCGGCTCTTGTGAGTGGGTACGGACTTGTATTACAAGATAGTCGCGCAACATCACTGGGACTCGACAGCAAGATGAACTGATTTTCATCTTGCTGTCGGGTCAACCCTTGCGGCCAGATAGCCAATTTCCCGTCCTCAACTCGAAAAGGACGGCTTAAATGGGCTAATATCCTGTCATGCGCCTTCTGCTAGTTGAAGACGAAATCGACATTCGCAACTTCCTTAAGTCTTCACTTGAGGAGACGGGATACCAGGTGCAGGCTGCGCCCGATGGCAAAACGGCTGAGCGCCTAGCCGTTGAGGGGGAATTCGATATCCTTATTGTCGACCTTGGATTGCCCGATCAGGATGGAATCACCCTGATTCTAAAGCTGCGCCAATTAGGTGTTAAAGCACCCGTTTTAATTCTGTCTGCGCGCCGTTCAGTGGACGATCGCGTGCGTGGTTTGGAGCAGGGTGGGGACGATTACCTGACCAAGCCGTTCGCACTTGCAGAGCTTCTGGCTCGCCTGCGCAATCTGCTCAAGCGCAACAGCCCTGCCGGCAACGACGCGACGCGACTCCGCGTTCAGGATCTCGAATTGGATCTGCTCAGGCGAGAAGCCACGCGGGGCGGCCAGGTGCTTCAGTTGACCCAGCAGGAATTTGTGCTGCTTGAATACCTGTGCAGGAATGCCGGTCGTGTTGTCACACGCTCCATGATCCTGGACAAGGTGTGGGGCATGCGCATTCAACCCGACACGAATGTTGTGGACGTACACATTTACCGATTGCGCGGCAAAGTCGATGGCGCAGGGCAACAGCCGTTGATTCGAACCATGCGAGGGGTTGGCTATGTCCTCAAAGACCGGTAAGCCTGCCATGCGCAGCGCCGCCTGGCGCATCTCTCTCTGGGCCACGCTTGCCTTTGCCTTCGGAACCATGGTGGTATTCGCATTCCTTCACGGCTTTGTTGCATCTGACATTCAACGACGCAGCGATGCGTGGCTTTCGGGTGAGGTCGAAGTGCTCGGCGACGTGGCCGAGAGAACGCCAAAGAATGCTCTCTATGACGCCGTCGTGGGCGAGGTTGCGGAACTAGCGGAGCGAGAGGTTCCTAACAAGCCGGCCACTGCGAATGGCTCTGACGATGCTGTTTTTTTCCTTCAGTCCGGTGGCGATGGAGCACTGAAACTGTGGGTTGGCGCCGGCAATGGCGAAGCTCACCTGCAGGCGATTCGGGCTAAAAATATTCCCGAGGACCGCCCCACAGACATTACTGTACCTGGATTCGCGGTTCCGTTCCGCGTGGCGTCTATCCGCATGGACGATGGAAGCCAGATCTATCTTGGCCTCTCAGAGCGCGATGAACAGCGCGTGCTGTGGAGCCTTCGGCTTCGCTTCCTCGTGCTTTGGCTATTGATCGTGCTGCTCGGCTTCGGGATCGTGTTTCTTACTACTCACCGCATGTTGAGCCATGTACGGCGAATTACAGAAGCTGCGTCACAGATTGGACATTCAGATCTTGACGCCAGAGTGCCTACCACCAAACGGAACGACGAAGTGAGTCACCTGGCCCTCACTCTCAATAGAATGCTCGACAGGATTGAGAGTTCTATGCACCAGTTGCACACCATCACCGACTCACTGGCCCACGATCTACGCAGTCCTTTGACCGCGATTCGCGGCAAACTTGAGATGTCGCTTTCGACGATTACTGAAAACGAGCAAGCTGAACCAGTCGTCTCGGCGATCGACGAGCTGGATCGGCTCACCGATTTTCTCAACAAATCGCTCGACGTTGCCGAGGCTAAAGCAGATGCGCTCAGGCTCACGCGCAGCGTGGTGGAATTGGACGACTTGCTGCGAGTGATGATCGATCTTTACGAGCCTTCCATGTCGGAAAACGGACTTCGGGTCCGACTGCAGAGCCGCGGTCCGGTGAGCATACTGGTCGATTCGGCGCTTCTTCACCGCATGATCGCCAATCTGCTCGATAACGAGCTCAAACATCTCCCGGCGAATCGTAATCTCACGATTGAATTGCATAGCGAGGGGAGTTCGGCCATCCTGACCCTGGAAGATGATGGTCCCGGCTTTGATCCTGAAGTTCTGCTGCACGTATTTGAGGGGCGGGTGAAGGGAAAAACATCGGACGGGCACGGATTAGGACTGGCGTTCGTCGATGCAGTTGCCCGCGCCCATGGTGGCACCGTCGCAGCTTCAAATCGCAAAGAGGGCGGCGCCCGGATCGCGATTAAGCTTCCCCTCGCAATGGAGCAAAGCAGTCATATCATGGTTCCGGTAGTCTCCAAATCTAACTAGGTCTGCACGTTTACTCCTACCTGCAAATTCCCACCACATGCCAGCCAAATCGTGAGGTCTTGCCGTAGCAGCGGCACGGCTACGATCATTTACAGAATTATTTCATCCATTCCTGTAATAGATTCGCTGTCCCGTGGCTTTATTCAATTGAACGATCCAGCCAAGGACACTCCATCTAATGAGTTCTCGCTTAAATCGAATTATTTTCCTCTTACTCCCGTTGACAATCTTGGGGATGGCTGCCGGGGCACAGGAACCACTGACCCTTCGACAAGCAATCAATCAGGCGTTAAAACAGAGCCCCGATGTGTTAATTGCGCAAGCCGAAAATCTCGATGCCGGTTTGGCGGCAAGCATGGCGCGGACCGCCTTGCTGCCTCAACTCAGCTTTACTGAAGACATTTCGCGCGGCAATGACCCCGTATACGCATTCGGCACCCGGCTTCGGCAGAGGCAATTCTCGCAGGCCGATTTCGCGTTGAACGCCCTGAACCGCCCACAGCCAATCGGAAACTTTTCTACGCGATTTTCCAGCCAATGGATCGCATTCGATTCGTTTAAAACGCTGAAGGAAATTCACCGCGCGGACTTGTTCAAGCAAAGTGCTGCTTCGTCTGCGAAAGCTGTCGATCAGCAGATCGTGTTTCGTGTGGTTGGCGCCTATCAGCAAGTCCTCTATGCGCAGCGAGCAATCGATGTCGCCCAGCATGAACAGGAAACGGCGGCCGTACTGTCCAGTTCTGTCGACGACCATGTGAAGGCCGGCCTGTCCGTGGAATCCGATCGGATGTCGGCGCAGGTAAACGTAGCCGCGCGCAAACAGGAGTTGATTGCGGCCCAGGGCGAGCTTGAGCTTGCGTGGGCTTCGTTGCGCGAAGCGATGGGAATGCCCGAACTGAAGGAAAGCGAACTCAAGCCAATTGAGCCGCACACCTTCCCGCAAGGGGCGCTGGAAGACGAGATCAGCACCGCCGTCAAGACTCGCCCGGATCTCACGGCGCTGGGGCAGGTGCAATCTGCCCAGGCATCGGCGCTGAGTGCGGCAAAATCCGACTTTGGCCCACGCGTGAGTGCCTACGGCAACTGGGAAGAAGACCGCACTTCGTTATCCGGCTCTGGTGGAAACAACTGGGTGGCCGGCGTGCAGATCAACGTCGACATTCTGCCATTCGGCAAACGCGCCCAACTGGCTCGCGAGCGCGCCGCCAAGCAAAAGGTGGACGCGCAAATGGAAGCTACGCAACAGCATTTGCGGCTTCAGGTAAGCCAGGCACACATTCACCGCGCTACCGCGGAGCTCTCGCTTGAAACAGCTCGTGCTGCCGTTAGCCAATCTGCTGAGAGTCTTCGCATCCTCAAGAATCGCTACCGCGCCGGCCTTGCCACCATCACTGACCTACTTCGAGCCGAAGACTCTGAGCGGGAGAGTCAATCCAATTACTGGCGCGCCGTATATGGCAATGCCATGGCTTACAGCGAACTTTTATACGCAACCGGGACACTCACACCCGATGCCGCGGAGGAATTGCAATGAAGAATATTTTTTGGCTGAGTTTACTTTCATCTTCCGCAGTGCTGATTGCCGGTTGCCATGGCGGTGATTCTCCAGCAGTGTCATCCACTCCGCAAACAGTTCAAGCGCACATCGTCGAAAGCGTTGAACGACAAGTGCCGCTCAACCTTGGGTCCACCGGCACAGTTCAAGCCAGAGAGTCCGCTGTGGTTTCAGCACAAGTCATGGGCCGCATCCAGCAGGTGCTGGTTCGCGAAGGAGATAGCGTTCGTGCCGGACAGACCCTCGTCGTTCTCGACGATGCAGCAATTCGCGCTTCTGTCGATCAGGCACGGGCAGGCATTAAGGCTGCGCAAAGTGCGCAGGCCGCAGCACAGACAAGCTCGGCACTGGCTGCGAGTACGCTAGAGCGCTACAAGCAACTTGACGCGCAGAAGAGCGTAAGCCCGCAGGAGTTGGACGAAGTTTCACGACGCGCTGAAGCAGCCGCAGCCAATCTAGAAGCGGTAGGCGCACAGACCGATGCGGCGCGCGCTCAGGAGAGCGGAGCTCGTACCATGCTGAGTTACACGCGCCTATTGGCTCCATTTGCAGGCATGGTCACAGCGCGGATGGCTGATCCCGGAAGCATGGCCGCACCCGGCGTGCCTCTGCTCAAGGTGGATCAGGCCGGACTATTGCAGCTTGACGCCTCGGTAGATGAGTCTGCGATTGCTGCGATTCACAAAGGAATGAAGGTACCGGTAATTGTCGCCGGAGGATCGGCGGCCAACCTGGGCGGCACCGTCGCCGAGATCGTTCCAGCCGCTGATCCAACCAGTCACAGCTTTCTCGTCAAGATCGATCTGCCTTCCTCGTCGCAGATACGCGCCGGGATGTATGGAATCGCGATGTTTGCCAATGGAACCAAGGAGGCAATCCTCATTCCTCGATCTGCCGTCATCGCGCGCGGCTCGCTCTCATGTGCCTTCGTTCTCGACAGCCAGGGAGTTGCTCAATTGCGCTATCTGACATTGGGAGCAGCGCAGGGCGGCCTCGTTGAAGTTCTCTCCGGCATTTCCGCAGGCGAAAAGCTTGTGGACGCCCCTTCTGACCGCGATCTCGCTGGCAAGCACGTTGAATCCGGTGAAGAGGTTCGGCCATGAAGCAAGATCTTGGAATTGCCGGACGCCTGGCACAAACTTTTCTCAACTCCAAGCTGACGCCGCTCTTCATCGCTGCGTCGCTGGCCCTCGGGGTCTTTGCGGTAGCCATCATTCCTCGCGAAGAAGAGCCGCAGATTCTGGTACCGATGCTGGACATCACAACCGCCATGCCCGGCGCCACACCCGCCGAGGTCGAAGAGCGCGTAACACTGCCAATTGAGAACCTTGTTCACCAGATCTCGGGCGTGGAATATGTCTACTCTACTTCCGCGCCGGGACACAGCCTGGTCATCGTTCGTTTTCTGGTTGGCACTCCGCAGGAAGATGCGCTGATCAAGGTCTACAGCAAGCTCTATTCAAATTTTGATCGCATGCCGCCCGGAGTTTCGCAGCCGATTATCAAGGCTCGATCGATCGACGACGTGCCGATTCTGGCCATGACGCTGTGGGGCGAACACTACAACGGCTATCAACTGCGCGCCATCGCCGATGAAATGCAGCACAACATCGAACAGGTTGGCGACGTATCCGAGACGTCGATTATCGGCGGACTTCCCCGCACCATGCGCGTGATACTGAGCACAGAAAAACTTAGCGCCCACGGGCTGTCGCCAATGGCAATCGTTGGCCACCTTCAGGCGGCGAATGCAAGCGTGCAGGCCGGAAGCTTCTCTGAAACTAACAAGGAAGTACGCGTCGATGCAGGCAACTTGTTCAGTCAGCGCGAAGATCTCGAAGCCGTAGTTGTTGGCGTAGTTCACGGCCGTCCGGTTTATTTGCGCGACGTGGCAGACAAAATTGTCGATGGTCCCGCGGAGCCGGCTGACTACGTGGTCTTCGGAACCTCGAATGCGACCGCAGCAGCGCACCAGGGCGCCGCCCAATATCCAGCGGTGACCATCACAGTGGCCAAGCGCAGAGGAACCAACGCCACTGATATTTCAAACGCGGTGCTCATGCGCGTACATGAAATGCAGGGCGTAGTCATACCAAATGACGTGAACGTAGCCGTCACGCGCAACTACGGAGAAACGGCCAAGGCCAAGTCGGACGAATTGCTCGAGCATCTGCTGCTGGCCACGCTGTCGGTAACACTTCTGGTAGCTTTCTTCCTCGGTTGGCGCGAATCGGGCGTGGTGTTGTTGGCGATTCCTGTCACGCTGGCGCTCACCATGTCAGTGTTTTACTTCCTGGGCTATACCATCAACCGCGTCACGCTTTTTGCTTTGATTTTCTCTATCGGCATTCTTGTTGACGATGCAATCGTGGTTGTCGAGAACATGGTGCGGCATTTCAGGCTGCCGGAAAATCACGGCCGCACTATGAGCATCGTTGCGGTTGAGGCAGTTGCCGAAGTGGGCAACCCAACCATACTGGCTACCTTTGCCGTAATTGCCGCAGTATTGCCAATGGCTTTTGTACGCGGACTTATGGGCCCTTACATGCGGCCAATTCCCGTCGGCGCTTCGGCCGCCATGCTCTTCTCGCTCATGGTCGCGTTCGTGGTTTCCCCTTGGGCTGCTCTGCGTCTGCTGGGCAAGCATCTTGAAGGAGCCAAAATACTCGAACCCGAAACTGAGAACTGGCGGACGCGGCTTTATCGAAAGATCATGACGCCGCTGATTCGTTCCCCATTCAATCGGACGCTATTCTTCATCGGAGTCGCCGTTCTGCTTGTGATCTCGATGGCACTGGTTCCTCTGGGACTGGTGCGCGTCAAGATGCTGCCGTTCGACAACAAGAGCGAACTGCAGGTTGTGATCAACATGCCCGACGGCACGCCCTTGGAGCAGACGGCGCGGGTAGCGCAGGCGCTTGGCAATGAGTTGGCGCGGCAACCGGACGTGCTGAACTATCAGACATACACCGGGACTTCCGGCCCGTATAACTTCAACGGACTGGTACGTCACTACTACATGCGCGGCCAGTCAAACCAGGCGGATATCCAGGTAAACCTGCTGCCTGCCAAGGAACGCAGCGTACAGAGCCACGGCATCGCCAAGCGGCTTCGTCCGCTGCTCGACGCAATCGGCAATCAGTACGGGGCGCGCATTCAAGTCAGCGAAGTACCTCCGGGCCCGCCGGTAATTCAGACATTGGTTGCGGAAGTGTATGGTCCCGACCTTGCCGGACAGACCGAAGTTGCGCAGAAGATCAAAGCGATCTTCCAGCAGACGTCGGGCGTAGTTGACACGGATTGGTATGTTGAGGATCCGCAACCCCGGCTGCAGGTCCGAGTGGATGAGGTGAAGGCGGCGCAACACGGGATCGCCGTCGCCGACGTAACGCGAGCACTGGCTCTGGCTGTTTCAGGAACCCAGGTGGGACTGATGCACGATCAGGCTGCGCGTGAACCCGTCCCGGCAATTGTTGAGCTGGACCGAGCCGATCGCTCTTCAGAACAGGGTTTGAATAATATCCATTTGCCTGGCGCGGACGGGTCCATGGTGTCGTTGCGAGAGCTGGTAACGATCGAACACAAAACCATTGAGCGCAGTATCTACCACAAGAACCTGCGCCGCGTTGTCTATGTCACCGGCGACGTTGCCGGAGCGATCGAGAGTCCCGTCTACGCCATTCTGAAGATGAACAAGGAACTCGACAACCTCAAGCTTCCGGCCGGATACACGCTCACTCGCTACAACGCATCGATGCCTGAATCCACCGATCACTACTCGATGAAGTGGGACGGCGAGTGGCACATCACCATCGAAGTCTTCCGCGACATGGGCCTTGCGTTCGCCGCGGTGCTGGTACTCATTTACGTGCTCGTGGTGGGCTGGTTCCGTTCGTTCCTTGTGCCGCTCATCATCATGGCTCCCATCCCCCTTACGTTGGTGGGCATCATGCCTGCTCATGCAATGATGGGTGCATTCTTCACCGCGACATCGATGATCGGTTTCATCGCAGGCGCCGGCATCATTGTGCGCAACTCGATTATTCTTGTTGACTTCATCGAGCTTCGTATCCGCCAGGGAATGCCGCTGGCCGAAGCGGTGATCGATGCCGGGGCCACGCGATTCCGCCCCATGTTGCTGACTGCAGCAGCGGTCGTTGTGGGTGCAAGCGTGATTCTCACCGATCCCATCTTTCAGGGTCTGGCATTATCGCTGATTGCCGGAGCGGTGGCATCCACGTTTCTCTCGTGGCCAACCATTCCAGTACTTTACTACATGGTCCATTCGCGGCATCAGGCTGCGTCTGCGCCTCAATCCGAAACCAAAGAAGGAAATTCACTATGACGGTCGAACGTGGTCTTCGCTTGATGGCAGGTATTGTTGTGCTATTGTCCATTGCCCTCGCTCATTACGTTTCAATCTACTGGCTCTGGCTGACAGCCTTTGTCGGACTTAACCTGTTGCAGTCGGCATTCACAAACTGGTGCCCTGCCATGTCTATCTTTCGCGCCATGGGATTGAAGGATGCAGGATATGGGTGCAAGTAGACGAATGACGACGCCGAAATCTGTCACACACCGGGTCAACCCACGCCAGGTGCGCAGCGAGCGGATCAAGGATGAGGTCTACCGCCAGATGTTCCTGCTGGAAGAAAGCCGGCTAGGCGCGGAGATGGGTCTCGCTTTGGCTTTGCTGCGCGCTTGGCTCATCGCTGAGTCGAAGACCGCAAATGATGAAGAACGGGAATGGTTGAAGCAAGTGTCGCCCATCTGCCTGGAGATGATTGAGGCCGCACTGCAGCCACGAGATTCTGCGTAACGCGAAATGCCGTGATGCGATTTGTGAGCACCATGCGCATTGAGAATTAGCAATGTCAAAACATCAGCGGTCGCATGAGCACGCGGGAATATACTTGTATTGAACTCGATGAGCCCAAGCGATGCGACCTGAACTGATCCGAGCCACAGACCTGTTGCGCCTCAACACTCCCGCGGCTGTTGAAGAGGCGATCGGACTGCTTCAGAACACCGTCTATTCGTTCAGCATGAAAGTCTGCGGACATCCTGAAGATGCCGAAGACACCATGCAAGAAGTGCTCTACCGTTCCGTAGGGCACCTGGCCAAATTGCATACTCCGCAGGAATTGGCCGTCTGGCTTTACACCGTGACGCGGAATCGCTGTTGGCGCATGCGCCGCAAGCCTGCTAGTGCTCCTGCGCATATGCTCTCACTCGATGAACTGATGCCGACCGACGACGAGTTGGGATTGTTGCTCAAAGACGCTGGGGAAGGCCCAGAAGGCAATCTGCTTCATACCGAGCAACATCATCTTTTGCATCAGGCGATTCTGCGCATTCCGGCGCCGCTGCGGATTGTTCTCGTGCTCCACGACATTGAGGAATTGACTACCGAGCAAGTGGCGCAGATTCTCGACCTGCAACAAGGCACAGTGCGCATTCGTCTTCATCGAGCACGCCTGAGCGTGCGTAAGGAGATGAGCAGACTCCTGAGCGGCGAGGATTCTGGGAAGGTCGATACTCGCCCGAAAAAGCCCGGCAGCGCGCGATCCAAAAGCAAGCAGCGCCCCGGTGAGTGCCGTGATTTGTTTGCCAATCTCTCTGAATATCTTGATGGACGAGTGGAGCCTGTCACCTGCGATCAGATGCGCAGCCATATCGAGGCATGCCCGGCCTGCGTAGCATTTTTACGCGACTTGCGCGCTGCCATCGACCGCTGCCGCTCTCTCGAATTCCCCTGCGACTCCGCCGTCGCGCCCCGGCTACGCGCCATGCTTACGCGCGAATACCTGCGTATGTTGCTGCTCCCGGCCAGAAAATAAATTTAGGCTGTTTTGTAACAAATTGCCTCCGTTGTGACTTTCTTTTAATGAAAGGCAGAAACACAATGGAAGTTAAAGTTACTCATCTCGATCAAGTTAAATTCGCGATTCAGTCCCGGTCCCATTCAATTATTTGCGATCAACCAGCAGAAAACGGGGGCACCGACAGCGGCATGACTCCGCCTGAGTTTCTGCTTGCATCACTCGGCTCATGCGCAGCTTTCTATGCGGTGCAGTATCTAAGAACCCGCAACTTGGACGACCGCAGCGTGGAAGTTTCAGTCACCGCCGAGAAGCTGAAGCAGCCCGCCCGCATCGGCAATTTCAAGATTCACGTCACCTGCCCGATCGCCCTCACAGAAGAGCAGGAGCAGGGAGTCATGCGGTCCGTGCACCATTGCCTAGTTCACAACACGCTGCTGAATCTGCCAGAGATTGAGATCAAGTTGGCAGTAGGCGAGCCGGCCCTGAATCAGGGGTAAAGCTCAG
>JADGNO010000325.1 GCA_017883405.1 Occallatibacter sp. | reverse complement strand
CAACCACAAGGACCCGTATAAGGACCAAATCACGAACATGGCGACGCCTCGCAGCCAGCGGCCCTGGATCATCCAGCCCAGCCCCCAGATCAGAAATTCCAAAGCGACGGTTATACCAGCGCCCGGTTTATCCCGCAGAAGGCGAAAGTATTCCCCCAGCCCGGACTTTAACTTTCTTAATTGCGAAATGGCGTACACCAACAACGCGGCCGTTACAAGCGAGATCACGATCATTAGCAGGACGACCAGCCAGGGGTTTATGCTGGCCAGCAAATACAACAATGCCATGCCAAGTACAGAAGCGGCATTCTCCGCCGTGGCATAAATGGGCGCAGACACGTGCCCTAATGTGCCCGTTGCTGTGCTTAGGCCGGGTTTTGCGGCCGCTTTTGCCCCCGTCAGAAGTGAAGCGATTAATGCTCCTCCACCCGCGACTGCCCAGCCAGAACCCGCCAGATTGCCTCCATTCCCCCACAAGCGCAGTGTCGCAAGTATCTGGTGCGTCTGAGGATCCAGGATGGTGATCATTCCCACGGATGCCAGCGCGATCAGCCCGCCGGAAAGCGGGACTAAAAAGCCGCTCAGAAAATTGATCACAGTGTTGACGCTATTCATCAAACCGGGTGCGACTGTCGTCAGATAGGCCGGCGCCACAGTCAGAAACCAGAACAGGCCGACGATAATGATGAACCACCAGCTCGTCATGAACTCGGTAGCGGGCGAAATCCGAATCCACCCAACCTTGGCGGCAATGCCCACAACCAGCATGCACATGTATTGGTCAGAGACTCCGACCATACCTCCTGCTGAGATGGCAGCCAACATCAATTCCATTTTCGGCCTCCTGTTTTATTGAAACACCAGCACTATTCGCCGATTTTCTTCCATTTGATTTCGATCCCGCTGCCGCAATGAGCGCAACTGTCATTGAATGAATTTCACTTCGTGTTTACCAATCCTTCGCAAATGCTCCATAGCTTTTCTTCGTCTTTTTTATTTCTAAACTCACAGGCATGTTCTTCGCGCTCTTCGTAGAACATGCCGCTCACGCCTTCCACTTCGGGGGAGCTTGCCAGCCAGACGGCCGTGTCTGCACCCAGGGCGCTCGTCCGCCCGCCGGAATACTGGGTCAGGCGGGTAATTAGTTCAGGCGCGGCATTGCGATATAACCCGGTCTCGGTGATCAGGCCCGGCGTCATGGCATTGGCGGTTAGGCCGCTCCCTTTCAGCCGCCGCGCCAGGGCCCAGGTGAAGAGGCGGTTGCAGGCTTTCGATTGGGCGTAAGCTTTGAAACTTTCGAAGGGACGACGATCGAACTCCAGATCATCCAGATCGAGATCGCTGGCATAGGTCGAGGCCACGTTCACAATGCGCGCCGGTGCGCTCTTCTTCAGCAGACCCAGCAATTCCTGCGTGAGTAGAAAATAACCGAGCACGTTCGTGGCAAAGGTCAGCTCGATGCCGTCAACGCTGTCCACCTTTGGCAGGGTACCACGGTTGCCCGCCGCATTATTGACCAGCACATCCAGGCGGCGATACCTGCGGCGGAATTCCCGCGCAAACTCGCGGATGGATTTCTGGCTGGATGCGTCCATTTTCATCACAACCAGTTTTGTGGAGCCGGTGCGTTTGGTGATCTCGACAGCGGCCACCTTCCCTTTTTTGAGGTCGCGGCAGGCAAGGATCAGTTCCGCGTCGAGGGCTGCCAACTCCATCGCGATCTCTTTCCCGACGCCGGAGGTTGGGCCGGTAATGAGGACGCGCTTGCCTTTCATTGATTTCATTGAAATGCTCCTATATAAAATCTTTCTACCATATATCTAATAAATCGATGTCGTTGCGAGCCGCCGCTCGCCTGCCCCGATGTAGTTTCGGGGTGTTCTTAGGCGGCGCGGCAATCTCCTTTTGAGTTGAAACATCTCGTAAAACAAGAGATTGTTTCGGGCTGGGTTTCGATACGGGCGGGAAAAGCACCCGCCCTACTCAATCACCAGCCCTCGCAATGACACTCCAAAATTACCATGCGTAGGCTTCGGGCGCTTCTCCACCGGGGCCGGGCCAGATCTCATCCAGTTGCTTCATGGCATCCCTGTTGAGTTTGATCTTCAATGCGCGCAGGGAACCCGTAAGTTGATCCATGGTGCGCGGGCCGATGATGGGTGCCGTGACAACTGGATTCGCCAACAGCCAGGCGAGCGCCACATCCGCGGGTCCTTCGCCGCGGTCCTTGCAGAACTTCTCCCAAGCCTTGAGGCTCGTCCGCTTTTCCTCGATCTTCTTTTTCATATCATCGGAGGTACGGCGGCCTGTTTTGATCTTTCGCAGAACGCCGCCCAGCAGTCCGCCTGAGAGCGGACTCCACGGGATCAGGCCCAGTCCATAGTCTTTGCAAGCAGGGATCACTTCCAGTTCGATCATGCGGTCATTCAGGCTGTAGAGACTCTGCTCGCTGACCAGTCCCATGAAGTGACGCGCTTTGGCGGCTTCCTGCGCCTTGGCGATCTGCCAACCCGCAAAGTTGGATGAGCAAACATACAGCACTTTGCCCTGTCCGACGAGCACGTACATCGCCTGCCAGATTTCCTCCCACGGTGAGTTCCGGTCCACGTGGTGCATCTGGTACAGGTCAATGTGATCGGTCTGCAACCGCTTGAGCGAACCCTCCACCGCCTGGCGAATATGCAGGGCTGAGAGACTCGATTCGTTCGGCCAATCGCCCATCTTCCCGTAGACTTTGGTGGCAAGCACAACCTTCTCGCGTCGTCCGCCACCCAGGGCAAACCAGCGCCCAACGATTTG
>JADGNO010000324.1 GCA_017883405.1 Occallatibacter sp. | reverse complement strand
TGTCATCAATAATGTATTTCACAATTGGGGGCACCAGTTCTTGTACGACGAAGAACTGTTATGCAAAACGCTTGCGGATGCCGGCTTTCAATATCCCAGGCGCATGACGCTGGGGCAGTCGGAAGATCCCCAACTTCGGAGCGTCGAATCACACGGCAGGAATATGGATGATGAAGAAATGATAACGTTTGAAACAATGGTTATCGAGGCAGTTCGCTAGGCCGCAACGTTTGGGAGTTTCTGATCAAGGCCTGATTTGTCATATTCCCCAGTTGCCTCATGTGAATAGTGCGCTGACCACGCGGCCAAGCGCTCCGCGCAGCCTGGCAGTCAGGGCATGGCGGCGCTGCCGGGCATTCGTGGCCGTTGCGCCGATGAGGTCCGGAAATTTCTCATCGGCGGCACGTGCGTAAATCAAGAATCGGCGGCGCAAGCCTTGCAGCTTGCGTGCGAGACGGTAAACGTTGCGCGGTTCCTCGGCGCAATGCTTGAGCAAGGCGCGGGAAGTGTCCGCGCGCAGGCCTGGCTGTTCGGCCATTGCGACAAGCGCCTTGACCAGAGTGAAATAACCCTCGATCCGCCTGGCCTGGCCTTCGGGGCTGTTTACCAGCGACGTCGGATTGCTGCGATAAAAATACAGCGTGCGATCGAGAAAGCCGACGCGCTCCGCCGCCACGAGAAGCCCGCAAGTCCAGATCACATCTTCATGTACGACGCCGGGCGTGAAATTGAAGCGTCTGGCGAGTTCCATACGACAGGCCTGCAGCCAGACGTAATGAAGAAATTCGCCCTCGGCCACGCAATACGCAATCCAGTCGCCGCCGCTGATCGGCCCGGAAGGTTTGGTTTTCTGAAAGAGAGCTCTTCCGGGAGTGTTTGGGTCAGTCTTGAAATGCCGTCCATTGCAAAACAGCAGATCCAGATTGTCGGCCTGGATGCGCGCCAGCATGGCGGAACAAAAATCCGGCGCGATGACATCATCGGCATCGGCAAACATCAGGTATTCGCCGCCTGCGGCGGCAATGCCCGTGTTGCGCGCGCGCGAAAGGCCGCCGTTGTCGCGGCGCACAACCCGCATGCGGGAGTCGCGCCGCGCATAGGCGGCGAGTACTTCCGGCGAGCAGTCGGTGGAGCCGTCATCGACAAGAATGAATTCGGCGTCGCTTAGATCCTGGGCAATCAGCGAATCGAGAAGCACGGCCAGATAAGGCAATGCGTTGTATACCGGAACGACAACACTCAGCCTGGCCGATGTGCTCAAGACTTGCCTTCCGCAGGCCTCGCGCGGACGGCTTCGGCCTCGACCCCGGCCCAGCCCACCAGCAACGCTATGCCGACGACGTAAACGGTCAGCGCAATGCGGAACGTAATAAAGGCGTCGGTCAGGCCGAATATGAGGAACGCCACAATCAGCATCAGCCCCGCACGTGCGGAGGGCGAAGAGCGGGTTGCGTTAATGCGATGGAAAAAGCGCCAAGGCAGCCAAAACGCGATCGCCAGTGCGAAAACCTGAACCAGCCCGCCGGTTGCGGCAGCATGCAGCAGATCGTTGTGCGCGTGATCGAAGTTGGCCAGCGAGGCAGGACCGAGTCCAGCCTCGGTGCGCGCAATCAGCCAGGCATTGAAGCCGGTCGGCCCGATGCCAAACAGCGGATGGGAAGTAAAAGCCGCCCATGCCGCCTGCCAGATTTCAAATCGATAGCCGAGCGCCGTTTCGGAATTGCCATGGCTATACAGCAGCAGATCGCTCATTGCCGCGTCCCAGCGGCCTGCCAGCATCGGCACCATCAATGATGCGCCGACAATGAAAATCAGCAGCAGCAGCGCGGCAAAAGGCTTTGCGCGGCCCACGCGCCACAACAGCAGCAAAGTGCACGTTACCCACACGTAGCGCGATCCGGACAGCACCGCTGCGGTCACGCCGCCTATCAACCCAGCGGTGAGCAGCAATCTGCCGGGACGGGTCAGTCCCGGGGGATCGGCAAAGATTGGCAGAAACGCCAGCACCGCCGACAGCCCGCCGAAGATGCTGGCAAGCGGTATTCCAAAAGGCGGACTTGCTCCGAAGGCGCGAGGCTCGCCCAGCCAAAGGCATTGCCACAGCGCAAACACGCCCGCTCCGAATGCGCCAATCGCGCAACCCATGTAGAACGCGGTCTCGGGCGGCTTCAGCAAGCGTATCCCTGCAATCATGATGAATGCGCCCAGGAGGCGTTCGTAATTGGTGATCCACCAGAACGGCGCCTGCCAGGCGAGACCGCTTACGACTGCAATCTGGAGAAAAACCAGCAATCCGAGAACGGGCCCTCGATCCGCCGCATTGAAGAGCGCAAGTTCTTTGCGTCGTGCATAGGCAATTGACAGCGTTGCCAATGAGACGATCAGCGCGAGCCCAAGGGCCAGACTCGACTGGTGGCTGATCATGAGAAGCGCGGGATAGGCGAACAAAGCAGCAGCCATCAGCTGCCTGCCTGTTCCCGGCAATTTCGCGAGTAATCTGTTTGCCAAACTCATTGAAGGTTCTATTTACCGGGAATTCTCTGGATGCTCCGTCCGTCCCGCTCGAGTTTTCCCCTGCAGCAACCCTTGGACTTCGTCCCCGGCACTTTACCAGCAATCGGATTGGCCCTCTATTTCTGTATCTTTCCGCAGTCAAGGCATGCAGGTTTGATATGAAAAGGAGAAAAAGGTGTTCCACCGCCCTTGCAGGGATGTGCGGCTAGCGCGCTTCGAACCTGATGTTGAGAAACAACGTGCGGCCCGGCGTGTTGTAGCCCTGTGCAAGTTCGTATTTCTTGTCCGTGAGGTTGCTGCCGGAAAGCGCGATGCTCCAGCGCTTGTCGAGTGCGTAGCGCAACTGCGCGTTGAGCAAGCCATAGCCCGCCATGCGCGAGCCTGGCGCTTCGTCACCGGAGTCAAAGCGCGCGCCATAGCCTGTGATCATCGTTGAGACCTGCCACGCGCCCCAGCTTTTCACCGCCGAGATGCTGCCGAACGATTCCGCGCGGCTGCGCAACTGCTTGCCGCTGTCCTCGTCGCGCGGCCGCTGGAGCGTCAAGGCGGCGCGCATATCGAGACCGAGCCACTTCGCGCCCAGACCCAGCTCCAGCCCGCGAATGCGCGCGCGGTGGATGTTCTGCGGTCCCTGGCCGAATACGAAGTCGATCAGGTCATCGATCTTTTGATCGAATCCCACCACGCTTGCCGACACGTCGGTGGCGCTGAAGCGCACTCCTGCCTCGCCGCTTTGCGAGCGTTCGGGCTTGAGGTTCGGATTGCCTAACGGGCCGAACAGCGGATCGCTGGGGTAATACAGCTCGTTGAAACTCGGCGCGCGAAAGGCGCGGCCGCCGCGTGCGTAGGCGAGCAGCGCGGGGCTCAGGTTGAAGCCGTACGAAACGCTGCCGGTATTGCGCGCGCCGAACTGCTTCTCCTCGTCGCGCCGCAGGCTGAATTCGACCTGCTGCGTGTCGATGCGCTCGAGGTAGCCGGTGAACAGCGAGCGGGTTTCGCGCTGCGAAATTTCGTAAGGCACGCTGCCGGACACATTTTCATTGCGCAAATCCACACCCACGGTCATATACCCCTGCGGATTTCTGAATTCGTTTATCCACGTGAGCTGATCCTGACGCGTCTCGAACTGTGAGGGGAAAGCGCCTTCAACGGCGAGACTGTCGCTGCCGCGCCCAATCGTCAAGCGGCTTTGCCAGCCGGGTGCAAATTCATTGCTCGAGTTGAGCTGATAGCCTGACAGGGTCTGGCGATTGAAGTCGTTGCTGTCCGGGCCTGAGTCGAAATGGGTCTTCCCCCTGCTCTGGAATGCGGATATTGAAAGCGTTTCGCCATTGCGGAAGGTGTGGGCGAGCTGGAAATTACCATGCTCGCTGCGGTAGGGATCGCGATCCGGGTTGAAGGCGAATGTCGCTGCCTGATTAGTGGCGCTCATGGCGTTGGTCTCGCCATAGCCTGCGTGGAAAGAGGCGCTCGTTCCACCCTCGCGGGCGGAGAAACCTGCTGCGATTGCGCGGCTGTCGAGACTCCCTGCCCCGGCATTGGCATACAGCACGGGTGTTGCGCTGCTGCGTGTGAAAATCTGGATCACGCCGCCTATGGCATCGGATCCGTACAGACTGGAAAACGGTCCCGTGACGATCTCGATGCGCTCGATGAGGGCAAGCGGAATATTTTCGAGGGCCGTCGTGCCGAGGGTCGAGGAACCGACGCGCAGGCCGTCAATCAGAACCAGGGTATGGCTGGTGTTGGCGCCGCGCATGAAAACGCCTGCGGGTTGCCCGGCGCCGCCGGTTGCGCGAATCTCCACATTGGCGCGTCCCTGCAGCAATTCGACCAGACTTTCCGCGCCGCTGCGCTCGATCTCGTCGCGGCTAATGACGCTGGACTGACCGAGAGACGCCGCGAGCGGTTGCGACGTTCGTGTCGCCGTGACAAAAATGGTTTCCGCAATCGAAGGGGCCTGTGCGGAAGCAATGGCGGGCAATGCGCCGAGCAGCACTGTGGATATTCTTTTCAATTTCATTTCAGGTTCCCTGTTTGCAGCGAGCGTCCCCGCAGGCGGCGTGAAAGCACCGT
>JADGNO010000051.1 GCA_017883405.1 Occallatibacter sp. | reverse complement strand
GGATTGCCGACTGCTGATATTTTTGATCGCCGGTAATTTGCGTCATCACTACCAGCAGCGGCACAGGGTTGTAGCTTGACGTGCCGGAAGGCTCTGCCACTTCGCTGCTCCCCGGCTTCCAACGCCGCGGATACGATCCGTCCTCTCGCTGCTGCTGAATCAGCCAGTCAGAATATGACTTCACCCATGCCAGCCATTCTGGATGCTGCCGCCCTTGTGCCAGCTCGCGGCGATATGCGCGCATCAGCACAGCCATGTCTTCTGTTGCATTGCGCAGCCAGGGAGAGGTCCATATGTGATCCCACGGAGTTCCCGAAGCAAGATCGAAGCCCGTTCCTCGCAATGGAACATCGTGAAGCACCTTGATGATGGTCGAAATCATGTCCAACCCGGTCTGGCGCATCTTCTGCCCGCGCTCGCTCTTGTCGCGATCGCCTTCGCGCAATAACATGTCCGCGCATTCAATGTCCTTGCCCACAAAGCCCATCGCAACCATGCTCCAGTTCCAGTTGCGCACGTTGCTCATGGTGTCGGCCACAAAAGGCATTGCGGTGCGGCCGTCAATAGTAAGAACCTGCGACTACAGATGGTCCAGCAGTACACGCCGCATCTGCTCCACGTTGATGTAATTCACCGGAGTCTTCAGCGTGTTCCACGCCCATCGCCACGCATCGCGCGTCAGTTCGCGAAACGATTCGCCTTCGCCGAAGCGGAATTCGATCTGATAATTTTGCGAGAAACCATCAGTGATCGGATGATAGCGGCGCACCCAGCGCGGCACCGCCGGCTCGCCGCGGCGTCCGCCAAAGTCTTGAATGGTGCCCGGATAGCGGAAGCCAAAATCGATTGCGCCGTTCTCAGCCTGCCACGCCCCAAGCGCGCCAAACTGGAAGCGCGCATCAGTCATCTCCAGCTTGGTCAGCTTTGATTCCTCTTCAGTCGTGTCGCCGCGCGGCGCAGGGTCGAGGAACGCAATCGAGGCGCCATTGTTGAACGACATGGCAAAAAGCGGCGCTGCCAGAATATCCTCGCGCATCAGAAGATGATGCGCCTTGTAGCTCAACGTGCCGCCCGGAGAGCGATCGCCATCATACGTAGGATCGCCATAGATCGCGCCCGGAACCATGAAGTTGATGTCAGGCCAACCAATCGATGGATCGATACTGAAGTTGATCGCCGAGTAAAAGCCACCCGGAGCATTGCCCTTGACTTCAACGCTTCGATGCAGCGAAAGCACCCCCGAAGTGATCGCCCATTTGTCATGAACGCGGAATACAGTGTTATCGCCGCTGGCAATCTCGGCATGCGCATCAATTCCCGTGGCCGATTTCTGAACCGATTTGTATCCTGCGGCGAAATCGTGAATGTTGTCACTGCTGCGATAGATTTCGATGGCCGCGGGATTCGGCTGCACTACGCGCGGAGAAGATCCTCCCGCGATTTCGATACCCCACTCGCCCGGCACGGCACGAGTGAATGAAACCTCGGCACCGCTCTGCAAACGCCCAAGGCTCATCTTTCCGTCCTGCTGGGTCACGGCCGGCCCCGCGGCCAACAGCAACACCAGACACGCGGCAATTGCCGGCACCTGCCTGCTGATTCTTCCGAGTGCTTCTGCAATCTGTGCGTGCTGCTGTTCGCCTATCTTCACAATTCTGACCTCAGAGGGAAACTACGTTGAAAATCCGCAACCATGCGACCTGTTGTTCCACAGTACTATCCTGCGCTGAAGCTGTCCGCGCTAGTAAGGCCGCCTGTCGTCCGTCAGCCCTGGCCAGTTATCCGTTCTGAACGGAACGGCAGGCAATCCCGCTTTGTTGTATAACGTCGCTTCAGGGTTGGACTGCCACGCGTAGCGCACGGCCCTCGGGGTTTGTACTGCGCTCGACGACACGATCACGGTATCGCCAAATACGTGCGCATCCGCCGAATACCACTTGTGGTCGTCACCCGCAATTGCAAATTCGCCGGGCTTGTCGCCTTTTACCACGAGCCCGCCTTCTGCGTTTGCAAACTGAATTCGAATCGCTGTCCCAAGCAAATCCGCCGAAGCAAACGTTGGACCCTGATACGGAATCTTCTCGCCATAATTCTTTGCCAGCGCGCAATACGCCAGTCGATCGCCCACCGGAATCTTCACTGGAGGATGCACGGTGTCGGCAGCGCCCGTGTCCACGATGGTGGCAAGGCAGGTGCTCTGAACCGTCGCCGCCGTTACAGACTGCGACTCTCTCAACTCTGCCCATTCATCCCCATCAACGGGCGTAGGACTGTGCTGCATATAAAACGGAAGGCCAACAATATAGAAAGGAAAATCGCCTTGCCCAAAGAGCTTGCGCCAATCTGCAATCATCGCCGGCATCACTTTGCGATATTCATAGGCGCGCTTTGCGTTAGCCTCGCCCTGGTACCAGATGGCGCCTGTAATTGACAGCGGCGCTACCGGCTCCAGCATGCCAATGTAAAGAACCGCCGGCATCACCGGCCAGTTCTCGTATGAAATCGGCAGGTCATGCGGCGGCCGCGCGTTCACACTGATCTTTGCTTTCCAGCCGTCCACCATTGAAATGTTCTTGCCATCGCCAAGCGTCAGGTGCAACTCATCAGGCTTACCTTGAAATCCCCCATCTGACTTCGTCTTCAAAACGCGAATCACCACCGAGTTGTGACCCGGCTTCAATAATCCCTCGGGGATTCGATACACGCGGGGATTCTCAACCCATGAACTGCCGCCCATGAATCTTCCGTTGATATACACCGTGTCCATGCGCTCCACAACGCCCAGAAACAACATCGCGCGCCCAGGCGGAAGTGGATCAGGCAGCACCAGGTCTTTGCGGAACCACACCACTGCGGGCGTCTCCGGCACGCCAAGTGCGGTAAATCCGCCGAAAAGATCAACGGGCTTCCAGGTCGCATCATCGAATGCAGGATCTTGCCATTTCTCTTTCAGCCCAGCGTCGTAACGGTCATACCACGCCATCACGTAGTTTCCATATTCGGGACCTGTGTCTTTGCCCACCCGCTCCAGCTCCGCAAGTGGAACGTCAAGGCCGCCAAGCTGCTGCAATGTAGCTGCACTCGTCCAAGTCTCGGCGGGGGTGCCGCCAATGCAATCAACCACAAGCCCAATGGGAATGTGAATGTCCTGCTGCACGCGTCGTGCAAAGTAGTACGCCACGGCGGAAAGCTGGGCAGCGGTGTCGGGAGAGACCACGTTCCATGAGCCGCGCACCAAAGACGCAGGATGATAAGCAGCGTGTTGAGCAACATTAAAGAAGCGGATTTGCGGATAGTTCGCAGCCTTCACTTCTTCAGGACCGTTCAGAGCGCCGCGCAGTTTGAACTCCATATTCGATTGCCCGCCGCATATCCAAACGTCGCCCACCAGAACGTTATGCAACTCTAAGCTCTCGCGCCCGGTAATCTTCACCGTGTATGGGCCGCCTGCTGGTGGAGCCGGAAT
>JADGNO010000323.1 GCA_017883405.1 Occallatibacter sp. | reverse complement strand
CCGGGCTCGTGGCGGGCATGGTCATTGCGTTGCTTCACTACGGCCTCACTCTGCCTGCAGGCGCACACGCCGGGCTTTGCGGCGGATGGCTTGCCGTTCTCTACAGCTATCCGGGCATTCCGGCGCAGATCGGCTTTACGGTTGTGTTCAGCTTTGTTGCCAACTTCGCCGTGGCCTGGGTTGTCAGCATGTCTGGCGGCGCGCGTCCAAACGCGGAGCTAAAGAACCTGACATACCCCCCGGTCGCCACAAAAAAGGCGAAATCCAAGTGGAAACGCCCCGAAATACTGGCCGCTGGTGTGATGCTAATCACTCTTGTTTTCGCGCTGCTCTTCGCCTGAAGTCGGGCCATTCGTAATTGGACAACCCGGCTCCGCTTGCAGCGCAAGCACTTAGCTCCCTCTCAACCGCTGCTCACTGGAAAACCGTAATGAATTCAGGCAGCTACCCGACCACCTGATTGGTTGACCCGGAACCGATAGGCTCGTATCGTTAGAAAGGTAGCTTATGAAAATTCCCGGTAACACCTTGCGGATCGGAATCGCGGCAGCCATCATTCTTGGCACGATTGGATGGCTTGCCTTGACCGGCTATAGCTCGAACAAGAGCTATTACGTCACTATTGCGGAACTGGGCGGAATGGGCGACAAGGCCTATCACAGCCAGTTGCGCGTTGAGGGATTTGTGCAACCGGGCTCAATTGAGCACGACGGCCCCCACGTGACGTTTTTGCTGAACGAGTTTGAGAGCCACTCTCCCAAGGCCGCCACAGGGCGCACCCTCAAGGTGATTTACAAGGGTAGCGAGCCGCCGCCAGACACTTTCAAAGACGATTCGCAGGCACTGGCTGAAGGCACATATGGTCGCGATGGCGAGTTCCACGCGAACGTGCTTCAGGCCAAGTGCGCCAGCAAGTACGCGCCCGCGCAACCGGGTGCAGCACCGGCGAACGGTACGCCTGTGAAACCAGCCGCGGCGCAGGGAGCTGCTCCACCGGCAATGAACCAGGCCGCCGCCAACCAGACCGCCTCAAACTGAAAGCATGATCGAAGATTCGTCTGAGCCCGTCGGCAATTCCCCTTGTGCCCGGGTTGATCAGGTGTCGAAACTCTTTGGCAGTTTTGCAGCGCTGCGCCAGGTTTCAGTTGATCTTGAACCGGGACGCTGCTACGTGCTCATTGGCGAGAACGGTGCCGGCAAATCAACTCTGTTGCGCATCCTTGCCGGACTGCTGCGGCCAACCCACGGCAAAGTAACGGTATTCAGCCAATATGAGCCGCTTGAGGCCCGAGCGCGCATCGGCTACATGAGCCACGCGCCCATGCTCTACGACGAGCTGACCGGGGTTGAAAACCTTCGCTACTTCGCCAGCCTTTATCCCGGCCGGCCCTGCCTTGATCCCGCCGAGGCGCTTCGTCAGGTCGGCCTTGATCCGGATCTGAATCGTACACTTGGGCAATATTCGCAGGGCATGCGGCAGCGTACCTCGCTGGCACGCGTGCTGCTTCCGATGCCTGAGCTGCTTCTGCTGGACGAGCCTTTCTCCAACATGGATGTGGAGAGCGTGCGCCAGATGGTGAAGTTGCTGAGCGGATTTCGACACGGCAACCGCACCATTGTGCTCACAACCCACCAGCGCGAACTTGCCGCTCCCATTGCCGACTACGTGCTCGCATTGCGCGCCGGCCGCGTGGCCTCATTTGAACCAGGGAGCCCTACGCTATGAAGACCAACGGCGCGCGCTTCCTCGAAACGCTGAACATCCCGTTCGAACTGCGGGATTACGAAGTTGATCCAGAAGATCTGTCGGCAACCACCGTCGCAAAAAAAATAAATATGCCCGCGGAGCAGGTATTTAAAACATTGCTGACCACCGGCGGACCGGGCGCCTACGCTTTCGCAGTGGTCCCCGGCAATGAGGAATTGGATTTCAAAAAACTGGCACGCGCTGCTGGATTGCGAAAAGCGGAAATGGTTTCGCTCAAAGACGTTCAACCGCTGACCGGCTACATCCGCGGCGGCGTTACGATCTTTGGCGCAAAAAAAGCTTACCCGGTTTTCGTGGACGAAACGGCAATCCTTTTCGACAAGATCAGCGTGTCGGCCGGAACCCGAGGAACGCAGCTGATTCTGAGCCCTGATGACTACTTGCGCGCCGCGCAATCACTCGAAGGCGGAGTGCAGACGGCGGACCTGGTGAAGAATGCCGCGCACGTTTTGGAAGGACACACAGCATGACGCGCGCACTGTGGAGCCATCTCGTCAAAGACCTGCGCATTGAGTGGCGATCACTCGACGCCATCATTTCCATGCTGTTCTTTTCCGGGCTGGTAGTGGTGCTGTTTTCCATTGCGTTTGACCCGCGAGGCGCATTTTCGCAGCAGATTGCCGGCGGTGTTCTGTGCGTTGCCACCATGTTTGCTTCAGTGAGCGCCTTGAACCAGGCATGGGCCCGCGAGATTCGCCACCAGGTAATGGACGCGCAGCGCATGGTTCCCTCACCCGGAGCCGAACTGCTGCTCGCGAAAGTGATCGTAAATTTCTTCTTCGTCACCATCGTGCAGATCGCACTTGCGCCCTTCTTTGTGGTCTTTTATAACCTGCGCATCGTTGGACAGGCGTGGCTGCTGTTGCTGGTGCTTCCACTGGGGACTTGGGCTCTGGTCAGCAACGGCGTGTTCTTTGCGGCACTCTCCATGAGCAGCCGCAACCGCGAACTGCTGCTCTCGCTGATCCTGTTCCCAATATTTATTCCAGCGCTGCTGGCCATGGTGCAGGCCACGACATCCATCTTTACCGGAGACAGCGATCCGACCCTCTGGATCAAGATGCTGTTCGGCTACGACATCATTTTCACTACTGTGAGCCTGCTGTTGTTCGACGTGGTGTTCCACGCTGAGTGATTTAAATCACATTCCCTCGGGCGGTTTTTACCGGATCATTGTCTTGTAAGTAATAGGCAACTCAACCGCCGGGCGTCGTAAACTGAAACAGATCCAACAGGATTCCCCAATGAAGAAAATTGCAATTGGCCTCTACGTCATCGTCACGGTCGTTCTATTGGCTTGGGGCTATTACCAGGCTATTTATGTGGCACCGAATGACGCCATGCAGGGCGAGATCGCCCGCATCATCTACTACCACGTACCGCACGCATCGCTGTCCTTTATCTTCTTCGGCGTTTCACTGGTCGGCTCCATCGGCTTTTTGACCTTGAGGCGCAGCCACCCAGACCGCGCGCAATCCTATGATGCCTGGGCGCTGGCAGGCGCTGAGATAGGCGTAGTGTTCTGCACCATCGCTCTGATTACCGGTCCCATCTGGGCACGACGCGCGTGGGGTATCTGGTGGACGTGGGATGCACGCCTAACCACCACTTTGGTGCTTTGGCTGATTTATGTCAGCTACCTGCTGCTGCGCAGGTTCTCCGCGGGTCCGCAGATGCAGACACTAGCCGCAGTGCTGGGCATCTTCGGGGCGCTCGACGTGCCGATTGTCTACATGTCGAACCGCTGGTGGCGCACTCAGCATCCGGCCCCGGTATTTGGCGGTGGAGAGGGCTCGGGAATGGCGACGTCAATGCTCTACCCCTTTCTGTGGAACATGCTGGCATGGTTTGCCTGGGGTGTTCTTATCCTCGGCATTCGGTTTTATGTGGAGCGGCACCACCAGAAAATTGCCGCGGCTGAAGCAAAGGCTGCGCTGGAAGCCTGACGGCAAATTACCTGAAAAGAAACGAGGATTAAAAATGTTTCAAGCCCCAGACCAAGCCGCAATTCTCGATCACCAATTCCGCGTTGCCGCCTACGTTGTAACCTGGGCCATTCAGATTGGCTACGTCCTCTGGCTGGCCATGAAGTGGCGCGCCCAAAAGCGCGAAGCGGAGCGCCTGGGCGTGAACTGTGCCAAAGCGCTGCGTTAGACAACCACGCCGTAACCGGCCTGACACCTTCGCGCCCCGGGCATTCAACCCGGGGCTTTTCAATTGCGCACGCTTCCCCACTTCCGTCTGAGTTCGTGAGATCGTAAAGCCACCCGTTTTCGTACGCCCAAAAATCGCGTGAGCCAGATCACATTGACCATCCAAAATCGCGCGTACAACGGTTCAGATTAGTCAAAATCCTCGTCTTATTTAAATAATTTGCGCCTTCCTGCCCCATTTGGGTGAGTAGCAGGTAGCACGAACTTCTCATCCTGCAAGTTCTTAGTGTTATTCAAGTTTTCTCTAATATTGTCGATCATCAAAGGGTAGGCCGAGTGCGGTGGAAGGCCTCGGAGGAAATAAAAAAATAATGCACGACTTATTGATCGCTCTGGCCTTTATCGGAATGGTGCTTGCACCGGCGATAGTGGCTGCTAAAACGGACATCGAAGCTACAGACGAGACTAAGTAAAAGACATGCTTCTCAACTTCTCACCATCCCTGGATTTGCGTTGTTGGACTTTTGCAATGCTAGGGTTCCTCTCCGTTCTCCAGATTTGCGTTGTTAAATCCTCTCCCCGTCGATCAAACGGAAACAAGCTGCTGCCATGCCAACAAAGAGCGGCAGTGTTGTCGACCCGTCCAAGATCCCGTTAAGCCATAAACTTGAACAGGCCGCAGTCCGATTGCCGTAAACTGGGTGATCGGGGGCCAGCCATGTTGGTGGTTATGAAAGCGCAGGCCACGCCTGAGGAGATCCAGGTTGTGTGCGATTACATTGAGCATCTTGGATTCCGCGCGCATCCTTTACCGGGCGCCCAGCGCACGGCCATCGGCATTACCGGCAACCAGGGCGAGGTAGAGCGCGGCAATCTTGAAGAGCTGCCAGGCGTGGCCGAAGTCATCCGCGTTTCAAAACCCTACAAGCTGGCCAGTCGCGACGTTAAACAGGAAGACACCATCGTGCGCTTTCAGGGCACTGATGCTGCGATCGGCGGCCACGAGCTAGCCATTATTGCGGGACCGTGCTCGATAGAGAGCCGCGAACAAGCCTTCGCCATCGCCGAACAAGTGGCTGCAGGCGGGGCGCAGTTTTTCCGCGGCGGCGCTTACAAGCCGCGCACATCTCCCTACGCATTCCAGGGCCTTGGACTTGATGCGCTGAAGATCATGGCCGAGATCCGCGACAAGTTTGGGTTGCGCATTGTGACGGAAGCGCTGGATAACGACACACTGGAGCTTGTTGCCGAATGGGCCGACGTGATGCAGATTGGCGCACGCAACATGCAGAATTTTTCGCTGTTGAAGCAGGCAGGCCGGTTGCGCAAGCCGGTGCTCATCAAGCGCGGCTTGAGCGCAACGCTCGAAGAGTTCCTGATGGCCGCCGAATACGTGATGAGCGAGGGCAACTACCAGGTGATTCTGTGCGAGCGGGGGGTGCGAACTTTCAGCGATCATGCGCGCAACACGCTCGACTTGAGCGTTGTGCCGGCGATCAAGCGCGTGAGCCATTTGCCCATCCTTGTAGACCCAAGCCACGGAACCGGGCGCCGCGACAGCGTGCTACCGATGGCCAGGGCCGCGGTTGCGTGCGGCGCAGACGGCATCATCGTGGAAGTGCATCACCAGCCTGAGAACGCACTGTCCGATGGGCCGCAATCGATCTACCCCGCGCAGTTTGAAAAGATGATGGGAGAGATTGAGAAGATTGCTCCGGTGGTGGGCCGCACTCTGCCTCGCGGAATCCATGTTGGCGTCTCTGCCGAGTAGGGACGATCGCACATTGCAGCCGCCATTTATGATTGCTGTTTGGACCCTCAAGATGAAAGCCGCTCGAACAGCATGAACCTGAGAAATGCCGCTAAATCGCGCCTGTTGCTTCTCGGCCTTCTTGCGCTTTCGCTCGCCGGCTGCCGCACGCACGACTTTCCGCAATACCCGGCCAACTATCGAGAATATGTGTATGTGACCAATGGCGGAAGCGGCACTGTGACGGTGCTTGACGTTGTGAACCTGCGCCTTGACCGCGAACTCCAGGTTGGTCAGAATCCGATTGCCGTTGCGGCCAGCCCGACCGTCAACGAAGTGTTCGTTGTTAACTCCGGCACTGACACGGGCTCGGGTTCGCTCTCGGTCATCAATGCTGAAAACAACAGCGTCGCGGCGACCATTCCGCTGCATCGGCAGCCTGTTTCCATCGAGATCGACGCGGCCGGCAAACTGGCTTACATTGCGAACTCCGGTTCGAACTCCATCTCTGTGGTTGATCTTAAAAACCGGCGCGAACTGGCGCAGGTGGGTGTTGGCGAACAGCCCGTCGCAGCGCGGCTCTCTCCCGATGGGAAGACTCTGATTGTTGCCAACAGGCGCGGCAACTCCGTAAGCCTGTTTGACGCAGCGACCATGTCTATTCGATCGGTGTTCAGCGGCTGTCCCGGCGCGGGTGATCCGGTTGTGCTACCGGACTCGTCGAAAGTTTTTGCGCCGTGCACGGGCGGACACCAGATGATGGCGATTGCTCTGGCGCACGCTAGCCAGCCCGACCAGTTGGAAGCGCTGATGGATGTGGGACGAAGCCCGGTTGACCTGGCGCTCAAGCCCGATGGCGGCGAAGTTTTCGTGGTTAATTCGGCCAGCGATTCCATCTCTGAAGTGATTACCGGAACTGACGACGTGCAGGGCGCTTACATGATGGGCGACGACCCGGTGGGCGGGCTGGTTTCGAAAGACAACTCGCTGCTGTACGTGGCCAACCAGCGCTCGCAAAACGTGATCGTATACGCGATCAACGACGGCCGCAGAGCGGGGTGGGTGCGCGTGGGCGATGGCCCTTCGGCGATGGCGTTTTCCGCCGCCGGCCACCTGCTGTTTGTGGTCAACTCGCGGTCGAATGATGTAGCGCTGGTGCGCACGGCCAGCATGACGCTGTTCACGCTGATTCCGGCAGGCCGCGCACCCAACGCCGTCGCCGACAAGTCATTCAGCCTGTAGGTTCCCATTCTTGGTGGGGATTTGTGGTATCCCACCCTTCTCGCGATAGGGCCGCGAGAAGGATGGGGCACCCAGATTCGTTGCATGGGGAAGTGATTTCTTGCACTACGCGCTGGTTGACTCGCCCGTATCCCTATGCAGCGTTCGATTCTTCGATCTCTGAATGCTTCAGACGAGTGACGCTGAACTGTGCTCCGGCAAACATGATGAGGCCTGAAATATAGGCCCAGAAGAGTAGCCCGACTGAAACGTAGAAGGGGCCGTAGAGCGCCTTCAGGTCCAGGTGTGGAAGTATGGCGATGAAAAGGTACTTCGACGCCAGCCAGATTACGCCGGTGATGACCGCGCTGCGAAATACGGGGCGCCACGGCACTTTGCAGTTGGGCAGCACCCAGTAGATGGAAAAGAAGAACAGGATCGAGGCCACGCCGGTGGTTGCAGCCAACAGCAGAAGGCTGACGCTTCTGAAAGCAAAGTTATCGATGTGCTGAAAAAACACAACGGCGACGGCGTTGCGCGCGTTGACATTGATATAAACGCTGCCCATGCCGAGCACCACCATCAGCAGCGCCAGTCCGAGCGCGATTGTCTGGTTGTGAAGATAGTTGCGGCTCTTGGTGACGCCCCAGGCCTGGTTCAGCGCCACTTCAAGCGGCAGAAAAATGCCGGTGCACGCAACCAGAATCATGATCAGCGAGAACACCTGCACTCCGCCTCGAGGTGCCACGGCATACAAGCTGGCCGCCACATAGCCCTGGTTCGACGGGAAGAAATACTCCACCATATCGCTGATCACTTTCACCATTGCTTCGGAGCGGAAGAACGAGCGCGCCAGCGTATAGAGCAGCACGATGAATGGAATGAATGAAAGAATTGCATTAGCGGCCACGCTGAATGCGAAGGTGTGCACCTCGCTGTCGAGCAGGTAACTGAGGAGCGCGGTGCCGTTGGTGCGCCACAGGAACCACTTCGATTCTTGAACCGGCACGTCTGGAGCGGGAGAAACGGCGTGCTCGATCGCAGCTTCAATGGCCCCCTCGCCGGGACTCGTCTCGACGGGTGCGCTGTTTATGTGGGTAGAGTCGACCGGCGCACCGGAATTTATGACTTCAGACAAACTTGGCTCCTTGCTGTGTTCAGCACTTCTTTAAGAATATTCCTGCAGGTGGATACGCAGTATTACGGCTCGGCGTTCGGAGATTCCGCGCCCGAAGTTGAATTGCTCTCGATTTGATTGAGTGCCCACTGTGCCGCGTCGCGCAGGCCATCATCGTCTGCGGCCGCCCATTCGCGGAGAATTGGGATATAGCCGGGCAGCCCGCTGTTACCCATGGCAACGGCAATGTTGCGACGCAGCCCGAGAAAGCCCGCGCGCCGCACCGGCGAACCGTTGAAGTTAGCTTCAAACTCCGGCTCACCCTGCCAGGCCAGCCACTGCAACGACGGGTTCACGAGTTCTTCGCGCGGTGCCAGATCAGAATCGACAGCAATGGGCGCTTTACGGTTCCACGGGCAAACTTCCTGGCAGATGTCGCAACCGAAAACCTGGCGGCCTATTCCCGGCATCAGTTCCGGGTTGATCTGGCCCTTGTGCTCAATCGTCAGGTAGGCGATGCACCGCGTAGCGTCCATGCAATACGGCGTGAGCGCATTGGTTGGGCAGGCGTCAATGCAGCGACGGCACGTGCCGCAGCGGTCTGGTACGAGCTCCGCCCTCTTATCCTCCGGTGCAGTTTCGAGAGAAATAAGCAGAACTGCGAGAAATCCGTAGGACCCAATTTTCGGATGGATGAGGCATGTATTCTTGCCGGTCCAGCCAAGCCCGGCGGCAGTGGCAAGCGATCGCTCAACTACCGGGCCTGTATCGACAAAGCCGCGAGCTTCAAATTCACCAAACTGCCCACGCACGCGCGCTTCCAGAGCTTGCAGGCGCTTCTTCAGGACTTTGT
>JADGNO010000050.1 GCA_017883405.1 Occallatibacter sp. | reverse complement strand
CGAAGCTGCGCAGGCTGTGCAGGGTGAATCAGATTCGGTGCTGCCTACTTTGGAGGTGCTGCATCAAGCCAGCTTATTGCAACAACAGGTCAGCGCCGACGATACACGCTTCGTGATGCTGGAGACCCTCCGCGAGTTTGCAGCCGAACAACTTTCGGAACAGAGTGAGGCCGAAGTCGCCCGTGAGCGCCACGCGCAATCCTTTGCGCACTTTGCTGAGTCGGTTGAGCCGGAAGTGTACGGCCTGGGCCGGGCCAACTGGATTCAGCGCCAGGACGCTGACCACGACAATCTCCGGTCCGCCGTGGCGTGGTGTATTGAGCACGCGCCCGTGATCGGGTTGCAGATTGCGGCGGCGCTGGATCGCTTCTATTTGCAGCGCGGACATATCCGTGAGGGCCAGACGTGGTTGAAGGTGTTGCTCGATCGGGCTCACCTCGCGCCGCCGCCGCTGCGCGCCAAAGCGTTGATGATCAGCGGCATCCTGCTATACCATAGCGCTCAGTATGCGGCCGCGACGGCTGATCTCACGGAAAGCCTGGGCCTCTTCGAGGCCTCGAACAGCGATCAAGAAAGCCTCGCACGCGTCCACAATGTGCTCGGCAACGTCGCTTTAGATCAGGAACAGATCGATCGGGCGACGGAACACTATCGGGTGGCGATTGACATTCGCCGCCGCCTGGGGAATCGTTTTGGTGTGGCGAGTGTGTTGAACAATCTCGCCCTGTGCAGCCATGCGCGCGGTGAACTGGACGAAGCCGAGGCGCTGTTTACGGAGAGCCTGAGTCTCTATCGAGAAATCGACGACCTGTGGTCAGCAGGCTCGTCGCTGGGTAACCTGGCCTCCCTGGCGCTCACCCGTTGCGAGCCGCAACGCGCGCGTGATTTATACCAGGAAAGCCTAGATATTCGCCGGGAGCTCGGCGATGAGCGCGGTGTCGGCCTAGCGCTCAATGGGCTGGGGCAGGCGGCCTTACAACTACATGATCCCGTTACGTCCCGGACGCGTTTCATGGACGCGTTGAAAGTGCTGGTCGAATTGAATGACTATGTCGCTGTGATTGAAAGTTTGGCAGGACTTGCGGCTGTCGCACAAGCCATGGATGAACCGGAACAGGCAGCGAAGCTGCTGGGCGCAACCATTGCCGTCAGCGAGGATTATCATACGCCTTTGAGTTCTGACACACGCCAAAAGATGACGCTGGTGATCGAAGCGGTGCGTATCACCTTAGGCGAAGCGCGTTATGAAGCCGCCTGGGCCAAGGGACGCAACCTGACACTGGAGCAGGCCACCCATCTGGTGTTGGAGCGCGTGAGTTAACCGGATTGCCAACGTACAAACATGACGCGGACCATCGCCTCGCACACAGCCATCTCACAGCACAGATTCGTTTCGATAGCCACTGGACCTCACTGAGCAGCCGGCAAGGCAAAATAGAACGTGCTCCCTTTACCGACCTGGCTCTTCAGCCCCACTTGTCCACAAATCATTCGAAATGAGATCGATATTCCCCGTTCGATCGCAAAAACCAATCCCGAAAGCCGCTGCATGGCCCGCAAAAAGTAGTTCGTCAACAATATCTTCCAAAGTCCCTTGACAAATAGACAAAGGGACCTCTCTTGGTTAAGATGGTGTTTGCGAGAACACATCCCGCCAAGGAGGTCCACTCTCATTAAACATTACTCACGTTTGGGCGGTGGAAATGTGGACAACTGAAACTGCGCAGTTGACCACATTCCCACCGCCACGGCTACGACTTCGACCAGTCAATACCCATCATCACAGAAAGGACCCATGCACTTTAGAATAGTACTTTTGGTGTCTTGACGAAGGGGTCCACCTTACTGTGCCACTTGTTGCAAGCCTCGCGGCTGAGTTTGCCCTCACCCAACACGTATCGACGCGTGTTAGGCGCAGCGGTCGATGTGGCCGAGTTACAGGCGATCCTCAGCGAGTTCCTTCAGTGCGGGTCAGGAGCGGGCACGAGCGTCTTGATGGCGATTGATGGGAAAACGTTACGCGGCAGTCTGGCCCCCGGACAAACACGCGGCCTGCATCTGCTGGCCGCCTATTTACCTCAGGAGGGCCTCGTGTTGATGCAGGTCGCCGTTGGCCAACGGGAGAACGAGATTCCGGTGGCGCCCCGCGTGCTGGAAAGCCTGGATTTACAGGGCAAAATCGTGCGTGGCGATGCGCTGCATACCCAGCGCCGTGTGTCAGTCCAGATCGTGGAAGCCGGAGGCGAGTATCTCTGGCTCGCCAAAGACAATCAGCCCAACTTGCGCCAAGAGATCGAACAAGTCTTTCAACCCGAAGCGTGTGTGAAAGGCTTCAGTCCCACGCCCCAGGATTTTCGCACCGCCGAAACGATCGACAAAGCGCAGGGCCGCTTGGAGCAACGGACACTGACCACGCGCGCCGGGTTGCAAGGGTGTTCCGATTGGCCCTATCTGGCTCAAGTCTTCAAACTCGAACGCCGTCGCCTACATTTGAAAACGGGGGTCGTCCAGCATGAAGTGGTCTATGGCTTGACCAGTTTGGGCCACGCGGAGGCGAGTCCCGCGCGTTTGTTGGACTTGGTCCGCGATTATGGGGGCATTGAGAACGGCCTCCATTACCGGCGCGACAAAACCTTGCGGGAGGATGCGGCCCGCATGACGAACCCGCAGTTGGCCGAGGCTGTCGCTCTGCTCAATAACTTGGTGATCGGGTTGGCTGTACGGCAAGGCTGGCAATATCTGCCCCAAGCACGTCGACACTACAGCGCTTGCCTCGACGAGGCTTTGAATTTGGTCTTGCGGCGTCCCACCTGACTTTGGAAAAGCCCTAAACTGCGATATTTTCTCCTTGACAAGAGCATGGAATCGTGGTAATATAGGATCAGTATTATATAATACTAGTCATATATAGAAAGAAGCGAAAAATGTCACTTGAATATGCCATTCTTGGTTTTTTGCACTACCACCCGTATTCGGGTTACGACCTGAAGAAAGCGTTCGATGCTTCGATCCGTCACTTCTGGCCGGCGGATCAGAGCCAGATTTATCGGACGTTGGGGCGACTGACGGAACAAGGATTGGCTGAAATGGAAGTCGTCGAGCAAACGGAACGGCCCGATCGCAAGGTCTATCATATCACACGAGCCGGGCTGGAAGTGCTAAGTCATTGGTTAAGAAGCACGATGCCACCGCAAGAAACGCGGAGTGCCGCTCTGATCCAGGTTTTCTTTGCGGGACAGCTTTCGGATGAAGAGATTCTGGCGAAGTTCGAAGAAGCAACGCAGTCGATGCGGGCCGTGTTGGAAGTCTATCAACAAGTGCCGCAAGAGATCGAGGAGTATGTTACAGCGGTTGGCTCTCCGCGCGAAGAATTCTTCTGGATGTTGACACTGGAACTTGGTATCCATTCGGTGCAGACGCAGATCGATTGGATGGAGAGCGTGATGCAGCGCATTCGGAACAAAGAACATCCATCGAAATAGAGCCGCATCCACTTGGAGGTCAAAATGTCGGAATCGCGATCAGTCTTAGTGATTGGCGGAACCGGAATGTTAGGCGAACCGGTGGTTCATTGCTTGCAGGCTCAGGGTTACCGCGTGCGCATGTTGACGCGCAATCCGGACAAAGCCCGTGCGATTTTCGGGGATGCGATTGAAGCCATCAAAGGTGATGTTAAAGATGTACCTTCACTCGATGCGGCGCTGCGTGGTTGCATGGGGTGCATATCAACCTAAACGGCGGATTTGACGCTGATCTTGAACGACGCGGCACGGCCAATGCAGCCCAAGCCGCATGCCGAGCTAATGTGACGCGGCTAACCTATCTATTGGGCGCGTCGGTTTTGCGGAGAACTGTTGGTATGCGGGAACCCGCGCCAGGTTCGAAGCGGAAGCGGCGATTCGCGCCTCGGGAGTGCCGCATACCATTTTCAAAGCGACATATTTTATGGAATCGTTGCACCGCTTTGTGCATGGCAAACGCGCCTTGTTGATCGGCAAGCAACCGTTTGTATGGCATTGGCTGGCGGCGGAAGATTACGCGCAGATGGTGGCCACAGCCTATGCGCCGCCGTCGACGGCCAACAAATCGTTGTTCGTTTACGGCCCCCAAGCATTCATAATGCGTGATGCGCTGCGAATTTTTTATTGCCGTGCCCATCCAGAGGCCAGCCTGATGCCCATGCCGATCTGGTTTACCCGGATTATTGCACGCCTTGGCAATCGCAAGGAATTGCAGGCCGCATTGCCATTCTTGGCTTACTGCGAAAAAGTGGGCGAAGGCGGCGATCCGTCTGAAGCTAACGCGCTCCTGGGTGCACCATCAATAACTTTGGAACAGTGGAGCAAAAGCCAGCTGCCACTCAATTAAGGCATCAACGACAGGTGCTGACCGATTAATCCGAAATGACGATAGCAACCGGAAGGAAACAAAACAATGAAAGTCGCTACCTACATCAATATTCACAAAGCCCTGGTTATCCCGCTAGTCTTGGGGATGATGTGGTTCTATAACAATTGGTCAACGGAAGCGTTCATCTATTTGAGTATTCACGGAACCTATTCGTTGCTCTGGCTAATCAAACAATCTCTCTACCCCGATAAAAGGTTCGATCAAAAGCAACCTCTCTTGATTGGGGTGCTCTTTATCTTCTTGCCACTTGCCGGATATTACATCGCCCCGTACTTGCTCATCAGCCGACATCTCACGCTTCCGCCCTACTTAATCGGTCTCGTGCTGTTTCTGTACACGCTGGGGGTTTTCCTTCACTATGTGAGTGACGCGCAGAAGTATTACACCTTGCAATTTCGGAAGGGGTTGATTCAGGATGGGTTGTTCAGCCGGACAAGAAATCCAAATTACCTGGGGGAGATCTTGATCTACGTGGCCTATGCGACCATGTCGTTGCATTGGTTGCCGTTCCTGGTCTTGGCAGGCTGGGTTTTTGGCTTCTT
>JADGNO010000322.1 GCA_017883405.1 Occallatibacter sp. | reverse complement strand
TGGAAAGCACCAGCAGAACTCTTCCTGCCCGAAGGAGCATTCGATTTCGTGCAATACTGGTCTGCTAAATCGCAATCCGTTGCACTTGGACGTTGAATCTGCATACCGGCAATCCTGACCTTTGCCGAAGCTTCGCCGGAGTCTCCTATGATGGAGAGAGGAACCTGCCCCGCCGCTCTCGGCCTCAATGTCGTCTACTGCCACCCCAACCCGCGCCCTGCCCACCCTGCACGAGTTTTTTTCTCCGGGCGGCATCCTTGCGCGCTCACCCCTGCCCTATGAGTACCGCCCCGGCCAGCTTGAAATGGCCAAGGCTGTGGAACGGGCACTCACCGAACGCCGCCATCTGATAGTTGAAGCAGGTACAGGCACCGGCAAGACTCTTGCCTATCTGTTGCCGGCCCTTCGCACTGGCCAGCGCGTCATCATCTCCACCGGCACCAAGGCGCTTCAGGATCAACTCTTCTTTCGCGATGTGCCTTTTCTTGAAACGCTGTTGGGCGACCTGCGCGTTTGCTACATGAAGGGCCGCGCCAACTACCTTTGCCGGCACAAGCTCACTGCACTGCGCGATCAACCTATCCTCTCTGGCCTTGAAGAAATCGACCAGTACAAGCAGATCGCCGACTGGGAACGCACCACCGATACGGGCGACCGCGCCGAGCTTTCAGGTATGCCGGAGTCCAGCGCGCTCTGGCAGAAGCTCGACGCCCGCTCAGAAGCCTGCCTGGGCACCACATGTCCTGACTACCGCCGCTGTTTTATTACTGAAATGCGGCGGCGCGCGCTCGAGTCCGACATCATTATCGTCAACCACCACCTGTTCTTCGCCGATCTGTCAGTAAAGCAGGAGGCCGGTGCCGCAGCCGACGCCGGCGTTCTTCCTGAATCCGCAGCCGTCATCTTTGATGAAGCGCACGAGCTTGAAGAAGTCGCGTCGAGCTACTTTGGTTTGTCGGTTTCGAATCTCCGTTTTGAAGATCTGGCTCGCGATATCGACACCCTGCTGCGCGGTAAAGAAGGAACCGATCGGCTGCCCTCAGCCACCATGCAACTGCGCGAACGCGCCCGGCTCTTCTTTGCTGGATTGCCCATTAGCGTCGACGGCCGCCATCCCTTCACGGAGCGCGAGCAGTTCCTTGAGTCTTCAGGCGATCTGTATCTCGCCGTTCGTTCCACGCTTCAGGTTCTTGAATCGGAAATCGACGGACTCTCCGGAATCGACGAAGCGCCCGGCCTGAGGAAACGCGTTTCGCGCCTTCGCTCCGAGCTCGAATTCCTGCTCGAATCCAACTCCAGCAACATGGTCTATTGGATGGAGCGCCGCGTCTCCGGCGGCGCCTCTCCCGGACAACGATCCGCCGTGCGAAGCGCGCAGAATCGCCATACGTTTCTGCAGGCCACGCCGATTGATGTTTCGGAACTGCTACGCGAACAGGTCTTTGAGCAGATTCCTACCGTTGTACTTACTTCGGCAACGCTCACCGTGCAGGGCGGCTTTGAGCACTTGCGCAGACGCCTCGGCCTGACGGAGGCGCGCGAACTTGTTGTGCCTTCGCACTTCCGTTACGGTGAGCAGGCGTTGCTCTACTTGCCGCCAAATATGCCCGATCCCCGCGACCCCGAATTTCAAGAAGCCGCTGCGCGCTGCATCCAGCGCGTGCTCGATCTCTCGCGAGGGCGCGCCTTCTGCCTCTTTACCAGTTACAGCCAGATGCGCATTCTTTACGAACGCCTTCTGCCCGTTCTCGATTTTCCGATCCTGCTGCATGGAACCGCGCCGCGCAAAGCGCTGCTGGACGAATTTCGAGCGACGCCAAACGCCGTTCTCTTTGGCACCGCAAGTTTCTGGCAGGGTGTCGACGTGCAAGGCGAGGCGCTAAGTTGCGTCATCATTGACCGCCTGCCCTTCGCGGTCCCCAGCGACCCTGTAGTGCAGGCGCGCATGAAAGCAATTGAAGAAGCCGGTGGCAAGCCATTTTTCGACTATCAGGTTCCTGAAGCGGTTCTCACGCTCAAGCAGGGCTTCGGCCGCCTGATCCGCTCGCTCGAAGATCGCGGAGTGCTGGTGCTGCTCGATCCCCGCATCACCCGCCAGCGCTACGGCCAAACATTTCTGCAGAGTCTGCCGCCCTACCGCATGACCAACACCATCACGGACGTGGAAGCCTTCTTCAACAATGAAAAAGGGTAGAGGCTGCAACAAGACGCCCCCTGACATCTGTTCCCTGTCCCCTGCTCTTACGGCTTCGTTACCGTAAACGACTTGACCTTTACCGCGCCACCGAGCTCTTTGGTTGCGTAGTTGAAGATTGCGTAGCGGTTGCCCATGAAAAACATCCATTGGCTGTTTAGTGTGTACGGCGTTCCTATCGATTTGAAGTTGTGACCGTCGGTGCTGTAGGAGAAATTGGCCTTGCGATCCGTGCCTGGATGAATATCCGCCGATGCGCGCAGCCAGATTTGTTTGCCGCTCATGGGAACGCTCTCCACCTCTGTTCCTTTACTTGCCGTTACCCATCCGCGGCCCAGCGCCAGCCCGTTCTCCATGACTACTTTGTATGCGCCGCCCTCACGCTTGACGCCGACCCATGCCGACGCCTGCTTGAAGATGGCCAGCCCGGCGCGATCGCCTTCTATCATTTTCGAAATGTCCATCACGATTGTTGCCGTGGACTCTGGCCCCGGAATGCGGTGCGTGAGAGTATTCCTCGCCGCATACAGATCGTCGGTCACGGTGGCTGTCTGCAAATTCAGGCCGCCGGCGAGCGACCACTTTGCGTCATCGGGATTGTGGTTCCACTCCCACTGTGGCGCCAGCGATTTTCCTTTGAAACTGTCAGTGCCGGTAGTCGGCTTGAGCGGGTGCGGAGGCAGCGGATTGGGATACGACTCTCCCCAATTGCCGTCGACAAGCACAAGCTCCGGCCATCCATCGGCATTCCACTTCAGCGGCGCAAGCACCGGGACGCGGCCGCCCGGATAGGCATCCACAAACGCCATGTAATACCATTCACCCTTCTGCGTCTGCACAATACCGCCCTGGTGCGGAACTCCGCCGCCGGGAATCGGTGTACCCAGATCGAGCAGCAGCTTGTGCAGTGTGTACGGGCCAAACGGGCCGGTCGTTGAACGAAGCACGTACTCGCCGTTCGCCGGTCGCGTCATCAGGATGTAGTAATTGCCGTTGATCTTGTAAAAGCGCGACCCCTCAAGCACTTTCACGTCAGCCGGCGTCTGAAACACCACTTGCGACTTCGACTCCTTTGATCCGTCGGGTGAGAGTTGCGCCACATGAACGGTAGTGTTTCCGTAGGACACGTACATGGTGTCGTCGTCATCGATAAGCAGGCCCGCATCGTAGTAGCAATTGTCGATGGCCGTATGCCGCTTCCACGGTCCTTCCGCAGCGGGAGATGTGTAGATGTATGTGGTCTTCGATCCCGGAATGCACCCAACCCAGTAGAACGTTTTGTTGCTCTTGCGATACTGCAGGGACGAGGCCCAGGTGCCCTTGTTGTAGGCGTTGCCGCCGATCAGATCGTAGATTGGCCCGAAGTCGAGCTTAGGCAACGAGTGGCCGACGTACTCCCAATGCACTAGGTCGTACGAGCGCAAAATTGGCGCGCCCGGAGAGTAGCTCATATTCGACGCCGAGTAGTAATACGCGTCGCCCACGCGAATGATGTCGATGTCCGCGAGGTCTTCCCAGAGCACAGGGTTCTGATATGCGCTGGCCTGCGACGGAGCAGCCTGAGAATGCGCAAGGCCCCCGGATGCAGCCAGAAATCCGAGCGGGAAGAACAGCAGGAAGAAAGCGGAACGTATTTTCGAAAAGCGAATTCTTGTGGGCATGAGGCCTCTGCGGGCAGGCACCAGCGGCACGCCTTCAACCTCAAGACACACCAGTCGGGTACCCCCGTGAAATGTATTCATTTACGCCAAGAATTCTATTGGTTCCGGGGTACTACCGCTCCGACCGGGATCGTGCGGCTCTCAATTATTAGCCGAGTCGGCTTGCTGATGCTCGGCTGAATCTGGCATATAATGAGAGGAAGCGATCATTTTCAATCATAATCATCCATAATGACGACCGGTCGAGGCAGCGCACGGCCGGAGAAACGAGCACCCCATGTATACCGAAACTCCGATAAGCACGCAGCCGGCTACGACCCTCACGCCGGCTGACCCACGCCTTTTCTCAACTCCTGAAGCTGAGGAGATCAAGAGAGAGATTTGCGCTGTAGGCCGCAAGCTTTGGCTACGCCAGTTTGTTGACGGTAACGGCGGTAACATCTCGTACCGCATTGGCCCCAACGAGGTGATTTGCACTCCTACACTGGTGAGCAAGTACGACCTGACGCCCGGCGATCTTTGCATGGTCGATCTTGAAGGCCACCAGGTGGCAGGCGCCAAGCCGCGCACCAGCGAGATCTTTCTCCATCTCGAAATCTACAAAGCGGTACCGGAAGCAAAGTCGGCCGTGCACTGTCATCCGCCTCATGCAACCGCTTATGCCATCACCGGCAAGGTTCCGCCGAACCTCATCATTCCCGAATTCGAAGTCTTCGTGGGCAAGGTTGCGATTTCACCTTACAAGACTCCCGGTACCCCGGAGTTTGCGCAAACGGTTCTGCCGTACGTCCGC
>JADGNO010000321.1 GCA_017883405.1 Occallatibacter sp. | reverse complement strand
GACCGCTCGCGCATCCGCAACCAGGAGATCGGTTTCATTTTTCAGAGCTTCAACCTGATTGGCGATCTGACGGTGGAAGAAAATGTTGAACTGCCGCTCACCTATCGGGCCGGCATGCCTTCCGCGGAACGCAAGAAGCGCGTGAAGGAAGCGTTGGAGCGCGTGAACATGGCGCACCGCATGAAGCACTATCCGGCGCAGCTCTCCGGCGGTCAGCAGCAGCGCGTGGCTGTGGCGCGTGCCTTGGCGGGTTCGCCCTCCATCTTGCTGGCTGACGAGCCTACCGGAAACCTGGACTCGAAGAACGGCGAAGCGGTGATGCACCTCCTTGCGGATCTGCATCGCGAAGGCTCGACGATTTGCATGGTGACGCACGATCCGCGTTTTGCCCGCCACGCCGAGCGCGAAGTACACCTCTTCGACGGAAAGGTGGTTTCTGAAGACGAACGCAAGAAGCTTGAAGCAGAAGCGGAGGCGTAGTGATGCTGCTCCAGAACGCAATGCACGACCTGCGTTTCGCCATGCGGCAACTGCGCAAGAGTCCGGGATTCACCGCGCTGGCAGTGGGAACGCTGGCCCTGGGCATCGCGGCCAACCTCACCATCTTCAGTTGGATCAACTCGACCCTGCTCGATCCCATTCCTGGAATTGCGCACACCAGCGATATGGTCACCATCATGCGGGGAGAGCGGAGCGAACATCCTACGCCCCCGTTCTCCTACCTGGACTTCAGAGACCTGCGCGACAGCACGCATTCATTTTCCGGACTGATTGGCTATCACGACGACTACATGGCCATCACCGGCTCGGGAACACCGGAGCGCATTTACGGGACGCTGGCCTCGTCGAACTACTTTGAGGTGCTGGGCGTAAGGCCGATTCTGGGGAGGAGCCTTCTTCCCTCGCTAAAGAACGAGCGCGAGGGCGCCGCGGAGGCTGTGCTTAGCTACGATCTGTGGCAGAAGCGCTTTGCAGGGGATCCATCGATCGTTGGCAAGACGATTCAGATTAATCTTCATCCTTACACGATTGTTGGCGTGGCACCCAGGGACTTTCAGGGATGCAAGACAGGCCTGCGTTCCGATATATGGATTCCTTTGGGGATGGACAAGCAGGTGTGGGGTTCCACTCGCATCGAGAATCGCGACGGGTTGTGGCTCAACGTATTAGGTAAACTCGCGCCGGGGGTTGATCACAGCCAGGCGGAGAGCGAACTCAATGTTCTGATGCAGCACCTCGTAGCGCGCTTTCCGGATCAGCATCGCGGGCCCAATACGATCTCCTCCGATCCGCTGTGGCGTTCTCCATTTGGAGCCAATGTTTACTTGTATGGAACGCTGCCGATGTTGCTTGCCTTGGCAGTGGCATTGCTGATGCTGGCTTGCGCCAATGTTGCCAATCTGCTGCTGGTACGCTCAGTGGCGCGGCGCCGCGAGATGGCGATTCGTCTATCGATGGGAGCGAGCCGTTGGAGAGTGGTGCGTCAGCTCCTGGTAGAAAATTTGCTGATCGCGCTTGCAGGCGGCGGGATCGCGCTTACGCTTACGCTGTGGACGGCCAGTACGATGTCGGCATTTCTGCCGCCTACAACTCTGCCTCTCACGCTTAACGGGCATGTCGACTCGTCAGTGTTTCTGGCCACGTTGCTGGTTTCAATTTTTACCGCTGTGATTGCGGGCGCGATTCCAGCTCTGCGCGCTTCCCGCCTCTCACCTGTTTCGGTTCTGAAGGATGAGGCCCTCAGCACCTCTGGCGGGCTTTCAAAATCGCGTCTTACCGGCGGCCTGGTGATTGCGCAGATTGCGCTTTCCCTGCTGCTGCTCACATGCGCCGGGTTGTTTGTTCGCAGCTTGCAAAAAGCACAGAACTCCGATGTGGGATTCGATCCCAACCATGTGCTGCTGACGACGTTCGACCTTGATCCGGTGGGCTATTCAAGAGCCACAGGCACTGAGTTCGATCGGCAACTAGTGGCGCGCGTGAAGGCGCTGCCAGGAGTTCAGTCCGCGACACTGGCGGATTTTTCGCCGCTCAATTTCACGATTCACTCCGACTTCGTTCAGCCTGAGGGGTACGTGCCTCGACTGCATGAATCCATGGAAGTGGATCGGGGAACAGTTGGCCCCGACTATCTTGAGACGCTGCGGACACCGCTGATTTCCGGACGAGACTTTACGGCACAGGACAACTCGTCAACGGTGCCGGTAGTGATTGTCAACCAGGCTTTGGTGGATCGTTATTGGCCACGCCAAAACGCAATTGGAAAGCGCATTCAGGTGGCAGGCGGATGGTGCACGGTGGTGGGCGTGGCGGCCAATGGAAAATATCGGCGCATGACTTACGACAGTGCGCCGCTGGTCCTGCTGCCACTGATGCAGCGCTATGCGAGCCAGGTTATTCTCCATGTGCGCGTTGCCGGCGACCCGCGATCGTTTACATCTTCAGTTGAGCAGACGATTCATGACCTCAACGCGGACCTGCCGCTTTATAACCAAGCTACGCTCAAGGCAAATATTCAGATGGGAAGCGTTTTTGAACGCATCGCCGCGGCCTTTGCAGGGGCGTTCGGATTGCTGGCGCTGGTGCTGGCGGCGGTTGGAATCTATGGCGTAGTGGCCTACACCACGCGGCAGCGCACCCATGAGATCGGCATTCGCATGGCGCTGGGAGCCGGCCAGAGAGACGTCTTCCGCCAGGTATTGGGGCAGGGGTTGCGTCTTGCGCTGCTGGGGTTGGCTGCGGGTCTTGTGGTTTCGTTGGCCTTCACACACTTGCTGCGCGGCATGCTGTTTGGTGTTGGTGCGGTTGACTGGATCACTTTTGCTTCGGTTGCCGGCATCCTCTTTCTGGTTACATTGGCCGCATGCTTTGTTCCAGCGCGACGGGCATCTTCCGCGGATCCCATGCAGGCACTCCGAACCGAATAATTGAAGGGCCGAAAACGGCAACCAAGAAGGTACGCGATGAACAGATTGTGGCTCGACATTCGATACGCATTGCGCCAGTTGCGCCAATCGCCCGGATTCACACTGACCGCGGTGCTTACCCTGGCGTTCGGCATCGGCGCGACCACCGCGATCTTCTCTATTGTTGAGGGTGTTCTTCTTCGGCCGTTGCCTTTTCCCGCGCCCGACCGCCTGGTTGTTATCGGCGATGCTCCAGAAGGTGTTAAGGCGGGCTCCGGAACGCCCAACGTTACCGCACCCGCGACGCGCATCTATGCCCGCGATACGCGCGTTTTCACTGGCCTTGGTGCTTATCAGCGAACAGGCTTTGAACTCTCCGGTACCGGCGATCCAGCGCAGGTTTCTGCTTCGCGTATTACCCCCGGCGTTTTCCAGGTGCTTGGAATTTCGCCCTTGATGGGACGGGTTTTTACCGAGCAGGAGGACGATGCCAGGCAACAAGTGGCCGTCATCAGTTACCAGATGTGGCACAGCCGCTTCCATGGAGAGCCGAACATTCTTGGGACCAAGATGGAACTCGACCGCAGGTCTTACGAAATCATCGGAGTCATGCCGCGCGATTTCGAGTTTCCATTGGTTTCGGGCCAATTGAACCGCACAGAACTCTGGGTGCCCATGAGCTTTACCCAGGGTGAACTCGTCAACGGCGTCGGAAGCTGGAACTACAAAATGCTGGGCCGCTTGAAGTCGGGCGTGACGCCAGCGCAGGCGCTCGACGACCTGCAGCCGGCGGCGCAAGAGATCATGCGCAACTTTCCTCCAGGCATGGGCACGCTGCGGATTCACGCGGTTGTGCGGCCGCTGGCAGAGGCCACGGTCGCGCAGGCGCGTCCTTTGGTGCGCACGCTTTTCCTGGCCGTTGCAGTGGTACTTTTCATTGGCTGCGCCAATCTCGCCGGTTTGTTGCTGGTGAGGGTTATTCGTCGACGGCGCGAATTGTCTGTGCGTCTGGCCCTGGGCGCGAGCGGTGCGGTCATTCTTCGCCAGTCCCTGATTGAAGCGCTGGCGCTGAGTGTGGGTGGTGGATTGGCAGGATTGGCCATCGCGTCGGTGGCACTTCGGGTGGGAGTGAGCCTGCTACCAGAGACGCTGCCGCGTGTCAGCGCCATTGGGCTTGACTGGAAGGTTGCAGGTTTCGCGCTCATGCTCGCCGTCCTTACCGGGTTGCTGTGCGGGATCATCCCGGCCATTGCCGCTTCGCATACCGGCGTCAACGACGCGTTGAAGGAAGGGGGGCGAACTGGCAGCGCCGGCGGAGGACATGCGCGCTTGCGTTCGATTCTTGTGATCGCGGAACTGGCAGTGGCGCTGGTACTGCTTACAGCTTCCGGGCTGCTTTTGCGGAGCTTCCAGAAAATGCGCTCGGTCGACCTCGGCTTTCGCACTGATCATGCTCTCACTGCCTCCTATGGATTACCTCGCCGCCAATACTCCTCGCAGGCTGCGGTCGACGCTTTCAACACAACAATGCTGAGCAAACTGCAACAGTTGCCGGGCGTACAAGCCGTGGGTGTGACTACCTTGCTGCCCAACGGGGGGGACAACAGCGACAACGCCTTCGTTGCGGAAGGATACGTTCCACCCAAGGGCGCCGGCCTGAGTCTCGCCTGGGCCTCGCAGATCATGGGCAATTACTTCGAGGCGGCGGGCATCCCCCTGTTGCGTGGCCGCAGCTTCAATGAGGCGGACCGCGCGGATTCTCCATTGGTGGCGATCGTCAACCGCACTCTGGCCGAGCGCTATTGGCCGGGCCAGGATCCCATCGGCAAGCGCATGAAGGTCGGCGTGAAAGAAAGCCAGACGCCCTGGATGACTGTTGTTGGAGAGATTGCAGATATCAAGCAGACTTCAGCCGATGCGGAAACGCTGAATCAGATGTACACGCCAGCGAGTCAGTTAAAACTCTCAATCGCCCAATTCGCGCCTCCTGACATGCTGAATGGCAATTATGGAACGATTGTAATGCGCGGCGAATTACCGCCGGAACAGATGGCAGACTCGCTTCGTGCTGTCGTTCGCTCCATCGATCCGCAGCTTCCGTTGATCCATGTCGAGTCACTGGAACATGTGGTTGAAGAGGGCCAGGCCTCACGCCGTTTCTCGACGGCCCTCATCTCGAGCTTCGCCGTCGCGGCCGTGTTGCTGGCCTTACTGGGCATCTACAGCGTTATCGCCTTTTCCGCAGCGCAGCGTACGCATGAGCTGGCTATCCGCCTGGCGCTTGGTTCGCAGCGCGCAAGCGTGATGCAGCTTGTTCTGGTTTCAGGCGCGAAGCTGGGGCTGGCGGGTTGTGCAATAGGTGCGATTGGAGCTGTATTCGCCACGCGCCTGCTGCGCTCTCAGCTATTTCAAGTCGATCCGCTGGATCCATTTGTCTTGAGTTTGGCGGCAATCGCAATCTTTCTGCTCGCGCCCG
>JADGNO010000320.1 GCA_017883405.1 Occallatibacter sp. | reverse complement strand
GCACGAGCCGGTGCTCCATTTGGCAAGGGAGATCGAGAAGGCCTCGCAGCGTGGCGAAATAGGCTCTGCGCCTGCTGAAAAAGTGGCGTGGATTGTGGCCGATATGACTAGGGGAGCCATTCAGCGCAGGCTGCTCAACCGCAGCGACTACCCGGTCGCCGAGGATGCGGCGTTCATCACGGCATTTGTCTGGGCAGCGCTAATGCAGGTCTAACGCAGGCTTGACGCGCGTACCACCAGTCGCGGACTGACCAGCGTGGTGGTTGGCCGCACCGGGCCTTTGGCTGCAATCAGAGTAAGCGCCAGTTCCGCGGCGTGCCTGCCGATGGCCGAACTGTCCTGATCGATCGACGAGAGCGGGACGCGCAGAAAATCCGAGTACAGCACATTGCCGCATCCCACCACAGCAATGTCCTCAGGGATGCGCAATCCGGCATCCAGAATGGCGCGCATGGCGCCCAGGGCGATGGGATCGTTGAAGCAGAAGATCCCATCTGGCCGCGGGTTGGTGGCCAGCAGCTTTTGTGTTACTTCATAGCCGCCTGGCTCGCCGCGGTCGTCGCCGGAAGTACCGATAGGAGCGATGTGCTCGGGCAGCGCGGAAAATCCGTGCGCGGCCAGTGCCCGTCGGAAGCCTTCCAGGCGGCCCAGTGCTGTGCTGGTTTCCGGACCGCGGATATGCGCGATGTGCCGGCAGCCCTGCTCGATTAGGTGGTTGGTGGCCAGCATCCCCACGGCCTCGTCGTCCACGCCTACAAAGTTTGCCGGCAGACCCGCAAAGCGCCTGTCGATGAGGATGTACGGAATGCGTTGCTCTTCAATGCTGCGGAAGCTCTCCACTGTCCATTGCGCCGAGGCAATTACCATCACATCTACCCGCCGGGCCAGCAGTTGCTCAATCTCCTGCTGCTCCAGTTCCGGGTCCTCTTCCGACGAGGTGATGATCAGGCTGTAGCCCTGTCCTCGGATGGCGGCAGAAAGAGCTTTGGCGACCTGCGCAAAAAACGGATGCAACAGGTCGGGCACCACAAGGCCCACCGTCCATGTACGCCCGGTGATGAGCGCGCGCGCCGCGAAGTTGGGCTGGTAATGCAGGTCCTCCATCCGCTTCAGAACGCGCCTGCGGGTCTCCTCGCCGATGTCCGGGTGGCCGCGGAGCACCTTGGAGATGGTGACGGTAGACAGGCCCAGATCCCGTGCAATGTCCTTCATGCGCACCGGTGCGCCGCGTCGAGGCCCGGGCTGTCTTTCGTTGCCGTCGTTTGAATTCATGATGTTCCGCCCCAACTATTCTGCTTTCACCAGTATCCACCACGCCGCAGCGTAACCGTTAACTTTTTCCTCGGATAATCGTTTGTCTCTTGACTCCACTTGCTGTGACGCGTATTCTTCGTGGGTTGTAGTTATCGGTAACTTTGAGTTGGCAAGGAGCCTGCCTGAACCAGACCCACGAGAGCGCGCCCATCGATCCCGCCGCCATTCCGCAAAGAAAGCTCGCCTCCGGCGCCTTGATGCCGGCTGTCGGACTCGGCACCTTCGGGTCCGATCACGTCACTCCGGCCCAGGTTGCCGAGGCGGTCAAAGGCGCGGCGGCGGTTGGCTACCGGCACTTCGATTGCGCCTCGGTCTATGGCAATGAAGCCGCCGTGGGCGCTTTGCTGGAACATATCCAGCGCGGCGGCGTGAAGCGCGAAGAACTGTGGATCACGTCCAAGCTGTGGAACGACAAGCATGACGACGTGATCGGCTCCTGCCGGCAGTCGCTCGCCGACCTCCGCTTGCAGTACCTCGACCTCTATCTGGTGCACTGGCCGTTTCCCAACTTCCATGCGCCGGGTTGCGATGTCACCTCGCGCAGTGCAGACGCCAAGCCGTATATCCATGAGAGCTACATGAAGATCTGGCGCGCGATGGAAGCGCTGGTGGACATGGGACTGGTGCGGCACATCGGCACATCGAACATGACCATTCCCAAGCTCAAACTGGTCTTGCGCGACGCGCGCATCAAGCCTGCTGTGAACGAGATGGAACTGCATCCGCACTTTCAGCAGCCGGAGCTGTTCAAGTTTGTCGTGGAGAATGGCATTCAGCCCATCGGCTACTGCCCCATCGGCTCACCGGGCCGCCCAGAGCGCGACTGCACGCCAGAAGATACTGCGCCCACAGAAGATCCAGTCATTATCGAAATTGCGCATCGTCATGGCGTTCATCCCGCTGCGGTCTGCATCAAGTGGGCCGTGCAGCGCGGACAGACACCGATTCCGTTTTCCATCCACAACTACCGCGCCAATCTCGAATGTGTCACCCGCGATCCGCTCACAGACGAAGAGATGCAGGCCATCGCCACGCTCGACCGTAACTGCCGCCTGATCAAGGGCCAAGTCTTTCTTTGGAAAGACGGGCAGACCTGGGAAGATTTGTGGGATATGAGTGGAGAAATCACGCCTCCGTAAGCGCTGCGCGCAGCGGATTTTTTGAACGAGATCAAGCAGGGAGTATCGAGATGAATAAAACAATGACCGCGGCGTTTCTGCCCGGAGACTCGACCGTAGAGATGCGCACCGTGCCTGTTCCGACACCGGGACATGGCGAAGTTCTGTTGCGCGTGAAAGCCTCCACCATCTGTGGATCGGACATTCGCTGCATCTATCACGAGCATTTGGGCAAGGGCCCCGAGGGCTATCAGGGCGTGATTGCCGGGCACGAGCCGTGCGGGCAGATTGTGGCCGAAGGGCCGGGCTGTCGCCGCTTCAAGACGGGCGATCGCGTGATTGTTTACCACATCTCCGGTTGCGGCGTGTGCAACGATTGCCGCCGCGGCTACATGATTTCGTGCACCAGCCAGAAGTATCGCCGCGCCTACGGATGGCAGCGCGACGGCGGCATGGCCGAGTACATGATTGCCGAAGAGAAGGATCTCATCGCTCTTCCCGATGAACTTACTTATGCCGACGGCGCGCAGGTGGCCTGCGGATTCGGCACGGTATACGAGGGCCTGGAAAAGATTGGCATCGACGGCAATCACGCCGTGCTTATCACCGGTCTGGGGCCGGTGGGCCTGGCTACGGGCGCTCTCTGCCGCAAACTGGGCGCCAACAAAATCATCGGCATCGATGTGGTTCCGGAGCGCATGAAGATTGCCATGGACCTGGGCCTGTGCGACGCGGTTCTGGCCTCGGGTCCGGACAACGTGGAAGAAGTAAAGCGGCTCACCGGCGGCTTTGGCGTGGAGCGTGCGGTCGATTGTTCGGCGAACAATCTGGCGCGGGCTACGGCAGTGCGCGCCACCCGCAAGTGGGGCAAGATCGTCTTTCTTGGCGAGGGCGGAACGGTGGAACTCAATCCTTCGCCCGACTTGATTCACGACCAAAAAACACTGTACGGTTCGTGGGTGACTTCCACCTGGCTGATGGAGGAGTTAGTGGAGCGGCTGGTTCGCTGGAACCTGCATCCGGCCGACATCATCACGCACCGCTTCTCGCTGGAGCGGGCTGCGGACGCGTATGCGTTGATGGCTTCCGGCAAGTGCGGCAAGGTTGCTGTCTGCCAGGATGAAGAGTTGCGGTAAATCGCCCGAGGAGGCACGACATGACCGATTCCAAAACGTCTGCAACACCCGAATGGGAACACCGTCTCAAGGCGCTGCTGCCGCTCTATGGGCATCGCAACTGGGTGGTGATTGCCGATGCGGCCTATCCCGCGCAGTCGAAGCCGGGCATCGAAACCATCGTTGCTGATGCCGATCAGATCGAGGTGGTGCGCGCCGTTCTGGATGCGATTACCGCCGCCCCGCACATCCGGCCTAACATTTATGCCGACAAGGAACTTGGCTTTGTTGCGGAGAAGGATGCACCGGGAGTTATGGAATACCGGAAGCAACTGGATGGTATTCTGTATAACTCCTCCGTAACTTATCTCCCCCACGAGCAGATCATCGCCAAGCTCGACAAGACCGCCGAACTCTTTCACGTCTTGGTCGTCAAGACGGAGATGACCATCCCGTATACCTCGGTATTTTTCGAGCTCGATTGCGGCTACTGGAACGCAGAAGCGGAACAGAGGCTGCGACAGGCAATGCTTGTTTCGGATTTGAAATAAACCGAAAACATCCCGCGTAATTATCAAATAGCAAACCTGAAATCAGATACAAGCGGCACCGCGAAAGGAAAGATACTCTAATGGCATTGAACCGGCGTGAGTTACTGCAATGGATGGGCGGCGCATGTTCCGCTCTTGCTCTTTCAAAATTTGCCAAAGCCCAGGGGTTGGCGCAGGGTGCGAACTACTCGGCAACCCGTTCGTCTCTTGACCGCTACCGGATTCCGGAATGGTTCCGCGATGCCAAGTTCGGCATTTGGTCGCATTGGGGGCCGCAGTCGGCAATCGAGGCTGGGGACTGGTATGCACGCAACATGTATGTGCAAGGAACGGATCAGTACCGCTACCACGTGGAGACCTACGGACACCCTTCCAAGGTTGGCTACAAGGATCTTGTCAATGATTGGAAGGCCGCCAAGTGGGACCCCGAGCACCTGATGAGCCTGTACAAGAAGGCGGGCGCGAAATACTTCGTCAGCATGGGTGTGCACCACGATAACTTCGACTTGTGGGACTCGAAGTATACGCGCTGGAACTCGGTAAACATGGGGCCGAAGAAGGATATCGTCGGCCTGTGGAAGAAGGCCGCTGAGAAGAACGGTTTGCGCTTCGGGGTCAGCGAACACCTGTGGATTAGTTACAAGTGGTGGGCGGTGAGCCACGGCGCAGACAAGACCGGTCCGCTGGCCGGAGTGCCGTATGACGGCATCGATCCCAAGTTTGCGGACTTGTATCACGATGCGGATTGTGCGCGGTTTGTGGATAAGCTGGATTGGAACGACGATGGAATTCCTGAGTCGTGGAAGCGCCATTACCTTGATCGCATGACCGATCTCATCGACAAATATCAGCCTGACTTTCTTTATACCGATGGCCATCTTCCCTTTGAGGAATATGGGATGAAGATGGTCTCACACCTTTACAACGTAAGCGCGCAGTTGCATGGCGGCGTGACCGAAGCGGTGTATACCAGCAAGGAAGATACGGACTGCGCCATTGGCACCTGCCTGCTCGATCATGAGCGTGGCGTGGCCGACGGTATCGCCAAAAATCCATGGCAGACCGATACCTGCATCGGAGAGTGGCATTACAAACGCGGCGCGAAATACAAGTCGGCCAAGAAGGTGATCGACCTGCTGGTGGACATCGTCAGCAAGAACGGCAATTTGCTGCTGAATTTTCCGCTGCCCAACTCCGGCGAACTGGACTTCGAGGAGAAGGCAGTGCTGGAAGGTATCACCGCTTGGATGGCGGTGAACAGTGAGGGTATTTACGCTTCGCGTCCTTGGAAGGTTTATGGCGACGGTCCTTCCACTTTGGTAAAAGTGCAGCCTGGCAACTTCAACGAGGACAAGCAGAAAGATCTGACCGCCGAGGATGTGCGCTTCACCACGAAGAACAGCACTCTCTATGCTTTCGTGATGGGTTGGCCGGAGAAGCAGGCCGTGCTGACGTCTCTCGGCTTGGCCAGCGCGCAGCAGCCAGGCAAGATTCGCAAGGTGGAATTGCTCGGGTCCAAGGGCGAGCTCAAGTGGAATCAGGACGAAACTTGCCTGAAGGTCGAGATGCCCATGGAGAAGATTTCTGACATTGGCATCACGCTGAAGGTGGAGTTGGCGTAACCGTTTTTCGCGGAAGTCGCTGCAAGCAAAGGGGCCAGGAAGGAACCGCGTTCTGCCGCAAGGCAAGAATGAATCGGCTGCTTCCTGGCCCTTGCGCGTTTTGCACATCGGGGCAGAGGCGGCCGCTCCACGCGGCATGTACGATAAACGAGGTACTCATATGAAAGACACAAAAGACCTCTCCCCTGAAATTCTTCTGCACATCGCTCAGACCCTGAATCTGCCCCTTCGCGGCCTCGTTGCGGTCATCGAACTGCTTGACGACGGCGGCACCGTGCCCTTCATCGCACGCTATCGCAAAGAGGCCACAGGCAATCTAGATGAAGTCCAGATTCT
>JADGNO010000319.1 GCA_017883405.1 Occallatibacter sp. | reverse complement strand
TGTTTCCCATGGATTTAGCCTCAGCGTGGCTCAGGACATGCATCTCGAAAGTATCGATTTCCTACGCCCGCTCTCCAAGAAGATTACCGACGGTTGGGAGATGCTCAGTATCTCGAGTATTAGTTCGGGCTCGCCGTTCACCGTTTATTCCGGTATCCAGCAAACCGGATACGGCTCAAATGGCGTAGATCGTCCCGATCAAATTGCTAAGCCGAAGCTATCAACCGCGCGAAAGGTGCGTGAAGACTACTTCGGCCAGGGCGCCAACAACGCCGCGGCGTTTTTCTCGATTCCGATTCACATTGATGGAGGAAGCGGTCCCAACCAGGGCCGGTTCGGGACATTAGGGCGTAACACGTTCCGTGGTCCTGCGTTCTATAACTTCGACTTTGCTTTCATCAAAGATACCCCGTTTGGTCGCCGCAAAAGTGGAGCGGAGCGTATGGATATTCAATTCCGTTCAGAACTGTTCAACCTCTTCAACATCGTGACCATGGGTCTTCCTGCAAATATCGTGAATGGCTCCGGTTTCGGGCAGATCAGTAAAACAGCCGGAAGCTCGCGGCAGATTCAATTCTCGCTTAAGTTGATCTACTGATGGCGAGTCTGTCAAAGGTAGATTGTATGCGCTGCTCCGTCTCTTGGTGTATTCCTCTGGTATAAAGGTGCGACGCGTCGAAGGGCTGCTGCTTTGAAGTCAGCGCCCTGCGACGCGCTAGAGGACCGCGAAACGGCGGCTGGCGGAGATCAGATGCGACAGCTTTTGAATTGCTCTTATGCGCACGTGATGTTTTCGGTTTGCCTGGCAGTTTCAACTGCACTCCAGTGTCACGCCCAACCTCCCGCTCATCATCGCCTCGATATGACTATGGTCAAGCCCGAGACGGTCGGCTTTTCTACGGAGCGGCTGGAGCGCATGCACTCCTTGATCCAGCAGGAAGTGGACCAAAAGCAGCTCGCCGGCGCGATCACCATCCTTGCGCGTCATGGAAAGGTCATTGACTATCGCACCTATGGACAGCGCGATATGGCAACGGGCGCGGCCATGTCTAAAGACACTATCTTTCGCGACTATTCCATGACCAAGCCCGTTACCGGCGTGGCGATGATGATTCTCTACGAAGAAGGCAAATGGCTGCCCAGCGATCCAATCGCCAAATATGTTCCGGAGTTTGCGCACTTGAAGGTCTTCACCGGCGTCGACGCCGATGGCAAGATGATTCTTGTCGATCCGGAGCACGCGCCAACAATGCGCGAATTGATGTCTCACTCCGCGGGTTTTTCGTATGGGTCGGGAAAGACGCCGGTCGATGCTATGTATCACGATTTGAAAGTAATGCAGTCGGCGAATCTGCAGGAGATGATCGATAAACTCGTCAAGATCCCGCTGAATTATCAGCCCGGGAAGGGCTGGACTTATAGCGTTTCCATGGACATCGAAGGCTATATTGTCGAGAAGCTTTCAGGCCAGACATTGCCAGACTTTATGCGCGATCACATCTTCACGCCCCTGGGCATGAAGGATGCAGGCTTCTTTGTGCCAGAAGAGAAGCGCGCGCGCTTTGCCACGAATTATCGCGACGATCCGCAGGGCCAATTAGTTCCCAGTGCAACCGGCGCAGGTGTTACCGATTACCCAGTCCAGCCGCTTATGCCATCCGGGGGTGGAGGCCTGGTCTCCACCGCCGAGGATTACTATCGCTTTGCGCAGATGCTTGCCAATGGCGGCGAACTTGACGGCAAGCGGATTCTCGCAGCCTCGACAGTAAAGCTGATGGCAACCAATCATCTTCCCGACGAACTGCTCACTGGCACCTTTGGCATAGGACAGCACATCATGCGTCCGGGGTTTGGATACGGCATGAATTGCGCTGTAGTTTATGATCCTCCCGCAGCGAACATGCCGGACGGAAAGGGGACTTTCTTTTGGGATGGCGCGGCAGGAACATGGTTCTGGGTCGATCCAACCAATGACGTTGTATTCGTTGCCATGATTCAACGCATGACTAGCCCCGATAACCACAGTCTGCAATACCGCAGCCACGCAACCGTGTATCAAGCGCTCGTGGATCCAGCGAAATAAAGCGGCAATTGCAAAATGAAGCACGACCTTTAGCGTGGACACTCTCAGGGGAAAAAATGAAAGATCGATTAGCAGTCACCGCAAAGCTTATGTTCGCCGCCGTGATGGTTCTTTGTGCTTTCCCGTTAATAGCACAGCAAGGCCAACCCGCATCGCGCCACACACTCGACATGACATTGGTTAAGCCTGAGACCGTCGGCTTCTCATCCGAGCGTCTGGAACATCTGCATGCGGCGTTGCAACAGACCGTCGACAAGAAACAACTTGCAGGAGTCGTGACCATCCTCGCACGGCACGGAAAAGTGGTGGACTTCCGCACCTATGGCCAGCGCGATATGGCCAGCGGAACGGCCATGACGAAGGACACGATCTTTCGCGATTATTCAATGACCAAGCCAGTGACGGGCGTTGCCATGATGATGCTTTACGAGCAAGGTAAGTGGCTGCCTTCCGATCCCATCGCCAAATACATTCCTGAGTTCGAACATCTAAAGGTCTTCAAAGGCGCGACCGCAGACGGCAAGCTGATCCTCGTCGATCCCGATCATCCTCCGACCTTGAGTGAACTCATGTCCCACACCGCAGGCTTCACGTATGGCTTCTTCGGCGAAACGCCGGTGGACCACATGTATCGCGATGCAAATCTGTTTGGCTCGAAAAGCCTGAAGGAATTCATCGATAAGCTCGCTGGAATCCCGCTTACTTATCAACCGGGTAAGGGATGGACATACAGCGTGTCAATGGATGTTGAAGGTTACATCGTCGAGAAGCTCTCAGGAAAAACACTGCCGGACTTCATGCACGATCAAATCTTTGCGCCCCTGGGAATGAAGGACGCCGGATTTTATGTGCCCGCCGACAAGCGAAATCGGTTTGCAACACTTTATGTGGCAAACAAGCAAGATGGACTGGACCTCGATCCTTCCAGCGCTACCGGATACGCGACGGAGCCCTCAATGCCATCCGGTGGCGGCGGCATGGTTTCAACGGCAGAAGATTACTACCACTTTGCCCAGATGCTGGCGAACGGCGGCGAACTGAATGGCAAGCGCATCCTCGCTCCGTCTACCATCAAGCTGATGGCCTCGAATCATCTTTCGACCGCTCTGCTCAATGGCGGCTATGGCATCGGCCTGCAACAGATGCGGCCAGGCTTTGGCTACGGTTATAACTGCGCCGTCGAGTTCGACCCCCAGGAGGCAAATTTGCCGGACGGCAAAGGCACCTTCCTTTGGGATGGCGCGGCAGGCACGTGGTTCTGGGTCGATCCCACGAACGACATCGTCTTCGTGGGAATGATTCAACGTATGCGCGGAGGCAATCCCAACGTGCAATATCTCAGCCGTGCCCTCGTGTATCAGGCACTTGTCGACCCATCGAAATAAACAAATCGCCCGCAGATGCAGCGGCGGCATCTGCCAGTGTGCCTCCGCGTCTTATTTCAACAAGTCAAGAGCCATCGCCGTCATCGCAGTTACGCCAGTGGTGATGGTCGGCCCATACACTGGTGCAAATAACGGCGAGTGTGGACCAGGTAGCGGCACTCCCGTTTCTTTTGCGTGCGCAAGCTTCACTGGATCCGCGGCGCCGAGCCTGAACATCACTGCCGGAATCTTGCCGTCCTGCGAAAAAAGCCCAACATCTTCTGAGCCCATCACCGAATCTGCCGGAGCCACATGATCGGCGCCCAGTGCGGCCACCGCCACGGTGCGCAGTCGTTCCGTCAGTGCCGGATCGTTGTAAGTCGCGGGCGTAATCTCGCTTTGACTCACGGTCACGATCGGCATCCTCGATTCAGGCACACCATAGCCAATTGCAATCCCTTGGGCAGTGCGGCGAACGGCCGCGATGATTTGGTCACGCACCTTGTCTGAGTAAGTGCGCAGAGTCAGTCCCATGGTTACTTCTTCCGGAATAATGTTCCGCTTCGCCCCACCGTGTATCGTGCCCACGGTCAACACAGCCGGTTGCTGCGGATCTACCTGGCGGCTCACGATACTCTGCGCCAGCACAACAAACTCCGCCGCCATGAGAATGGGGTCTTTCCCATTCTCTGGTGCAGATCCGTGCGCCCCGATCCCGCGCATCACCACATCGATACTCGTGGAACTTGCCAGCAGGGGTCCGCCCTTGAGCGCGATCGAGCCCGCAGCATTGGTTGAGTCATCGTGTTCCGAGACCACAAAGTCCGGTTTGCCAAAGCGCTCGTACAGTCCATCCGCCAGCATCGCGCGTGCGCCGTCGATTGTCTCCTCTGAAGGCTGACCAATCAGCACCAGCGTCCCATGCCATCGGTCCTTGCGTGCGGCCATTTCGCGAGCCGTGCCCAACAGCACAGTCATATGAATGTCGTGTCCGCACGCATGCATCACGCCCACCTCTTGTCCTTGCGGATTGGTTGTCCGCACGGCAGATGCGTAATCCAGCCCGGTCTTCTCTTCGACCGGAAGCGCATCCATGTCGCTGCGAACCAGTAACCGCGGACCCTGCCCATTCTCCAACACTGCGACTATTCCGAATGCCTGCTTCCCGTCCTGATATTTGCCCACGTGCTCCGTCACCGCGTATCCCGCCTTGCGAAGTTCTCCGGCGAGAAACGCGGATGTCTTCTCTTCGTGGTGCGAAAGCTCAGGATTCTGGTGCAGATGCTTGTAAGTCTCTGTGAGTGACGATAGTTGGCCATTGACCGATTTGGACAAACTCGGAGTATTTTGACACATGAGTGGAACAGCCCCCAGCCAGCCCGCCGCGACGCAGAAACTACAAAAGGCCCGCGCATTCAATCCGTTAAGTAACATGGCGCCAGCGTAACACAGGCTGTCCGTCCTCTCTCCGCGCTGTCTATCCCACATTCCCCCCCCGTGTTCTCAATACAAGAGAAGTTGGCTTGCTCTCTGTTGGCTCGCGATCGGCGGAAAGAACGATGTGCGAGAAGGCTGATGTCTGGACGGAATCCTTGCGCATATGGTTTTGCTCGCGATTTTTCTGGCCTTCAATTCTAAAATCGCGCTACACTCTTAAGACCCGCCGCACCCCGGCTACGGAGGAGAACAATGTTTCAGTCCAGCGCCGTACGCATTCGACCTA
>JADGNO010000318.1 GCA_017883405.1 Occallatibacter sp. | reverse complement strand
TCAGCGACCAGGGATCTTCTCCACTGCGGTTAGGATTGCGGCCGTAGCGCTCCTCAAACAGCGGCGCGGACTTGTAGCTGATCATGCCGATCTGGCGGGCCAGCGATAAACCGTTCCGTGGCGGCTTCTGCGGCAGGTAGCGGCCCTCCGCCCAGTCCGGATCGTGCAAGATAGCTTCGCGCTGAAGATGATTAAGCGCCAGCCCCATGGCGCCAAGCGGCGCAACGCCGATCACCAGCGCGCGCTCAACTCGGTCAGGATGGAGCATGGTCCACTCAAGCGCCTGCATGCCGCCAATGGAACCGCCAAGAACAAGGCGAAGGCGCCGGATGCCAAGCGAATCGAGCAGGCTGGCCTGGGCGCGTACGTTGTCGCCAATGGAAACAAGGGGAAACTCCGGCCCGTAGGTTCGGCCGGTTGAGGGGTTCACTGAGGCGGGCCCGGTAGAGCCGTAACAGGAACCGAGAAGGTTGATACAAATGACGAAGTCATGCTCCAGCGAGAGGACCGCGCCGGGAGCAAAAATCTCAGGCCACCAGGAGCCGACCAGAGCCGATCCTGAAAGGGCATGACAAACAAGAACGGCATTATCCCGCGCTGCATTCAGCCGGCCGTACACGGCGTAATGCAGCGTGGGACAAACAAGCTTGCCACCGCATTCGAGTGACAGAACTTCGTTCAACACGAAGTCTCCCTCGTAGGTGGGCTCGATGATTTTAGACGGCGGTGAAGCGCCGCTTCGATTGTGCGTGTCAGCCATTTCTTAATTAAGCTTTCAGCAGTCAGCTTTCAGTTTCGTCGTGCGTAAGCCCGGTTTATCCAATCGCACCAACAGGCTGAAAGCTGAGAGCTGAATGCTGCCTTTACTATTGTGCAGTATCGGGCCTAAACCTTAGCCTTTTGGCCGTTGGCCGCTTCAATTGCCTGGTTGAGATCCGCGATCAAGTCTCGCACATCCTCGATGCCCACGGACAGGCGCACCAGTTCAGGAGTAACGCCGGTAGAAACCTGCTCCTCCGCGGAAAGCTGCTGGTGCGTGGTCGAAGCGGGATGAATGACGAGCGATTTGGCATCGCCGATGTTGGCCAGCAGCGAGAAAAGCTTGAGCGAGTTAATCAGCTTTTTGCCGGCATCGAATCCACCCTTGATGCCGAACGTGAGCAGCGAGCTTTGTCCGTTGGGCAGATACTTTTTTGCACGCGCATGGTACGGGCTGGATTCCAGGCCGGGATAGTTGACCCACTCGACGCCCGGGTGCTGAGCCAGATGCCGCGCCACGGCGAGCGCGTTCTGCGAGTGCCGCTCCATGCGCAGGTGCAGCGTTTCAATTCCCTGCAGCAGCAGAAATGCGTTGAACGGCGAAAGCGCCGCGCCGGTGTCGCGAAGCCCCTGCACGCGCGCCTTCAAAATGAACGCAAGCGGACCAAAGGCCGTGGTATACGAGAGACCGTGATACGAGGGATCGGGATCAGTGAAATCCTTGAAGCGCCCTGAAGCGGCCCAGTCAAATTTGCCCGCGTCCACAATAATGCCGCCGATCGCCGTTCCATGCCCGCCAAGGAATTTGGTGGCCGAGTTGATGACGATGTCCGCACCGTAATCGATGGGCCGCACCAGTGCCGGCGAAGCGCAGGTGTTGTCGATCATCAGCGGCAGCTCGTTCTCATGCGCAATGGCGGCAAGTTTTTCAATGTCGGCCACGTCGAGTTTGGGATTGCCCAGCGTTTCCGTATAAATGGCGCGGGTCTTTGGCGTGATGGCCTTGCGAATGCCCTCAAAGTCGTCGGCATCAGCAAACTTTACGGTAATGCCGAGTTTGGGCAGCGTGTAATGGAACAGGTTATAGGTGCCACCGTAGAGCGAGGTCGTCGATACAATTTCGTCGCCCGTTCCTGCAATGGTGAGAATGGCCAGTGTTTCCGCAGCCTGGCCGGAAGCGGTGGCAAGGCCGGCCGCGCCGCCCTCCAACGCCGCCACGCGCTTCTCAAACACGTCGGTGGTTGGGTTCATAATGCGCGTGTAGATGTTGCCGAACTCCTGCAGCGCAAACAGCCGCGCGGCGTGGTCCGCATCGTTGAACACGTACGACGTGGTCTGGTAAATGGGCACGGCACGCGATCCGGTGGCCGGATCAGGAGTTTGGCCGGCGTGTACGGCGAGAGTGGCAAGCTGCTGCTTTGCTTCAGACATTGTTCGGCTCCTTCGAAAGTTGTACGGCGAACTTGTTGATTGCGACGGGAAGTTAATGCACCTGGCGCAAAGGGGGCCAATAAAACGGCCCGCATCCTGTTAGAGGACCCGGGCCGCTTGACTTAGAAATCGGTTGCGCTAACGCATTCGCCGTTCCAGAGCCACACGGATGGGTCCGCATGTGCAACACATGCACATGGCCATGACCACAATTCCGTATTCCCATAAGTTCGGCATTGTTGAAAGTATCGGGGCGCAAGAGGGCGCGTGTCAAATGAAATAAGTCTAACCACCAGGATTATGGCCGAAGTGGATTATCGCTATTTTGTGCTGTATACGGTGTTGTGGGTGGGTATCAAGAGGCCGATGGGTGTTCCAATTACCGCTCCGACCAATCCGAAGGCTCCGGCCGCTAGGGGCCTGCTGATGAAACCTCCACTACCAGCCGCCGCCGCGCCAAACGTCGCACCTGCGGCCGCTCCGACTCCTGCCCCAATCAGGGTGTTACGCAGCCGTCGCTGGTTTTCAAGCTCCACACTGCGCACGTCGGGCTTTTGAACACTTCTTTCTCCGGTGCCCTCCTGAAATATGATCGCCGTTTCAGATACGGACAGGAATGTCCCCGAATGCTTGGTCGAGTTCTTTTCGATAACTTGAATCTTCTGGCCCGCGGCAAGCCCGTTCAGACTTGTCCAGGAAGATTGTCCCTCTAATGCGGCTGAAGCATAGGACAGCGCAAGGATACTGAGCACTGGCAGCATGAATCGCATTCTCATACCCCACTGAATGTTGCTGAATTGGAGTTTCACGAGCACTCTAGCACCAAACCGATCCAGGTGGCGCGGCTTTCTGAATGGAGAGTGATTGTTTGAAGCGGGAAAGGGCTATTCTTCGGGCTTCCAGACGTAGGCTCCGGGCTGCGGCAGGCCGATGTGCGCCAGCACGCGATGCGCGAACTGCTGTGCCATTTCATCGGAATCGACAGGGTGATTGTAGAAGGCCGGGATACACGGAAAGACCGTCGCGCCCGCTTCAGCCGCCAGAGTCATGTTGCGCAGATGAATGCGGTTGAAGGGCGTCTCGCGCACGCAAAGCAATAATGGACGGCGTTCCTTGAGCGTAACGTCGGCAGCGCGGGAGATGAGCGAATTGGCAAGGCCGTTGGCTATGGATGCCAGCGTGCCCATGGAACACGGCAGAACGATCATGCCGCTGGAAGGATGGCTGCCGCTGGCGATGGACGCTCCGATATCGGTGTCGGAGAGCTGCACGCATTTCGTGGCCGAGCCGCCAAGAAGCTTTTCAAGCAGGCCATTGCGGCCAGACACCTTCAGCTCTTCCGCGAGGACACGCAGCGAATTCTCCGACGGCACAAAGTGGACGCGAGCCACGCGATCGTCTGCTTCAAGCGCGCGGAGAAGTTCGCGGCAATATGCAGCGCCTGATGCCCCGGTGATGGCTACAGTAAGGTTCATTGATACAGCTTCTAGCTCCTAGCTTGAGTGCTGATCCACCCTGCGTGGTATCTCATCCTTCCGAATTGCGAATCGACTACTCTCCCAACACCCTTTTGAAGATTGCGTCCACATTGCCTAACTGCCGGGTGTAGTCGAAGGTCTCGGCCAGCTTGTCCATGCTCAGCATTCCCGCGATCTCCGGGTCCTTCGCTACTTCATCGCGGAAGACGAGATCCTCTTTCCAGGCGCGCATGGCGTGCGACTGGACCAGCCGGTATGCATCTTCGCGCAACATTCCCGCTTCAGACAGATCGAGCAGCAATTGGCCGCTGAAGATCAGGCCGCCCGTGCTTTCAAGGTTCTTCTTCATGCGTTCCGGATACACCAGCAACCGATCGATCAGATCGGTCGATTTGGCCAGCAGGTAATCCACAAGGATCGTTGAGTCCGGAAAGATCACGCGCTCAACCGACGAGTGCGAAATATCGCGCTCGTGCCACAGCGGAATATTTTCAAACCCCGCCTGCGCGTTGCCGCGAAGCACTCTCGCGAGACCGCTGATCTGCTCGCTCGTGATGGGGTTCTTTTTGTGCGGCATCGCGGAGGAACCTTTTTGCTTCTCGCTAAAGTACTCCTGCGCCTCGCGCACTTCAGTGCGTTGCAGGTGACGAACTTCGACGGCGATCTTGTCGAGCGTGCTGCCAATAATGGCCAGCGTTGAAATATAAGCGGCGTGGCGGTCGCGCTGGATTACCTGCGTAGCCACCGGAGCCGGCTTAAGGCCAAGATTCGCGCAGATGCGCTCTTCGTGCTCCGGCTTGAGATGGCCGAACGTTCCCACAGCGCCTGAAAGTTTGCCAACCCGCATGCCTTCAGCGGCAGCATCGAAACGCTCCAGGTTGCGCTGCATCTCGGCATACCAGTTCAGCAGTTTCAGTCCAAAAGTTGTTGGCTCAGCGTTGATGCCGTGGGTGCGACCGATGGTTGGTGTGTGCTTAAACTCAATGGCCCGACGCTTTAGTACTTCAAGGAAATCGACGATGCCTTTGCGGATGATAGCCGACGCTTCCTTGATCTGCAGCGCCTGCGCCGTGTCTACAACGTCGTTGGAAGTGAGTCCGTAATGGAGCCAGCGCGACTCCGAGCCCAGCCCATGCGCATGCAGGCCCTCTGCCACGGCTGTCGTGAACGCGATGACGTCATGCTTGACTTCGGCCTCGATTTCGCTGACGCGCTCGGCGGAGACGCTGGCCTTGGTGGCAATGGCTTCGGCAGCGGAGGCCGGAATAATGCCGTCCTCGGCAAGCACGTTGCTTGCCGCCGACTCAACCTTTAGCCAGCAGCGATACTTGTTCTGCTCAGTCCAGATGCCGCCCATGGCGGGACGTGTATAACGGTCGATCAATTGATCTAGCTCCCAGCCTTCAGCTTTCAGCTTCCAGCTTCATTGTGCTGATGCGAGTTGCTGTGCATGCGCAGAAATAGAAGGCGCACATGGACTACTGCAGCAATGCCCAACTCTTTGATTGTACGAGGGGAGACCTGTTCAGGTGCGAGGAATTCCGAGGCGCTGGCGAAGCTCATCGTAGAGCAGGCCGCGGCCGGGCTTGTAGGGCTGGAACCACTGACCGTCGATCACCAGTTGCGGGATGGCGCGCTTGCCCACGCGGCGGATCACCTCGGCTGAGGCTGCGGGGTCCCTGTCGACGTTGACCTCGGTGTAGGCAAAACCGTTGGAGTCGAGAAACTCCTTTGTCGCGCGGCAGTCACGGCACCAGGCGGCCGTATAAACCTGGATCGTCATAACTCTACTTTAGATGCAATCGCTGCTACGATTTGTGATGATGACCACCGATGAGCTGAAGCGACTACTGGGTTTGCAGCCGCATCCCGTCGAAGGCGGCTATTTCCGCCGCACATACACATCTCCCGGAAGTGTCAACCTGCTCCGCGGCACCCGAGCGCAGGGCACGGCTATTTACTACCTTTTGGAAGCGGGCACCTTCAGCGAGATGCACGTACTCGACTCCGACGAAATTTTTCACTTCTACCTCGGCGATCCGGTAGAGATGCTGCAGCTCCACCCCGACGGCGGCTCCGCCGTTTTAACTCTTGGACCAGATCTCGCAGCGGGGCAGAATGTCCAGCTCGTCGTCCCGGCAGGCGTGTGGCAGGGCACGCGGCTTATCGGCGACGGAAAAATGGCCCTGCTGGGCTGCACTGTAACGCCCGGGTTCGATTTTGCCGATTACCGCAACGGAACCGCGGAAGAGCTAATTGCCACTTGGCCGCATGAAGCTGAGAGAATTCGAAAACTTACACGGAGTTAGCTCACTGCCGGCTGTTACCGTCTCTCACGAAAAAACGCGCGCAGCATCTCCGCCGATTCTTCAGCCGCAATTCCCTGCTCAACCTGCATCTGATGATTCAACTTCGGATGGTTCAGCACCGCGAGCACCGATCCGCAGGCACCTGCCTTAGGATCGGCAGTGGCATACACCACGCGGTCCAACCTGGCGTGAATCATGGCTCCTGCGCACATGGCGCACGGCTCCAGCGTGACGGAAAGCGTGCAGTCGATAAGACGG
>JADGNO010000317.1 GCA_017883405.1 Occallatibacter sp. | reverse complement strand
TGCTGCTTCGTCGATGTTGTCCTGGTCCCACCAGCGGCCTGTTTTACCGTTCCAGCGGGCTACGGCGGGATCGCGAACCCATGCCACGCGGCCAGGAAAAATGCCTTTCGCGGTTCCAATCGGCTGGTTTGGAGGATCGGACGGCGTCCATGTTCGCCTCGCATCCGCGTTTGCCGCTGCGGGCGAAGCCACCGCCTGCGCAAGAACGCTAAGCGGCCTCAGACTTGCTGCAACAGTCAGTGCGGCTGCATCTGCAGCCATTTGACCAATGAACCTGCGACGCGAAAGTTGACGGGAGCGGCGATTTGCTTTCATGTTCTCGATCCTCCGGCACCCGAGGTTAAACCAGTTCGTGGATAGCTGTTAGTGATTTGAAACACATTTGAAGCGGTGCTGTTGAAGCGGCTGCGTGGGGCAGGGCTGCGTGTGGCGCCAATGGGCTAAACTGGCTGCGATCTTTGCGGGATGAGGTAAGGCCGATGAAATTGGCGAAGTATCTGAGCATTGCAATATTTGTTGTGCTGTCAACATGCATTGTGCGGGCGCAGGCGAGCCGGATCACATGGTCTTTCGACGAGGGCCCGGACGACGCTCTGAAGGCGACGCTTGCAAAGTCGGGCGACGACCTTGCCGGATCGTGGCGGCTCGTTCCCGGAGTCAAAGGTCATGCGCTGGAATTCGATGGCTACACGACAGAGTTGTCCCGCGCTGCCAAGCAAGTTCCCGCGCTCGGCAACGCATTCACTGTTTCAGCCTGGGTCGCGCTCGATTACTATCCGTGGAACTGGATTCCGCTCGTCGATCAGGGCGAGTTTCAGCAGGTCGGATTCTCGCTTGCCATCGATGCGTTTGGGCACGTGGGATTTGGAGCCAGCGTGGATGGCGCCTGGAAGCAGGTTGTAAGCGAGCAAACCCTGTCGCTGAAGAAATGGGTGCATGTAACCGGTACGTTTCGCAGCGATTCTGGCCTCACGATTCTGATCGACGGAAAGGAATCGGGACATCTCAACGTTACCGGCAACTTCTGGCAGGCGAATGACACCACGCTCATTATCGGCCGGGTGCGGCAGCCGCAGAATACTTTTCCTGCCTGGATCAGCCGGCCGGTTGAGTTGAGCTACTACTCGCTCGACGGCTATCTCGACGAAGTGACTTTGCAGAGCGGCGCGGCAACCGCCGAAGAAGATCGGCAGCAAATTGCAGCTGCATCTGCGCCACAAGGCGAAGTCATTCCAACTGCTGTGTTGCCATCGGGACCAGCGGGCCCTGGGTCTTTTGGCGCAAATTACGCCAGCTTGAAATTCGAGCCTGCATGGGACCATCTGCGGCGCATCGGCCCGGATACAGATGTCGTGGTGCGGTTTGAAAAATCGCCCATGCGGCTCGTATTCTGGCAAGGCACAAACTACATCCCGGCATGGGTAACGGACAACGGCAAGTGGTACACCGACGAATTCATGGAGACATGGGCCAAAGGATGCCCTGGTGCAGGCGACTGCGAACCGATGAGCGACAAGCAAAGCCGCTACTCGCATGTTAGCGTGCTGTCGTCGACAGATGCGCGCGCGATCATCCACTGGCGCTACGCGCTTTCAGAGGCGCGGAACTACGAAGGCGCCAACGCTGATCCGCGCACAGGGTGGTTTGAATGGGGCGATGAGTATTGGACGGTTTACCCCGACGGAGTCGCGGTAAGAAAACAGGTGCTCAGGTCTCACCGTCTCGACGCGACGCACGAATGGCAGGAGTCGATCATCATCCACGGGCCTGGACAGCGTCCTGAAGACAATATCGAGCCCGATGCGTTGACGTTGGAAAACATGTCGGGCGAAACCGCGACCTATCATTGGGAACTAAAAACGGATCATACGTTCACACTGCCAAAAGGTCCCGCAAAAATCGACAAGCCGAGCAATGCAAACATCCAGATCGTGCGGCTCAAGTCACCGCAGAACCCATTCCAGATTGTGTGGCCCAGGGGAGTCTCTTTCGACTCATATAACTTTGAGCCGAGCTACTCCACGTTTGAATGGTGGAATCACTGGCCCGTCGCTCAGCTGGTTTCAAGCGGGCGCCTGACCGTGACTTCGGATCGCGCGTCGCACTCGTCGCTGTCGCACATCTATTGGGACCCCTATGAAAAGACCGCCGACAGCATGACAAAGCTGCTGCTGTGCGGCTTGATCAACCGTGACGGCGCCGAGGCCAACCTGCTACCGCTGGCCAAGTCGTGGCTTTCACCGCCAGATGCAAAACTCGCGGAGGCTGGCTCAGCAACGGTGACCTACGATCCGGCGCAACGCGCATTTGTGGTCGCGTGGCCCAGTGATGCGGCGCATGCATCGATGGCGCTTAAGATCGACGCCACAGTTGAAAAGCCACTTGTGAATCCGGCTATTGTGATCGAAGGATGGAACATGCCAGCCAAAGTGAGAGTCTCCATCGATGGAAAGCTGAGTACGGCTCCAGTCCGCTTCGGCATCGAGCATCATCTCGATGGAGACAACGCTGTGGTGTACGTCCAACTAACTGCAACGCGGCCCGTAGAGATCAAGGTGGAATCGCAAACGCGGTAGCTGCCGTGTCCCTCCGATCCGGCGAAGTGGATAGATTTGGCGAGCGGAGGAATGAACCCCTGCTACTCTATGTGCTGCACTACACGAGGCCGCTCATGCGCTTCAACCGCTCGGCTCCCCCCTGTCCGGTCATCCCCGTCGTCATCTATCTCGATCCTGCCGCCGCTGCGGAATGGCTGTCCAAAGCATTCGGATTCACTATTCGTTTGCGAATTGCCAATCACCGCATCCAAATGCGCGCGGGCGAGGGTTGCTTCACCATCGCCGAAGGCAACGTGAAACCGAACAACTCGTGCTTTATCCAAGTGCGCATTGATGATGCGCCGGGACATTGCGAGAGGGCACGAAATGCCGGCGCGAAGATACTGACCGAGCCTAAGGAACACGTTTATGGCGAGCGCCAGTACGACGCTGAAGATTTCTACGGGCACCGCTGGAACTTTACCGAAACCATTGCCGATGTGGATCCCGAGAGCTGGGGCGGAACCTCTGTGAACCTGTAACTTGTGCGTGCTACACTGGCTGCCTTCGTAAGATTCCCCGATACTCGTGCGAAGACAAACCCAATCCACAACGGAGGTGTGTTCCCATGAAGATCTTCTCGTCGTATACACTGCGCCCTGGTTGCATAGCAGAAGCAGCCAAGCGTTTCCTTGAGGGCAAAGCAACGCCACCTGCAGGTTTGAAGCTCCTGGGCCGTTGGCACAAGACTGATGGCACCGGCGGCTATTCGATCTTTGAGGCAGACAGCCTGGCTGCGGTTTATGAGTTCTCAATTGGCTGGTCCGACGTGCTTGAAATCCATGACCACC
>JADGNO010000316.1 GCA_017883405.1 Occallatibacter sp. | reverse complement strand
TAATGCGCGTGAATACCTCAAGGCTAACCCGCTGATTGCTGAGGAAATTGAAGCCAAGATTCGTGCGGCAGTCAATGTGCCATCGCCGAAACCAATCACTTCGCCAACCTAAAAAGCAAAATTGTTATCATGAGCAGTACGTTGCGCGAGCGCGCGTTGGGACTCTTGGCGCGCCGCGAACATGCACGAGCCGAGCTGGCGCGCAAACTTGCCCCATATGCGGAATCGGTTGACGATGTGAACGTTCTGCTTGACGAACTGGTAGCGCGCCGTTTGTTGTCTGATGAGCGTTATGTGGAAATGCGTATGCATGCCCGCGGAGAGCGTTTTGGCAACGCCCGTTTAGCCTATGAGCTGCGGACTCAGGGTGTATCAGACGAGCTGGTGGGCGCTGCTTTGGCAGGAGAGATTGATGAGCTGGCGCGAGCGCGGCAGGTCTGGCAGCGGAAATTTGGCAACAACGTTGGCAAAATCAGCGAAGAAACAAATGCTGCTGCCGAGCGCGCGCGTCAGGTACGATTCTTGATGAGCCGGGGTTTCTCCGGAGAGACCATTCGTCGCCTACTGCGCGGCGACTTTGAAAACGACTGAGCGATGTCCGATAAAAACGAGGAACTGGATGCGGCGGGAGTGAAGAGCGTACTCTCAACGCACAATCTTAAAAAGACGTACAAGAAGAGGACTGTTGTTGAAGATGTATCCTTTGAGGTCGGCAGTGGTGAAGTTGTCGGACTGCTCGGCCCGAACGGAGCCGGAAAGACCACATGCTTTTACATGGTCGTTGGCCTTGCGGCCTGCGATGGTGGCGATGTGCACATCGACGAGAAGAGAATTACGCACTTCCCGATTCACCAGCGCGCAAAACTCGGCGTTTCGTATCTTCCGCAGGAGGCTTCGGTTTTCCGGAAGCTAACGGTCATCGAGAATATCAAGGCCGTTCTTGAATTGCAGAAGCTGGCACACGATGAAATTGAGCAGCGGGCTGAACGCTTGCTTAGTGAATTGCACATCGGCCATATCCGGAATAGTTCCGCCGCCTCGCTGTCTGGCGGCGAGCGGCGGCGTGTGGAAATCGCCCGTGCTTTGTCTACCAATCCGCGCTTCATTCTGCTCGACGAACCATTTGCCGGTGTCGATCCCATCGCCGTACTCGACATTCAGAAGATCATCCGCTTCCTCAAGGAACGCAACATTGGCGTCCTGATTACCGACCATAACGTCAGGGAAACTTTGGGGATTTGTGACCACGCTTATATTCTCAATGAGGGACGCGTTCTTGCTTCTGGTCGCCCTGACGAAATCATTTATAATGAAAGCGTCCGGAAGGTCTATCTGGGCGAGAATTTCCGCCTCTGAGCGTGCTTTTTGTTCCGCTACAAGTTCAGAACCAGACGAGCAATAACCTTAAGTCCGGTGGCCGACCCGGCTCCGTAAATGAAACCATCCCTCCAGCTCAAGCTCTCACAGCATCTTGCCCTTACGCCTCAGTTGCAGCAATCGATCCGTTTGCTGCAACTGTCGACGCTTGAGCTCGAGCAGGAGCTGGAAAAATTTCTGCAGGAAAATCCTCTGCTTGAACGCGAAGAAGAGGAGTACGCACCACTGCCACCCAGTGCCAAGGAATCTGAATCGGCTACCAGCGATACAACTGAAGCTGAAACCTCCCCCTCTGCATCGACCGATGACGAGAGCTGGCTGGGCGAGGAAAGCAGTTATGCCAGTTCGTCCGGTTCCTTTGACGACGACGATAGTGACTACCACGATGTACAAGTAGCGACGACCTCGCTGCGTGAGCATCTGTCGTGGCAACTCGGCTTGATGAGCATTCCCGACCGGGATCGTACCTTGGTGCAATGCTTGATCGAGGCACTCGACGATGACGGCTATCTGACCCAATCGATCGAAGAACTCGCCGAAACTTTGCCACCCGAGCTCGAAATTGAGCCTGAGGAACTGCAGATTGCCCTCAAGCATTTGCAATATTTTGATCCGACCGGTGTTGGTGCGCGCAATGCGCAGGAGTGCCTTGCCTTGCAACTGGATGCGCTCCCGTCGGATGACACCCAGGTGCTGGCACTGAAGATTGTGCGTCAGCACCTTGATCTTCTTGCGGGGCGCGATTTTGCCAAGCTGAAAAAATTCGTCGATTGTGGAGATGACCAGCTACGTGACGCCCAATTCCTGATTCGCAGTCTGAATCCACGCCCAGGGGCACAGTATGCAGCGCTTGATGCCCGCTATATCACCCCCGATGTGGTGGTGCGCAAGATTCGCGGGCAATGGGTCGTTAACGTTAATTCCGACGCCTTTCCACGCTTGCGCATCAATAGTTTGTATGCCCAGATATTGTCCGGGCAGCGCGGTTCAGGCTTGGCCGGGCAGTTGCAGGAAGCGCGCTGGCTGATCAAGAATGTTCAGCAGCGGTTTGACACTATTCTTAGAGTGGCGCAGGCTATTGTTGAACGACAGCGTCAGTTCTTTGATCATGGCGAAGTCGCCATGAGGCCGCTGGTGCTGCGCGAAATAGCCGACATTCTGGGATTGCATGAATCAACCATCTCACGCGTGACGACACAAAAATATATGGCCACGCCACGCGGGATCTTTGAATTGAAGTACTTCTTCGGTAGCCATGTCGCTACGGAAGCCGGAGGAGCCTGTTCAGCAACGGCGATCCGGGCGCTGATCAAACAGTTGATCGGTGCTGAGGACGCTAAAAAGCCACTTTCCGACAGCCAGTTGTCCGAAGTCCTTGGCCAACAGGGAATTGTTGTCGCCCGGCGAACGATCGCCAAGTATCGTGAGGCGCTCAGCATCGCGCCGGTCAAGCTGCGCAAAGTTATTTAACAAGTAGTGCCCGTTTCCGCGTAAAGCGTATGAAAGCAAGGCTTACCCCCTCACCCCCGACCCTTCTCTCATGAGTTGATTAGGGGAGATTCGACTGTCGTTTATGCGACTCTCACCATGTAAAGGAGCCACACCATGAACCTGCAAATCAGTGGACACCACCTCGAGATTACACCGGCCATTCACGAATATGTGACCGGGAAGCTCGAGCGCGTCACACGTCACTTCGACAATGTCATCGATGTGAACGTGATCCTGTCGGTGGACAAACTGAAGCAGAAAGCCGAAGTAACCGTCCACCTGTCCGGCAAGGATGTTCACGTCGAGTCGATTGACGAGGATCTTTATGCCGCACTGGATAGCCTGGTTGATAAGCTTGAGCGCCAGATTCAGAAGCACAAGCAGAAGATTCAGGACCATCATCGTGGTCAAAAGGTCAGCGTGGTCGTTCCGGATTGACGTTTGGGATGGTGGGTTGGCGTAAGCCAACCCACCCCATAAACCGGCGCAAATCTTCATTAACCTCACTCATTGTCATGTCCGCCACTATGGTTTGTGTTTCTGTATGAACCAGATCACTCAATTACTCAGTACCGACAATATCGTTCTCGATCTTGATGCCGGCAGCAAGAAGCGTGTTTTCGAACATGCTGGTTTGCTTTTCGAAAACAATCAGGGAATCGCGCGCAGCACGGTATTCGACAGCCTGTTTGCCCGTGAAAAACTTGGGTCTACCGGCCTCGGTCAGGGCGTTGCCATTCCTCACGGTCGGATCAAGGGACTCAAGCATGCGAGCGGTGCGTTTTTGCGATTGGCCGCACCGGTGCCATTTGACTCACCGGACGGGAAGCCGGTCTCTCTCCTTTTTGTCTTGCTTGTGCCCGAACAGGCGACCGAGCAGCATCTGCAAATTCTCTCGGAACTCGCAGAACGATTCTCTGACCGCAACTGCCGCGAGGCCTTGCGAACGGCTGAAAGCACCGACAGCGTCCACAAGATACTTGCCAACCTGGAGTAGGGTTCCCACATGATTGCCACCCGCACCCTGAGCATTACCCAGCTCTATGAAGATCATCTTGAAAAACTCAAACTCACTTGGGTTGCCGCCGTGGGTGTTGAGCGTCAAGTCGAACTCAAGGATATGGAGACCTTCGGTCCGGACGTTGTCGGCCACCTGAATCTTATCTATAGCCACCGCGTGCAGGTCATAGGCAAGGCAGAGCAGCGTTGGGCGGAGCGCGTCGGGCTGGACCGCTGGCATCGGCAGATTGATGACCTTATGGTCTCCAGGCCACCCGCACTAGTCATCGCCGATGGCCTTGAAATTCCATCCGGAACTCGCGAAATCTGTGAAGCAACGCAAACCCCACTATTTACATCGCCCAAAGCCTGCGCGGCGGTCATTGATCTGTTGCATCTCTACCTCGCACGCCGTTTCGCCGACACGGTGTCAGCGCATGGCGTCTTCCTCGATGTCTTCGGCATGGGAGTTCTGATTACTGGCGACTCAGGTATAGGCAAGAGCGAACTGGCCCTTGAACTCGTTTCGCGGGGGCACGGACTGGTGGCCGACGATGTCGTTGAACTGGCACGAACGGCACCAACAACCATCGAAGGCCGTTGTCCTGGCATGCTTCGCGACTATCTTGAAGTGCGCGGCTTGGGGTTGCTCAATATTCGTACGATCTTTGGCGAAACTGCCGCTCGGCGAAAAATGAAACTCAAGCTGATTGTCCATCTACAAAAATACTCCAGCGGCGACGACTCGCCGCGCCTCCCGCTGGACTCACAGACGCAGGAAATCCTCGGAATCCCGATCCGGAAAGTGGTATTCCATGTGGCTCCGGGGCGCAATCTGGCTGTTCTCCTTGAAGCGGCTGTTCGCAACTGCATCCTGCAACTACGGGGTATCGACAGCATGAGCGAATTCATCAACCGCCAGCAACAGGCCGTTCTTGCCGACGAGATATGAATTGCGTCATAATCTATTGGCATTCGTTTTACCCACCCTCTCGTTGAGAGATCAGGTGGAGCAGAGAGTTTTGCCCACGGACCACTAACGCCAAAAAGGAGTTACTGATGAAAGCCATGATTGCTCTTGTTGCTCTTTCCTTTGTTTCATGCGGAGCATTTGCCGCAGACAAAGAGAAGAAAGTACCGTCTCCTGCTCAGCAAGCACAGCAAGAAAAAATGAAATCCTGTAATGCCGAGGCAAAGACCAAGGCGCTCAAAGGGCCGGAGCGCAAGGCATTCATGAGTGAGTGCCTCAAGGCAAGCAAGAAGTAGTCGGGGATAGCCCGATTGATCAGGGGGCGGAGTTTCTTCCGCCCCTTTTCGCTTCTGGTTGTTTACGACTTGGATCTTCTGGTTTCTACCACCGCAAACGTATTGCCCGCAATTGCCCCATCCTCTTCTCGCTGCACTGCTCTTGAATGAACTGGTCTGAGTTCTTTCGGTGAAAGAAAGTAGTAGTATCAGAACCTGGATCATCTGATGCAATTTCAGCGTTAGAGCATGCTCAAAAAAATCAACGTCAAACAGCTTACCGTAGGGATGCATCTCAAGGAGTTTTGCGGCTCATGGATGGAGCATCCTTTCTGGCGCAACGCATTTGTCATTACCGATCCCGCGGACATTGAGGCTATCCTTGCCAGCAGCATTCAGGAAGTCTGGATCGACAATGAAAAGGGGCTTGACGTTGCACTAGGGGAACTTACTGTCTCGGTCGCCGAAAGCGAGGCTCAAGTTGATGCTGAACTGAGCGTCGCGGCAGCAGAGCAGCGCGAAGTCGCTCCAGTTCCTGCTTCCGTTGAGTTTATCCGGGCGGCAAAGATATGTGCGCAGTCAAAACGTGCCGTAAGCTCGATGTTTCAGGAAGCGCGCCTGGGCAAGGCGGTCAATACCGCCAGCGCAAAGAAGCTTGTCGAAGAAATCTCCGATTCTGTTAGCCGCAATCCGGGCGCTCTGATCAGTCTCGCTCGCCTGAAGACGGCAGATGACTATACCTACATGCATTCGGTTGCCGTTTGCGCGCTAATGATTGCGCTGTCCAAGCAACTGAACCTTGACGAGACGCAAACCCGTTCAGCGGGTATTGCCGGCTTGCTTCATGACCTGGGTAAGGCGCTGATGCCCATGGATGTCCTCAACAAACCCGGAAAGCTGACGGACGAAGAATTCGCCATCATCAAGACTCATCCGGAAGAAGGATACAAACTATTGCTCGGTAGCACGGGCGCCGATGCGATCGCTCTGGACGTCGTGTTGCACCATCATGAGAAGACGGATGGGTCGGGTTATCCAAAGCGCCTCAAGGGCGGTGAAATCAGCCTTTTCGCCAAGATGGGTGCGGTTTGCGACGTCTATGACGCCATTACCTCCAACCGCCCCTATAAAGCGGGATGGGACCCGGCCGAATCGCTACGGAAAATGGCCGAATGGGCCAACGGACACTTCGATCCTATGGTATTCCAGGCCTTTGTAAAAAGTCTCGGAATTTATCCAATCGGCTCGCTGGTCAAGCTCAACTCCGGGCGATTAGGATTGGTGATTGACCAAACCGAGAAGTCCTTATTGACGCCACGAGTCAAAGTGTTTTTCTCCACCAAATCTAATATGCGAATCATGCCGGAAGTGGTCGATCTTTCGCGGCCTGGTACCCTGGAGAAGATCGTTAGCCGCGAAGACCCCGCCAAATGGCGGTTCGCAGATCTGAACGAACTGTGGTC
>JADGNO010000315.1 GCA_017883405.1 Occallatibacter sp. | reverse complement strand
TCCCGAGAGTTTACTGGCGAGGTCCTTCATCGTGCCGTAATTGCTCCAGTGTCGAGGCATCCAGAAAGATGCCCCTGGGCGGCCTTCATACACCTTCTCCCTCAACTTCGGTCCTCCATTGGCGACGACCAGCTCGTAGACAGGCATCTCGCGGGTTTCTTTGTGCGCTTTGAGCTGATACAGGTCGGCAAGAACCGCTTGCATTCTCAGCCGCTGTTGTCTCAACTGCTCGTCCATGGGAAGCGCCTTGAACGCCTCCAGCTTTCCTCGATCCATCGTGGCCGTCAGGGTGTAGCGGTCGGTCTCGCCCCACTTTGGAAAGCCGATTACCTGATGCATGCCAATGCCGTATGCGTTGGCGATCAGGTTCAACGACGACACGTTCGCAAACATCCAATAGTCGGGGTTGTCCCACCACAGGAAACCGTCGCCATTATCGGAGGCGGTATCGGGATAGAACATGACCTCGTCAAAGGCCATGGGCGCTGGCGCGCCAACTTGAGTCATAGGGGCATTTGATGGCTGCTGACAATTAGAGGAGGCACTAGCCGCAAGTAGGCAGGTGACGGCGCACAGGGCGCCGATATAGGTCAATCGGTTGGAACGGGTAAACATGCGCATTCGGCTCACACACCTTTCTGAGTGAACGGAAAAACAGTAATTGATTTGGCCAACTGGGAGCGGCGCAGATAGCACAACTTCGGCCCGCGCTCCAGTATATTCTGGATCGGAAAGATAGACGCGACAATTGCATCGAACGTTCGAACCAAGGCTATCCTTCGGACGGTACAGTGGCCGGATGGTCGGCAAAATGTACATGATCCCGATTTGAGCCCGCAGAGAGCCTGGAATGGCCAAAAGTCAGATCGGAGACGAGTTGCCGGTTATCCGTGCTCAGTGAACTCACTTCGATTCATCGCAATTCGTTCATTGGCCAGAGGAGTCTCTCTCTTTTTTGGGTTGACATTCTACCCGAACGGGTGGATACTTGGGTCGTATGTCTACCCAAGAGAACAACGACGACCGCATCGCCCTGTTGCAGGGCACCCTGGACCTGTTGATTCTGAAGACCTTGCTCTTCGGACCCTGCCACGGGCAGGGCGTTGCGCGTTCCATTCAGCGCCAATCGGAAGAGGTGCTCTTTGTCTACCACGGCTCGCTCTATGTCGCGCTCCAGCGGCTTGAAGACAAGAAATGGATTCACGCGAAGTGGGGGGTGAGCGAAAACAACCGTAAGGCGCGGTTCTATTCACTGACTTCGAAGGGCCGTGAACAGCTGATGGAGAAGACGGATGAATGGCGGCGGCTGACACGCGCGATGGATTTGATTCTCGGTGCTGGCAACGGGCCGCAAGGCGAGGAGGCATGAGCATGTTCCAGCGCAAAAGAAACGCGGAAGATTTTGCGGAAGAAATCAAAGCCCACCTTGAGCTCGAAGCCGACGACCTTCGCCACGAAGGACTGAGCGAGGATGAGGCTCACAGGAGGGCGCGCAGTGAGTTTGGCAGTATCCCCGCCGCACAAGAGCGCTTTTACATAAAAGGCCGTTGGGAAGGTTTGGACAAACTGCTGCGCTACCTGCGCTTCGGGCTGCGTTCGCTGCGCCAAAGTCCGGGGTTTGCCGCTACGGCGATCCTGACGCTGGCGCTCGGGGTTGGCGCGAACACGGCGGTTTTCAGCGTCATGAATGCCGTGCTCCTGCGATCCCTGCCTGTGGCCGATCCAGATCGCCTGGTGTATTTGAGAACGACCAATCGCCTGCACGGGACCGACACTGTAGATTCCCACGAAACATTTTCCTATCCTGTGTACGACGCGCTGCGCAAACAAGAGGGCGGGCTTTCGGCGGTGATGGCATATGTTCCGTTATCGGGCAGCAAGGTCGCAGTCCGCTATGGAGTGGAGCCTGAGGAAGCGGAAGGCGACATGGTCAGCGGTAACTTCTTCTCTGGGCTGGGTGTGAGTTTGCCGCGCGGTCGCGGATTCAGCGAAGACGACGAGACGAACAATGCGCCCATCGCGGTGATCAGTTACAACTACTGGACGAGGCGATTTGCCCGCGACCCCAATGTGCTGGGAAAGACTCTCTTTGTAAACGGAGTCGGAATTACCATCGTGGGAGTTGCCGCTGAGAGCTTTGAAGGCGTAGAGGCAGGCGGGTCCACCGATTTCTGGATTCCGCTGCAGCGCCGCGCTGAGCTGAATGCATGGGGCAATCCTACGGAAGATGGCAAGACCTACATCACCAACTCGACGTGGTGGTGCATGCGGCTGATTGGCCGTCTTGCGCCCGGCGTCACGAGATCGCAAGCCGTTGCGCAATTGCAGCCTGCCTTCCAGACTGCGGCATATATCGGCTTGGGAACGCGCGTGGCGGGGGAGAGACCGCCGGTTTTGAGCGTGGTCGATGCCAAGAGCTTTCCGGGATATGAAGAGCAATACGGCAAGCCGCTGCGCATTCTCATGGCCATGGTAGGACTGGTGCTGCTGATCGCCCTGTCAAATGTTGTGATGCTGCTCATGGCGCGCAATGCCACTCGGCAACGCGAGTTCTCGTTGCGACTGGCGCTGGGTGCGGGGCGCGGCGAGCTGTTGCGGCAACTGCTTACTGAGAGCATCATCCTGGTGACAGCAGGAGGTGCGCTTGCCTGGGGTTTCGCCGTCGTGGCGACGCGGACGTTGGGCAGTTGGGCGCAGATCGAGTCGAGCCTTGGGCCGGACAAGACAGTACTCGCTTTCACGTTTGGCTTGCTGGTGATTGCCGCTGTGTTGTTTGGGCTGGCGCCCCTTCGTGTCGCCTTGGCCGGCGGAGCGGAACTGGCGCTGAAGACATCCGCAGCCACATCCAACGCCGATGCGGGCAAATCGCGAACTGGCAGAATCATTGTCGCTCTGCAAATGGCAATGTGCGTGGTGCTGCTGGTGGGCGGTGGGTTGCTCATTCGCACCTTGCGCAATCTCGAAAACACGCCGCTGGGCATGCGGGTCGAAGGGTTGGTGGTCTTCGGTGTCAAGCCGGATATCAAGTCGGTTCCCCAAGTCATCGCGTTCTACCAGAACCTGATGAACGGGCTGCGTGTCTTGCCCGGTGTGGAATCGGTAACCATCATGGAGGAGCGGATCGGTTCGGGTTGGTCGAACAACGGCGATATGATGGTTGACGGCAGGTTGCCAGAGGTGGTCAACGGCGCACCCAGATGGGTTCGCAGCAACGTGGTCGGGCCGGAATTCTTCCGGACTCTCGGCGTGCCCGTGCTTTCAGGCCGCGACTTCGTCGATTCCGACACCTCATCGTCGCCGCACGTGGGCATCATCAATGAACAGTTTGCCAATCGCTTCCTGCCGGGCATGAATCCGCTTGGCCACACCATCGGCAGCGACAACGGCAGATACACGATGACGGTCGTTGGCGTAGTCAAGGACCACAAGTACCGCAGCATCGACGAAGAGCCGATCCCAATGGCTTGGTACATGTACGCGCAGGTTCCCGTAATCGGCGAAATGCATGTTGAGATGCGCGTCCACGGCGCGCCACTTTCGATTTTGCCGGCCGCGCAGAAAGTGGTGCGGAGCTTGGATCCGAACCTGCCGCTGATACGGCCCATGACCCAGCGCGCGCAATATGACATGACCATCTCCGGACAGACTCTCTTTGCACGGCTGGCTGGATTCTTCGGAATTTTGGCGATTGTCCTGGTGGCCACTGGCCTTTACGGAACGCTTACCTATCGCGTGAACATGCGGACGGCCGAGATCGGCGTGCGCATGGCAGTGGGCGCGCGGCGTGAACAAGTGGTCTGGTTGATCTTGAAAGACAGCCTGCTGCTCACCGCGACCGGAGTGTTGGTGGGAGTTCCTCTTGCGGTTTTGGTGGGTCGTGCTCTTGCGTCATCCCTTTACGGCGTTACGGCACTCGATCCCGTAAGCTATCTCGCCGCCGTTCTAGGAGTGGGAGCGGTTGCATTGGCAGCCAGCGCGGTTCCCGCCGGCCGCGCCGCAAGCGTCGATCCTTTGACCGCGCTGCGTGCCGAATAGAAACTCCGAATTTCCTCAGAGTGGTCCAGGCTGGCCTTGGTGAGTCACTTGGCGCACAACGGCCAAAGCGCTCACGCGGGGGTTCAAGAGCACTCTGCCAATCAGTACCGGCAAACGCCGTTTGGGCCGGAGGGCGCATTCGGACTGCAAGCATCCGAATCCCGGATACTGGCCGACTCCCAAGGAACGATTTCAATTGTTGGTCGGAATGATTTGAAAACCGAGGTGTGCTGCCTGCATGCGAAGTCGCATCTCAGCTCTCTTCTGGGTTTCGGCTTCAGATCGGCAAAAGACTTTCTCGTTGTAAGGTTCTTTGGAACTGAGCATGTG
>JADGNO010000049.1 GCA_017883405.1 Occallatibacter sp. | reverse complement strand
TAGGGTACACGGCGGCTATAGTTCAGCGGCAGAACGCCTGACTGTGGCTCAGGATGTCGTGGGTTCGATCCCCACTAGCCGCCCCAATAAAATTAAATGATTTACGCGAAAGCCACTTCTGCAGGATGCAGTGGTGCATCAGGTCGCCTAGGATTCTGACTCGAAATGAGTTGGAATCGGCTAGAGCGCGGATATCGTCCGCAAAGCCCGTCCGGCTTCGAACCGTGCGGCATTTCCATCATGAAAAGGCTCGAGCCGGTCTATTTCTGGACCGGGAGTCCTGCGTTAATCACTCCGATCCAGACACCGGACTCCCTCCACTCCCTCTCGACTGAAGGCATACCTGGTTTTGATCCGGGGCAGCGGCTATTGGTGGTCGGAGTGCAGGATCAATTTCTGCACTCGCCAATTTGCAAGTTCTCCTACAAATAGGACGCTGTTGTCGCGGCAGTCGATTTCATGAACAGAGCCAAACTCCTTCAGTCGCTTACCCGCAGTCCCGAACTCACCAGGAATTCTTCCATACAGCTGCGGGGGAGAGGTGGGTGGGCAGCGGTGAAAGCCTGATCACCTAAGTGGTTTAATTTATGCAGAATCCAGCTATTTTCAGTTACGGGACGACTCATGGCGAGTTGACTGTGAACACATATATCTATATATTCATATATACAAATGACAGAGATGGCCCAATTCAAGGCAGAGTTCTTCAAGGCGCTTGCTCACCCGCTGCGTATCAGGATTCTCGATTCGCTCTGTTCGGGCGAGGCCGGTGTAAGCGAACTGAGCGCACGGCTCACCGTCGAGCAGAGCACGCTTTCTCAGCAGTTGGCAGTCTTGCGCAAGAGCAACATCGTGGTCGCCCGGAAGGAAGCGCAAAACGTCTTCTATTCCATATCCGACCCGGCGATTATTCGACTCCTCGCCGATGCGCGGGAGATTTTTAATAACCAACTTATCAATGTCAGGGACCTTCTTTCACAACTCAACCCCGCCGGAGCCAAATGAGGCTGCGTTCGCTTGATGGCAAAGCCCCGACCGGTGAAAGAAGTGCACCGCGCTTTGTTCCGGTCCCACACGATTTTCTATGATCCAAACCACATTCAATTCGTTCCTTGTTGCGCTGCTGATTATCCCGGCAGTATTGCTGCTTTGCCGGCGCAGCAGAGGAACGCGGGCGCTGCCCCCTTTGCTCTTGCTGCTTGCTTTGCTGGCTGGAACAGTAGTTGCCGGTTTCAGTTTCTGGCGAGGCGACAGGCTTGCACTGGATCTTTCATGGGCGACACCATTTCCATTCGCGCTCACTGTTGATCGGCTTAGCGCATTCTTTCTTTTGCTGATCTGCGCCGTTGGCGTTCCGGTTACGTTGTTTTCAACCTCGTACGTGGAGCGCCATTACAGCGGACCGAAAGCTGATTGGATGTGGGCGCTTCTGCCGCTCTTCCTGCTTTCGATGGCGCTCGTCGTCACTGCATCAACCGCGTTTGCGTTCCTGTTCGGGTGGGAGCTGATGACGCTGTTTTCGGCAGGGCTCATTGTTATTGATGGCGCCTCCGAGCGGCGCAGGCACAACATTTTCATTTATCTCGTGATGATGCATGCGGGCGCAGCCGCCGTGATTGCGAGCTTTCTTCTCTTCGTGCCCCACGCGAACAGTCTCGATTTCATATCCATGCGCGCTGCGGTGGCATCTATGCCAATGGGCTTGCGAACCGCCATTTTTCTGCTGTCGTTCGTCGGCTTTGGCACAAAAGCAGGCATCGTCCCATTTCATCTCTGGCTTCCCAAGGCGCATCCAATTGCGCCGAGTCCGGTCTCGGCTCTTATGTCCGCCGTCATGCTGAAGACCGCAATCTACGGGTTCGTTCGTTTCACCTTTGACTTTCTTGGCGGAGGCCCGACCTGGTGGGGATACGTGGTCCTGCTGGCTGGCGCAGTAACGGGCCTGCTCGGGATTCTCTATGCCCTTACGGAGCATGATCTGAAACGGCTGCTTGCCTACAGCAGTGTTGAAAACATTGGAATCATTTATCTCGGCCTGGGCGCCGCGCTCGTGTTTATGGCCAATAACGCGCCGGTGTGGGCAACAGTGGCGCTGGTTGCCGCATTGCTGCACGCACTCAATCACTCTTTGTTCAAGAGCCTGCTTTTTCTTGGCGCAGGCGCCATTGCCGACGCCACGCACACGCTAGACATTGAGCTCCTGGGCGGCCTGCTGAGACGCATGCGGGTAACCGGAACTGTCTTTCTGATTGGCTGCTGCTCGATCATCGGATTGCCATTGTTTAACGGCTTTGTCGGCGAATGGATGCTGTTTCGCAGTTTCATTGAGGGCGCGGAACTCCCCGGGATATCGTCTGCCATCATTCTTCCGCTGATGGCCGGAGTGCTGGCCTTGATCGGTGGAATCGCCGCTGCCTGTTTCGCCAAGCTTTACGGAGTGGCTTTTCTTGGGCGCGCGCGGAGTATCGAGGCAGAACATGCGACCGAAGTGACAACATCAATGCAGGCGGCAATGGCGCTGCTGGCCGCGGCTTGCGTGGCCATCGGCATCGTGCCTGGTGTGGTGCTGAATCCGCTGATGGTGCTGGCGCGAGAGCTGATGCATTCCCCGGCGCTGCCGGAAGCCACGCTTCCCATTTCGCACGCTCTTCCGCTCATCGCCGCGTGCGTTGGCGTCGTGATCATCGCGGTTGCTGGAATTCGTCGCATCAAGCGCGTTACTCCCACCTGGGCATGCGGGCTTCCTGCCCTGGATAGTCGGATGCAATATTCTTCCGCCGCATTCTCAAAACCGCTGCGCAAGGTTTTCTCAAAAGTCTATGAGGCGGACCGGACCGTCGAGGTGGCGTACGCGCAAGAGCCGTATTTCCCGAAATCTATCGTTTACCGATCCGTTCGAACCACGTCGTTCGAGAAGTCGCTCTACCGTCCTGCAGTGGATGCGATCGTCGGCATGGCTTCCCGGTTGCGAAGACTGCAGACCGGAAATATGCAGGTGTACCTGCTCTACATCTTCCTGGCGCTCATTACTCTGCTTGTATTTATGAGGTTCGCATGAATCTTGCAATCGATGTGATCCAGGCATTAATGCTGATTGCAATTGCTCCGCTCGTGCGCGGCGTCATTGCGCGCATCAAGGCGCGGATACAGAATCGCCGTGGCGCAAGCGTTTTGCGGCCGTATGCTGACCTGCTGAAGCTCTTTCGAAAACAGGACCTGGTCCCAGACACTGCTTCCGGGCTCTTCCGCCTTGCGCCGGTAATTCTGTTTGCAGTCACAGCGACCGCTGCAGTATTTGTACCGGTGTTACACGCATCTGCACTATTCGGCGTGGGCGGCGACTTCATTCTTCTCGTATACCTGTTGGCGTTCGGCAGATTCTTTCTGATGCTCGGAGCAATGGACGGAGGTAGTTCATTCGGCGGAATGGGCGCGAGCCGCGAAGCGCTGGTCTCGGCTCTCGCTGAAGCTCCGTTGCTGTTGGCGTTGACATCTGTCGCCATTCTGACGCACACGATTTCCTTGTCAGGCATTGTGCTCGCAACCGTGCAGCAATATCCATTGCATTTGTCCGCAGTATACGTGTTTGCGCTGGGAGCTATGGTCCTGGTCGCTATTGCTGAAACGGGACGCATTCCAGTTGACAATCCCGCAACGCATCTTGAACTGACAATGCTTCACGAGGCCATGGTGCTGGAGTACTCCGGGCCGAGCCTTGCACTGATCGAGTGGGCTAGTGCCGTCAAGCTAACGCTTATCCTGGCACTGCTCGTTGGGGTGTTTGCGCCCTGGGGAATGGCCACCGGCGCTTCGATTGTTGGCCTCGTTCTTGCTTCAGGCGCGTTTGCACTCAAATTTGCAGTATCAGCGATCGCTATCGCTGTGATTGAGAGCAGCATCGCTAAGTTGCGCATGTATCTGGTTCCTGATTTTCTGGGGATGGCTTCAGCTCTGGCCATTCTTGCAGTGGCGTTCACAGCGCTGATGAGGTGAGGCATGGGACTAATTGAATTAGCGGCCGCAAAGGCACTGGCTTCATCCGCGGTGTTTCTGTTTATCACGTTGCTGATGATGGCTTCGGCAAAACGAATCTCCACCTGCATCGTGCTGTTCAGCGTGCAATCGGCCATCATGGCCGCGGAGATCCTCGCGGTGGCCTACGCTGGAAAATCGGTGGAATCATACGCTGTTGCTGCATTAGTAATCGTGGTGAAAGTTGTTGCTATACCCTACTTGCTGTTTCGCATCGTGAGAAACCTCAAGGCTTCCCAGGACGTCGCCTCGTCGACAACAGGAGCGCAGTCTGTCTTCATCATGGCCGCGCTAATTCTGCTGTCTTTCTTCGCCGTCGCACCCTACGCAAAGACATTGCGACTCGACGAGGACCTGCTTGCAGCCGCCATCGCTTTGCTGCTGGCCGGCGCGTTCCTTATGGTCAGCCGCAAGAAAGCACTCATGCAAGTCATGGGGCTGCTCGTGCTTGAGAATGGGATTCTTCTAGCCGCGCTGACGACTACTTTCGGCATGCCACTGGTAATCGAGATCGGAATCTTCTTCGACCTGTTGATGGGCGTTTTCCTGATGGGCCTGTTTGTCTTTCGCATTCGCGATACCTTCGAGCATCTGGATGTCTCCAAGTTGCGAAGGCTGAGGGGATGAATCAATGACTCTGGTCCTTCTACTTCTGATTCCGTTCCTTGCTGCCTTGACAGTCTTGACCTGCAAACAGTCAAGACGCGCGGTCCGTGTGGCCATGTCGGCGGGAGCGCTTGAGGTGGCTGCAATCGCAAATGCAGTGTGGAGAGTCCGCTCTGCCGGTGTGCTGCAAGTGGGACGCTACCTGCGAGCCGACGGCCTTACCGCCTTCTTCTTGCTGAACGTGGGCGTGATCCTCGCACTCGTGCTGGTGTACTCCATCGGCTATCTGCGCCACATTCCCGCCGGACGCTTCTCATCGCCGCGATGGTTCTACAGCCTGACTTTCCTTTTCGTCTTCACCATAATGGCGGTTTATCTTTCGGCGAACCTGGGCATGCTTTGGATTTGCGTGGAATCCACCACGCTGGCCTCGGCGCTGCTGGTTGGTTTTTACAACACAAAAGGCGCGGTCGAAGCGGGATGGAAATACCTTGTTGTTTGCACGGTGGGAATTGCATTCGCGCTCTTCGGCACGATTGCGCTTTATCTGGCGGCGGTCAAGAGCGGTGTCAATCCCGAGTCCGCACTCGATTGGGCCGCATTGATGAATGCCGCACCAAACCTGGGCGCCACACGGGACCTGATTAAACTCTCCTTCGTTTTCGTTGCGGTGGGCTATGGCACCAAGATCGGATTCGTCCCGATGCATAGTTGGCTTCCGGATGCGCACGCGGAAGCGCCGACACCGATCAGCGCAATGCTCTCTGCCGTGCTACTGAACTGTGCCATGTATGCGCTGCTGCGATTCGACACAATCACATCGCATGCAATCGGCAGTGGATTCAGCCATACTTTATTGCTGATCTTTGGCGGCCTCTCGGTTACAGTCGCCGCACTCCTCATGGTGGTACAGAGAGACCTGAAGCGCCTACTCGCCTACAGCAGTATCGAACACATGGGCATTATCGCCATCGGCGTCGGGCTCGGCGGGCCCCTGGGTCTCTTCGGCGCTCTGTTGCACACCTTCAATCACTCGGTTGCAAAGGCACTCATGTTCTTCACCGCGGGTAACGTGCGCGAGAGTTTTGGCACGTTGCGGATGAAGCGCATTCACGGCATGGCTCGTTCGCTGCCTTGGACTAGTGCAGGCCTCGTAGTTGGCAGCCTCGCCATCGTTGGCATGCCGCCCTTCGGCCTGTTCATCAGCGAATTCATGATCCTGACTGCAGCATTCAGCGGTTCTCGTTATCTCATCGCCATCTTGCTTATGGTGTCGCTTTCCGTCGTCTTCGGCGCTTTGTTGCACCACTTTCAACGTATGCTGGCAGGCAAACGGGCAGACGTTCCATCCAAGCTGAAGCTTGTTCCAACCGACTTTGCCGTGATGAGCGTTTGTACGGCACTTCTGGTGATGTTCGGCGTTCGCATTCCGGACGCATTTGCATACTTGCTGCAGAGAGCATTGGTGGTGCTGCAATGACGATAAGCTCGACAACAAGAGGTGGGGAGGGAAGTGCGGAGGACGCGCTACGCCTTTTGGAAAGCAGCAACACGCGCCTTGTTTCGATTTTTGGCAGCGTGGACGAGAGCGGGACGCAACGCGTTCATTACATTGCCGACGTGAATCGCGAGTATCGCATCATAAACGTGCGGGTCGCTGGTGGACTTCCGTCTGCTACGCCCGGCTCACCCGCGGCGGCATGGTATGAGCGCGAGTTGCATGATGAATATGGAATCGAAATCGACGGCCATCCCGATCTGCGTCCGCTCGTTTCACATACTGCCGAATACAGATTTCTGCAGGTGCAGGGAGTCGGCGTTTGCGAGTTACCAGTCGGGCCAGTTCATGCCGGAATTATCGAACCGGGCCACTTCCGGTTCAGCGTGATGGGCGATTCTGTTCTCCATCTCGAACCGCGACTTTTCTTCACGCATAAAGGTACTGAAAGACTCTTTGAAGGAACGTCTATCATGGACGGGCCAGCGCTGGCCGAGTCGGTCTCAGGCGACAACTGCTTTGCGCACGCCGTTGCTTACTGCCAGTCCGTCGAAAACGCGTTCGGCATTTCTGTTCCGCCGCGCGGCAGGACTATTCGTCTCCTCGGGCTTGAGCTTGAACGCATGATGGCTCACATCGCCGATGTGGGCGCGCTGTGTGGCGACGTAGGATGCGTGGTTCCAGCAGCCTACACTGCCCGAATAAAGGAGTCGCTGCTGCAGGCATCGGCCCGCTGCTTTGGTACGCGTTTTTGGCGCGGAATTGCAATACCCGGAGGCGTGAGGCGCGATCTCTCCGTTGAAAGCGCGTGTGTGTTCGGCAACGCGGTTGCGCACGGTGCTAACGATTTTGCTGAGATGGCCCGCATCATACTTGACACACCTTCAGTGTTGAACAGGTTTGAAGGAACGGGAATCCTGAGCAACAAGAACGCCCGCGACCTCGGTTCTGTGGGCCCGGTAGCGCGTGCGAGCGGTGTCAGGATCGACGTCCGGCACGATCATCCTTACGGCCACTATCGCAACATCACGGTCGAGACGCCGCACTTTCAGCAAGGCGATGTGCTGTCGAGGGCGCGCATGCGCATTGAAGAAACTCGCGTGTCGGCACGACTGATTCAGGATACGTTGCATGGATTGGCCGCAGGCATTATCAGCACACCGGTGCCGCGCGATGGAAGTGCAGAGGGATTCTCCGCAGTTGAATCGCCGCGTGGTGAATTGCTGTATTGGATCAGGATTCGCAACGGCCGGATCGCTCGTTGCCACGTTAAATCGCCTTCGTTCCAGAATTGGCCAAGCTTGCCATTCGCAGTGGCAGGAAACATCAGCGCGGATTTTCCGCTTATCAATAAGAGCTTCAACTTGTCCTATTCCGGATGTGACCGATGATCTTCGACATCATCCAACGCAGTTTGAGCAGTCCCAATGTGCTCGTATCGGTCGAGGAGTTGTTCGCCAATTCCCAGGGCAGCCGAATGCCCGACGTTGAAGCCATTGTGCTGACCGCAACAATTGCGCGCCGTGCAGTTGATTCGTGTGGAATATCCGCGCTTGCAATTAACGAAGCCGATGGTCGCACGATTCTTTCTCTGGACTACGGCAAATGCACTGGCTGCGGGCACTGCATCGAAGTTGGCGAAGGCGCTTTCGTCCAGGCGACAAGAGTACCGTGCGGTGTGAGCAGGCAAGGACTCGCGCGCCAGTGGGATGTTGAGCGCGGCGTCGAAATCCCGTGCGACGAGGCTGCGCTCACTGCCGCCGCGCTCGAAATCCGGGCAATCGTGGGCGGCGCATTGAACATCCGTCAAGTTGATGGCGGCTCGTGCAACGGCTGTGAGGCCGAAATCGGCGCGCTCACCAACCCTTACTACGACCTCGAACGCTTCGGGATTCACTTTGTTGCGTCTCCCAAGCACGCCGATATGCTGCTGGTCACCGGACCCGTAACGCGCAACATGGAAGAGGCGGTGAAAAGAACGTATGAAGCTAC
>JADGNO010000314.1 GCA_017883405.1 Occallatibacter sp. | reverse complement strand
GTTGAACACCATCTTTACGCCCATGGCTTCAATCAAGTCGAGTTCGCGGCGCAGCACGGATTTAGGCAAACGGTATTCAGGAATGGCGAAGCGAAGCATGCCACCCGCCTCACTGCGCTCTTCGAAGATGGTGACGTCGTGCCCAAGCATGGCGAGATAGAACGCGGCGGTAAGGCCGGTGGGCCCTGCACCTGCGACAGCAACTTTGCGGCCGGTGGGCGCAAGGCGACGCTGCTTAATGCGTTCGAGCATAGGCTCGAAACGGTCGGACTGATAGATTTCGTCGGCGATGAAGCGATGCACCTCGCGCATGTTCACCACTTCATCAAAGCCCTGGCGGCGGCAGCGATTGTCGCACGGGTGCTGGCAGACTCTGCCGGTGGATGCGGGGAGCGGGTTGTCGAGTATTACGGATTCGAATGCATCTTCAAGCCGGCCCTCTTGCATGAGCTCAAGGAAACGCGGAATGTTCATGCGCAGCGGGCAGCTGTTTTCGCATGGCGAGAGCGCAAGCTCCTGGCATACTCCGGCGCGGCAGCGATGGGCGAGGATGTGGTCTTCGTACTCCTCGCGGAAATGACGAATGGTGGTGAGCACCGGATTAGGCGCGGATTGACCGAGGCCGCAGAGAGAACATTCACGCACCATGCGGCCGAGTTCGTCGAGCAGCGCAAGGTGCTCAACGGTGCCTTCGCCTTTGGTGATTGCGTTCAGAATGCTGAGCGCTTTATTCAGGCCGACGCGGCACGGAACGCATTTGCCGCAGGATTCTGAGTGGGTGAACTCAATGAAATAGCGGGCCACATCGACCATGCAATTGTCTTCATCGAGAACCACCATGCCGCCCGAACCCATGATGGAGCCGATCTGAGCCAAGGCCTCGTAATCGACGGGCGTATCGAGCATATCCAACGGAATGCAGCCGCCTGAGGGGCCACCTGTCTGTACAGCTTTAACGCGGCGGCCTGCAACCGCTCCCTCACCGATGTCGTAGATAAAGCTTTTGAGTGGAGTGCCTAGGGGCATTTCAACCAGGCCGGTGTTCTGGATTTTGCCTACCAGGGAGAACACTTTTGTGCCCGGACTTTTAACGCTGCCCGTTTCAGCAAACCACGCAGGTCCGCGAGACAGTATGGGAGCGATGTTGCACCATGTCTCGACATTGTTGATGTTTGTTGGTTTTCCGTAGAGGCCTTTTTGGGCGGGGAACGGCGGCCTAGGATGCGGCCGGCCGGCAAAGCCTTCCAGCGAGGCGATGAGCGCTGTTTCCTCGCCGCAGACAAATGCGCCTGCTCCTTGAACAAGCTCGATATCGAAATTGAATCCGCGATCGAGGATGTTAGTGCCAAGCATGCCGTATTCGCGCGCCTGTTCGATGGCACGCGTCAGACGGCGCACGGCCAGCGGATACTCCGCGCGAACGTAGATAATGCCTTCAGTAGCGCCCATGACGTATGCGCCAACGATCATGCCTTCGAGCAACGAGTGAGGGTCGCCCTCAATCTCATTGCGATTCATGTAAGCGCCGGGGTCGCCTTCGTCAGCATTGCAGATAACGTACTTGGCGTTGCCGCTTGCCTTGGCCAAGAAATCCCACTTGTTGCCGGTGAGGAAGCCTGCCCCGCCGCGACCTCGCAAACGCGATGCCTTGATCTGATCAATCACTGCGTCTTTGCGGCCGTCGATGAGCACCTTGTAGAGAGCCTGGTAGCCGCCTACGGCGATGTATTCCTCAATGTCGGAAGGATTGAGAAGACCGCAATTGCGAAGAACAATTTTCTTTTGACCTTTGAAGAACGGAACCTGGTTCCAGACTGGAATGCTGGGATAGCCCTGCCCGTATTTCACCGAGCCGGTAATGTGGTCCCAATCCTCGATCTTGCAGTAGATGAGGTCGGACGGCATGGTGCCGGATTGAAGCCCTTCAAGGATGCGTCCCGCGTCGTGTGCGTGCACCCGCTTCAACATCACCAGTGGGGCGCTGGGCAGACGCACGCCCACCAACGGCTCCTGAAAGCATGATCCGAAACAGCCGACGCCAGTCAGCATGACGTCGAGGCCGCTGCTTTGAATGGCGCCGTTCAGAGCGTGGAACAGTTCTTCAGCGCCATTGCCGCGCCCGCATGTTCCCATGCCCACGGTGATGCGTGGTTTCGCCGGCAGCAATTTGGCCATACCGGATTCGCGTACCGCGTTGAACGAGCTGATGTCCTGAATTCGCGGCATTATTTTGTCTCCTGTTTAATCGTCTTAATCTCGCGCTGCAGGCTGCGCTCATTTACGTGGCTGAGGATGTGGTGATTGACTTCGACAACGGGGGCGAGCGCGCATTGTCCGAAGCAGGCGACGGTGCGCACTGTGAACTTGCGATCAGCCGTGGTGAGTGACAGCTTGTCAGCCTCGCTTGGCTCGTTGACTTCGTGATCGCTGAGCCCGAGATCGAGGCAGAGCTTTGCCAGCAGATCACGTGAGCCGCGCGTATGGCACGCTGTTCCACGGCACACGCACACAACGTTGTCGCCCTGCGGATCGAGATTGAAGAGCGCATAAAATGTGGCGGTGCTGAACACCCGCGCCGGGGGTATGCCGGTCTGCTCCGCGACATAACGCAGCGATTCCAGCGAGAGGAACTTGTGAGGGTTGCCCTCCTGCACTGCTTCAAGAATGCCGAGCAGGGCTCCTGGCTTGTCTTTAAATTTCACGATGGTCTGATCGATGAGAAGCTTCTCGTGAGGTTCGAGAACTGCGGTGACACTTAGAGCGGCGGCGGCTGGCATAGAATCCTCCCACCTGACTTCCGGACCGCTTCTGGGGAGAGGACCCGATAATGAAGGAAAAGAGCAGTCGCCCAATCCAAGCTACCTGGCGAAAGAATTGCGTAGAGCGCGATTAAACTGCACTGACGCGTACACTTCACCCCAGAGATTGTCCGATGGAACATTGAAGCCGTTTTGTGAATTTCGATGTGCCTCAGGTCACAGGCTCATGTGACTAAATGCGATGCACACGGCTGGCGGAAACTCTAAACCGGACGGGACGCAGAAGCTATTCGATAGCTTGATTGGGGATTTATGCTCTGGAGAGACGCTTTTTTATTCTTCTCGGCAAGCCGTTAGCTCGGCCTGGCGGGCGAAGATGTTTACGGGTGCGGAGAAGCGAGTGACTGGGAAGCTGGAGATGATCGTCGGGCCGATGCGGAGCAACAAGACCGCAGAACTGCTGCGACGGATCGAAACGCGCCGGCAGTACGCCAAGCAATATGTGATGCTTCTGAAGCCCAGCGCCGACACCAAATCTTCTGCCGGAGTGGTGGAGAGCCGTAACCTTAACGGCTGCGGAAAAATGGAAGCCGTTGAATTTCAGTGCTCCGATCCATGGACGGTGCTGCCAGTACTGCAGGCGACTGAGCAAGCGATCGGCAAGCGCGTAGAGTGTATTGCGATCGACGAAGGCCAGTTTGTTCAGGATCTGTTTGCATTCACGCGGCATTTGCTTGAGGCCGGATACGACGTGATGGTGTCGGGGCTGGAGCTCGATTTCCGTGGAATGCCCTTTGGCGAGATGCTCGATCTCTCGTGGCTGGTGCGGACTTACTCAGGAAACATTACGGAGTTAGTGGCTTATTGCGCATGCGGCGCGAAGGCGCTTTATCCGCAGCGGCTGATAGACGGCGAGCCAGCGCCTTATGAGAGTCCCATTATTATGGCCGGTGATAACTACGAGCCTCGCTGCGCAGAGCACTTCGTTTTGCCGGGGCGGCCGCATTAGGTACGAAGCTAGCGATCTCTACTCTTCTGGGAGTTCTTCATCTTCATCCTCCTGGAATTCGAGGTCGTCGTCGATTTCTGATCCTTGCTCGATGATTGCCGGGATATCGACCCCATCGTCATCCAGATCATCATCCAGGTCATCGTCGTCAGCTATCGATTCATCAGGGGCGGCTTCGTCTTCGTCTGCAACGATTTCCTCATCGGGCGCTGAGCCTAACAATTCATCCATGCTGTAGCCGGCTTCTTCAGCGGTTGCGAGCGCTTC
>JADGNO010000048.1 GCA_017883405.1 Occallatibacter sp. | reverse complement strand
CCACTGGATCGCCAATCAACTGGGCGTCTTCCGGCGACCCGAATGCCATGGCATCCCAGAAGCCGTCTTTGTCGGGGTTACGCCGTTCTTCGGTCCAATGGGCGCAGCCGTCCTTGGTCCGATATACACGGGACTGCTCGCCTGGTCCGGAGGACATCACCACAGCCATCTGGGCATCCCAGGCCCACACTCCACGGAAGTCCAGTTTGTCGCCATCCGGGGGCACCGCACATTTCTGCCAATGTTCGCCGCCGTCCGTGGTGCGAAGGACGGTTCCGTCAGTGCCGCTCGCCCAAGCCACTGCCGCACTGACCGCATGAATGCCGCGCAGGCCAGCCGTGACGTGCGAGTCCTGCAACTCCCATGGAGTTTGAGCGGCAAGAAGAGCGGCGAAGCAGAAAGGCAAGAGAAGGAACCGGCGATTCATAGGGACTGAGTGTAGGCGAAGGGGCTTGGACGCCCAAATCGCATCCCAGGCTTCACGGATATGCAATGTCCGATAACAGATATTATGTAAAGCAGACGGCGGGCATCAGAAAATCCGGTGCCGGGATTCGGGTCAAACCTGGACGTCGTAAGCGAACGTGAGCCAATCGCGGCGGGCAATTCTCCGGCAACGGGTGCGAAGCGCGGGCGCAAGTCGAACCTGAAAAAGCAAGCCCCTATGTAGCAAGTTCGTTTGAGCCTGCTGAACTCGGATGCGTGGCATTGCTGCCCTTTTGGCGACGCGGCGCAGTATTCTGTGTGGCGTCGCCATTGTTCCCAAACATTAGCAGTGCTCATGATGGCTGTGCGATTTGAAGTTTCGTGTCGATACCCCCCGACTTCCAGTATGTGACAATTCTCTCCATGAAACCTTCAACCGGCTTTGTCTCGCAGATTGATGCAAGCTGTTCTCCGGCGGCTGTGCATAGCATTCGTCCGACCGACACTTCTGTCTTTTTAGTCGACTCATGGTCCCACTGAACGGAGTATTTCGTGCCGAAGTAATCCACGATGCTGACCGGTTGGCCAAAATCGATCGAATAACCCACATCGTTCCAGATTATCAACCCCATCGCGTTGACGTGGTTGATAACCTCCACGGTGAGCCCGTTATTCTTGTAGATGTCCTTAAATTCCGCGTCTAGCACATAGATAGGAACCAGGTGACTATCGATACCGACCATGAAGCGACAAACGATCGAAAATTTCTCGGCATCCGATTTGTCAAGCTCGCTCACTAGATTAATCGTGCGTTTTGAGAAATGCCCAGGTTCGTTTGCTTCTCCCGCGAGAATTTTTGCCAATAGTTGCCGCATCTGTGCGTCGGAGGTTAGACGCGCTTTATCAAAGAAGTTCACCACCCAATCTCGCTCGACCAATTCCGTTTTTGCGTTTTCTGAGAGAAGAGGAATCGCCGCATTCGCAATCGCCTCCATATTTTGCTGCCTTTCAACTTCTTCCGCGACAAACCTAGCAGCAGCTCTGCGCTGAAGTTGATCCAGCTCGATCGCGGATGTTGCTTTTATGATTGCGGCCTCTGATTCGGCCTTCGCAACTCTGATGATCTGATGGGGCTTGTAGTAGCCGCCGATGGCATCTGCCACTCTATCGATAAATGTCTGGATGGGCTTGGCAAAGTCGCCGAAATGCGTAATGGATGTTGAATCTCCCATCTGGGCAGGCAGACGGGAATTGCACCCGCTAAGTTCCCTGCCGATTTGCCCGCATCCAGGTCGGCTTCCTGCACGGGCAGCCGCACCGCGCGCCGCATCTCTTCCGCTGCAATGCGCCGCAACTCTTCCTCCGGTTCAAGCAGCAGGAAGTGATCGGGAGGCTGAATTGCAATCCAATGCTGCAAACGCGAACGCACCTCCGATAGCGGCACCCCAAGCTCGCGCGCGGAACGAAAGAGATCGGCCAACAGGCGATCGAGCGCGAGACTCCCTTTCAGCTCTTCCGACGGTTTACTGCCGCGGACGAACACGCCACTGCCATGCCGGAACTCCACCCAGCGCTCTTGCTCGAGCTGTTTGTAAGCCGCACTGATGGTATTGGCGTGAACCTTGAAACGACGTGCCAGCTCGCGCGTGCTGGGCAGCCGATGCCCGGCCGGCAATTCGTCGCAGAGGATGCCGAGAACGATCTGGGTCACCAATTGTTCGCGGACAGGCACCGCTGCCTGCCGCGCTAGCCAGAGTTGCATGTTGGGGATTATTGCAAGAAGCCGGGTGCTTGGCTATTGACTATGACCGGAACATTGCAGCACGCCGAGAAACTTGCTCCACGGCCCAACCTGCTCACGATATTGATGAGCCATGATCCTCGAGACCTGGTGCAGGTGCGTCAAATCATGCGCAGCCCAGGTGGAAAGCAATTCCGACAGGATGACCGTCCCAAGCGCAGGATGCCGTCCGCGACGCTCGAAATCCATGGCCTGAAGATTAAACGACCGAAGTTGACGCAGGTTCTCCGTGCGCAGTTCAGCAAATGCATCCAGCAGTTGCGCCAACGATTTCCCTGCACTCTCTCGCGTTTGAGCAAAGCGATCGAATGGTTCGAAAGGTTTGCTTTCGCCGAATTCCAGGATGCGGCGGATTCGCGGAATCCAATCGGTGCGCTCGCCGTGGTTCAGATGTCCCACGACGTCGAACACGTTCCAGGTATTCTCGCCTTCGTTGCGCAGCGTCCAAGTTTCGGGCAGATCTCGCAATAGTGCGTCGAGTGTGGCAGGCGTGCGCGTAAGCAGCGCAATGGTCTCTTCAAGATTGAATGGCACGAT
>JADGNO010000313.1 GCA_017883405.1 Occallatibacter sp. | reverse complement strand
GTAGGCCTCGATGTTGCGGAAGCCGCCGGAGGTTTCGCTGCCGATGGTGACGGCGGCTGCGCCATGGCGAATGATGGAGTCGCGCAACACCACATCCTCTGTGGGTCGGTTGACGCGCAGGCCATCGGAGTCGCGGCCCGACTTGAGGCAAAGGGCATCGTCGTTGACGTCGATGTCGGCGTGCTCCACGAGGATTTTGCGCGAGGAGTCGATATCGATGCCGTCGGTGCTCGGTCCCTTGCCGCCTTCGTTGTTGCGGATGACGATTCCATCGACGTGCACATCGTGCGAGTAGAGTATTTGCACCGTCCAGAAGCCGGACCGCTTGAGCAGAAGACCGCCGCCGAGTTGCACCTCAGAAGAATTCTGAATGAGAATCAGGCGCGGGCGGCGTGCGTCGTAATCGGACGCCCAGCGCAGCCCTTTGGGCTCATAGGTGGCGCGAAGGTCCCAATAAGATTTCCACCAGATCGGACCATCTCCATCAATGGTCCCCTTGCCGGTGAGCTTGACGCGTTGCTGATCGCGCACATTGATGAGCGCGGCTGGCCAGGACATCTCAATGCCTGCAATGCGTGTGGGAAGCATCGGGTAGTCCTCAAGCTTATGGGAACCGATGAGCGTTGCGCCTTCCGGCAGGTCGAGCGTGACTCCCGACTTGAGAAAGAGCGAGCCCGTCAGATAGGTTCCCGGCTTTACACTCACTGTTCCGCCCACCACAGCAGCCGCATCAATTGTCTTTTGCAGCGAGGTCGTGTTGAGCGTCACTCCATCTGCCTTGGCGCCATAATTGTTGGCCAGGAATATCTTCGGCGTTGCTTGGGCCGCGTTTGTACAAAATAGCGCGAGAAAAAACACTGCGGTAATCCATCGTTTCACTCTGTTCATTACTGTCTCTCTTCTTCAAGGTGAATGGGACCCAGAAGACCGGAAGGTACCGGTTGCAGATGGTCCATATCCTGCGGTTCGAATCGCTTGCCATACTTTGCATTCAACGCCGTATAGTCGTAGTGCGGCTGCCCGGCAAGTTCGTTGATCGCAGTGTTATAAACGTGAACTTCGATGCGGTTTTCGCCGGGCTGGAGCAGACGCGCAATCTCAATCCGGTAAGGCGCATGCCACAGTGATCCGGCACGCTGGCCATTCACAAGAACGATAGCGGCTTCACGGATTGGCGGATCGAGCAGAGCGTGGACTCCAGGCGCCTGAGGCGGACGGTTATCTGTGGTCGGCGTCCCTTCTCCGAAGTCGAGGAAGACGCGCGCATTGGAGGTAATGGGCTGCGCGACCGAATAATTCCGCGTGTATACAACTTCGCCGGAGTAGTACTTTCTGCCTTCCAGTTCGGTCCACGAAACAGGATGGTCCACCGTTTGAGTGGACGCACTGCCGGTAAAGTGTAGTTGCCATCCTGAACTCAAATCGGCAAGCTGAGTGCGCGTCGTGCTGCGCGGAGAGGTTTTGACCGTTGGCGCAGATGCGGTATCGCCGGCCAGCACAAAGACACGCGATTCGTAGGGCGCAAGCTGCAGCGGAACAGCAGAACCGCTTGGGTTCACTGCACTGCTGATGACGCCACCGCTATCGGGGCTCAAGCATTGAAGGCCGGTATACGTCGAGCGGAAACGGATTGCGCCATTGATCGGCTGGTTGGAGGAGTTAACGACATAATACACATCGCTGTTGGAAAGCTTGCGGTGAATGAAGCCAAGCCCGGCTGTGTAGCCCGTCGCTTCGACATCGGGCGGCAATGCGCGATGCAGCGCCTCGGCCAATAGACCAATCGACGCTAACTGAATGCCCTTATGATTGGTATTCTCGAAAACCTCACGGGACAGAGTGGCGATCTGTGGCGAAGAGGTTTGTTCCTTCAGACCCGGCGCGAGAGAGGGAAGCTTTCCAATGGCGATTACTTTTCCGCTTGATGCGGCATAGGCTGCGATCTGCTTGTAGGTGGCGAGAGGAATGCGCGTGACCTCGGGCAGGATCAGCACCGGATAGGGAATGCCTTTCAGCTTGTCAATGGTTGCCGCGTCGATGTAATCGATGTTGTAGCCGGCATCGAGTATGGCAGACATCAGCTCTGGGCTTATCCGCGAACGCATCTCCTCGGTGATGGAGACGTGGCCTGGATGAAAGGCGGCCTGTGCGTCGTCCTCTGGCAGAAGGATGGCAATATCGTTGGTAGGTTTGCCTTGACGCAGCAGCCAACTCATGCGTTGCATGTAGCGTGCGACATCGGGCATCACCGGGAACCATGGATTGTGCGCATTGAATGCGGCTGCCGCATAGAGCGACCATCCCGGCTCTCCGGCAACGGCAGGCGAATAGGGGTAGCCGTGCCCGACAATCTGGTTTACGCCGAGCAGGAACATGTGGTCGGCTTCAACTTTCATGTCCAGAGGAGTGGCGCGGAATGCGGGCGAGTGAAGCCACGTCCAGGTTTCGGCGGAGGTGACATTGCGCCCATACAAATGGCTGGCGGAAGATGCCCAGCGAGTGAAAGAGAAGGAGCGCCACTGCGGGCCTTCGCCTTCGGGCAAGTTGGGAACCGCTTCATCGGCGAGTGTAACCGCGGGTTCTCCATAGGTCTGCGATCTGAATTTTGTGTGGCGCGCAGCGGCAAAATGCGTGACCGGAGCAAGATATTTTTCGCGAACCAGATCAGAGAGCGTCTGGCCCCAATCGTGGCGCACCGATTCAGCCTGCGCTGTTCCGCCGGCAAGAAGTTCGGGAAGATGCGGCACCAGATCGTAGCCGCGCCGCTTCAGAAACTCGGCGGGCAGGCTAGCGGTCCAGTCCGAACTATAAACTTCAAGCGAGTCAGAGAAGACGGCATACGGAGGCTGCTGGCCAAAAGCATCGAGCAGCGGCGCGGCCACATCGGTCAGATGCTCGTCGATGGCGGCGCGGGAGAAATGATCAAGCACATAGCCTTCCGCTCCAGCCGCTGCGCGCTTGACCGCTTGCCGCGTGTGGCTGGCAACAAAGACCAGTGCCGTGCGCGTTCCGGCGGCAGTGGGGATGTTGCCGGTTTCAAGAATGATGCGTTGCGCCGAGTCGGGATCGAATGACTTTTCGGTTCCAGTGACTGCGAATGCTGCGATGATGCTGTCTCCGTCAG
>JADGNO010000312.1 GCA_017883405.1 Occallatibacter sp. | reverse complement strand
TCACCAGCCGCCTGGGGCCTTTGCTCGACCAATGGGAAGACCGCATGGACCCCGGATTGGTCGCGCTAGTGAAGCACGGCATGAAATTCAGTGCGGCGGAATATTGCCGGCTCGATGAGAAGCGACTTGCGCTGTACGACAAGGTACGCGCGCTATTCGAGCGGTATGACCTGTTGCTGACGCCGGCGTTGTCGGTCGCGGCATTTCCCGCCGATCATCTGATCCCGCCGCACTGGGAGCAGCATCCGTGGGACTGGATTCGCTGGGCCGGCTTCAGCTATCCCTTCAATCTCACGTGGTTGCCCGCGGCCACTTGTCCCTGCGGCTTTACTCCCGGGGGCCTGCCGGTCGGACTGCAGATCGTGGCGGGGCGGCATCGCGATCTGCGGGTGCTGCAGGCCTCGCGCGCTTTCGAGCGCATCCGGCCCTGGGCGCAGCACCGCCCGCGTTGCTAAATATGAAACCCATGCACCACAGAGGCACAGAGGACGCGGAGGAAAAGCTACAACCAGGAAAAGGCTTGGATTGAATTGCTTCCGGGGTCGCTGACGAGGTGCCGCTAAAATTGGCGGCAGAGAACCACGAATGATCATTCCAGCTCTTCAATCCAATTTGTTTTTCCTCTGCGTCCTCTGTGCCTCTGTGGTGAACATTTTTTGGGGTGGAACATGACTAACGACGCCGACTTGCCCGTCGTCCACAACACCGCAGCGAAGCGCTTCGAAATCAGCCTCGATGCCGGTTAGGTCCGGTGCGTTTTCCTGTGATGTCCTCCATCGCTTGCTTTACATTGAGACGCCAACCAGCAGTTGTCGAATCTTCTTACATTCACTGTCCGTTTGGCATAAAAGGATCTAGGTTGAGCCAAGCATAGTATTGTAATCATTCATATCTTTGTAATTAGCATGATTATTGCTCCTATCAGGGTCTTGTTTACATTTAACGCGTTAAATTAACCAAGCAAGCAAGAAGGAGAGCCAAGATGAAAGAAACCGTTGACCAGCGGACGCTGGCACCCCTTCTAACGCTGACAACGGCCAATCGGAAGAAATCTCCTAATAATAAAAATCTTGCTCTGGCAACCATTCTTGCGCTAATTGCTGGTTTTTCGGGCGACGCACTATCCGCGCCAGTCACTGTATTCTCTACGGATTTTGACGGCTCTTTACCATCCGAGATTTCTCCAGGCACCGCGACACTCACTGGCGTTCAGGGATACGCCGGACTCGGCCCATCCGGCAATCAATTCGGCGGGAACTTCTTACGCAGTGAAACTGGCAATACCGTCACGCTGACTCTGAACAGCCTGCCCACGCACGACACGATCAGCCTCGCGTTCTTGTTCGCGGCGATCGACTCGCTTGACGGCACTGGTACGTTTCCGGCGGGGGACTTCTTCAAAATCGTGTTCGATGGCACAACGCTGTTCAGCGAATCGTTTGCTAATGCATTGCCAAGCCAGATACAAAGCTATACGCCACCCGCAGGCGTGGAACTCGCACGCCACGTTGATCTCGGTTTTTCTGGTCCCGGCAGTTTTTTCACAGACAGTGCCTACAACTTCGGGGCGGATCCGCTCTTTGCCAACTTTGCGCACACTGCTTCGTCGGCAACAATCGAATTCTTCATTTTTGGTGAGGGCAACCAAAGTCTCAGTGATGAATCGTGGGCAATGGACAATTTGAGCGTGAGCGTCACTACGCGAGCTCAAGCAGTGCCGGAGCCTGGTTCGCTCGCGCTACTGGTTGCCGGTCTTGGCTTACTGGCAGCGGTCAAACGTCGGCTGGAAGCATAGTCAAAAGATCAGAGAAAAATAAGTTCGTAATATTGCGCTCAGCCGGAGCGCGGCCATGTGACCGTTTCTTATCCTCACGCTTTCGCGGGCCGTGCCCGGTTAGTTTTGCGAGCGCATTCTAGAAATATCTCGTCGTCTGTGAAAAGATCATCATCGAGCACACCGTGGTTCCGATCGAGCTGGAAGGAAAAGGCATCGCCAACCGGATCATGCGCACGGCGCTCGATTACGCGCGTGCGCAGAAACTCAAGGTCATGCCGTTGTGTCCGTTCACCGCCGGTTTCATCCATCGCCACTCGGAGTACCAGGACCTGGTGCCGGAAGGTTACCGGTACTGAGCGCCGCGCTGCGCTGGCATCTACGGATTCGCAACGGCCAGGTGATGGCCTCTGGCGAATTGCCGGACCTGCGGCATGAAGGCGCGGAAATCCGCTTCCAGGCCGGCGTAGTGCTCAACCAGTTCGTCGGCCGAGTCCAGCAGGCGATTTTCGCGTGTCAGCCGCCGGCCCATGCGATCCAGCGCCGTGTGGATCGAAGCGATGTCGGCGTAGGATGCGAGCCAATCCGACTGCGCCATTCGCGGCGCCATGATCTGCAGTCGATCCGGAAGCATTGCATGGCGCGCGTGGAGAATGCCGTAGATCCGCGCCGTGAACTCCCCGATCGGTTCGCCATGGTATTCGGCCCAGTTCTTCGCCAGGAAATGATCGTAGAACATGTCGATCATGATGCCGGCGTAGCGGCGCCGCTCTGCGCTGATCCGCGATTTGCTCCGCAGCACCAGCGGATGCGCGTCGGTAAAGCTGTCGATCTTCCTGTGCAAGGCGATCGCGCGGGAGATGTCCTTGCCGTAGCGTCCGTCCAGCGGTCCCTTCACGAAATCGCCCAGCAGGCTGCCGAGCCAGGCCTCTTCGTTGGC
>JADGNO010000311.1 GCA_017883405.1 Occallatibacter sp. | reverse complement strand
TTTTCTACATTAACGTTCCGCTGGGGCTGGTGGCTCTGTGGGCGATTCAGCAGACGGTTGAAGATCCCCCGTGGGTTCGAGACTCCGATCCGGGGCCGCTCGATATCGTGGGCCTGATCGCTCTTTCGCTGTGGCTCGGCTGCCAGGAAGTAGCTCTCGACAAGGGGCAGGAGAAAGACTGGTTCGGATCTAACTTCATTGTCACAATGGTCGTGCTCGCAGCGGTTGGGCTCGTCGTCTTTGTAGTGCGCGAACTCAAGGCTGAACGGCCGATGGTCGACCTCCGTATCTTCAGGAACCGGAATTATGCAGTGGGAACCGCGCTGATTTTTTTAACATGTATTCTTCTCTACGGACTTGGTCTGCTTACGCCGCAGTTTCTGCAACTGCTGCTTGGATACTCCAGCTATGCGGCAGGCCTCGCCACTGCTCCGCTCGGGCTTGGCGCAATGGTGTCGATGATCCTAGTTGGCTACCTGGTATCAAAAGTCGACGCACGGCCGATTGTCGTGCTCGGCTTCATCATGTTCGCCGCGTCTGCTTTTCTGCTGTCGCGCATTAATCTCGGCATTAGTCCGTGGAGCGTCTTTTGGCCGCAAATCCTCGCAGGTTCAGCCATCGGGTTTCTGTTCGTGCCATGCAGCATGATCGGAACCGCCGAATTAAGGCGCGATGAGATAGGTTCTGCTACAGGATTCATGAGCCTGATGCGCAACGTGGGCGGCAGTGTCGGCATTGCGATGGTCAGCACGTACCTGGTCCGCCGCAGCCAGGTTCACCAGACCATGCTTGTGCAACACCTGACCCCGGAAAATCCAATCGTGCGTCAGGCCACACAAGCGTTGCAGCATTACATCCACATTCGGCAAGGTAACAGCGGTGCGGCCGCAAGCCACGCGCTCAATATGCTCTATCGCCTGTTGCAACAGCAGTCTTATCTGCTCGCATTTGCTGATGTGTACGCGGGCCTCGCCGTGCTCGCTTTGGTCTCCACGGTGCTTGTATTGCTGTTCGGCAAAGTCAAGCTCAATAGAAAAATAGCGATGCACTAACGGCGGGCACCCTATGTCCGAATTCTCGGCCGGGGCACCGCACAACCACACCCTGCGAGAACAGCTTTCCGCATAGATCTGGAAACGATCTCCGACAGCAGTCGGAAATCAACTCGCTTCCCAATCCACCGGCTCCACACGCCAAACCAGAAATCCATAAGCAAGCGCTCCCGCCAGCGTCACTGCGCCCGCTATGCTGAACGCCAGCCGCGAACTACCCTGCCTCGCCAACACAATCCCCGCAACCCACGGCGCAATAATGCCGGAGAAGTTGGCAATTCCATTCTGCAGACTTGACCACCTGCCTGCCATCGTCGGCCCCGCCAGCGTTTGTGTAATCGCCCAGTGATTCGACGAGAAAGCTCCATAACCAGAGCAACAAAACACCAGCAACGCAAGCGATGCAACCTGGTGGCCCGTAAGCAGCGAACTGAAAACCAGGCACGAGCCCACCGTCAATCCGCCTGCCACCATTCCCCGCCGCGCAATGCTCGGCGAAACGCCGCGCGCCACCAATCGATCTGAAGCCCACCCCGCAATCAGCGTGGAACAGCCAATCAGAAAGAACACTCCAGACGTCACGTTCGACATCGCTTCCACGGACAGATGTTCTTCATCCATCAGGTAGCGCGGCAGCCACGCCAGCAGAAAATAATAAAAATAGTTCCCGCAGAAATGCCCAATGAATGTTCCCCACGCGCTCCTGTGTTTCAGGATTTTGACGATGGAGTGTCGCGCTTCAAGAAAATCCTGCGCCAGCGGTTTCTCCTCGTGCGGCTCAACATGCGGCATCACCTTGCCCCATGGCAGCAGCCATAACATGCAGCCCGCTCCAAAAATGATGAACAGCGAACGCCAGCCAAGATGCGCAAGAATCAGGCCCGCAATAAACACGCCCGCCGCCGGCCCCATCTTGGTGCCCGCGTCGATAGCCGAGTTCGCACGCCCGCGATATTGCTGCGGCATTCCTGCGAAGATGCGCGAGTAGCACGGGTACGCAACCGACTCACCAAGCCCCAGTAGCAATCGCAGCACAAAAATTGCGGTAAAGCTGGTTGCAAGGCCCGTAAGACCAGTCACGACGGTCCAAAGCAGGTACCCATAGAACAGCACCCAGCCGGGTTGAAAACGGTCAGTGAGCCAGCCAACAATGCCGAACAGTTGCAGCAGAGCGTATGTCCAGAAGAACGCCCCAAGCAGCGACGCAATCTGCAACGGCGAGAGAGCAAAGTGCCGCTCAATTTGCGGCATCGCCATCGACAGGTTGGCGCGATCAACGTAGTTGATAACTGCGGACGCTACCAGCAAGACGATGATGATCAACTCGCGGCGGGAGATTTTTGTGCGGGATTCGCGATCGTCGGTCATCAATCGTTTTCCGCCGCTCAGAAGGCGCGTTTTGGGCGGCGGAGCCAGCCTATCATGCCGGATGAAGAATGAGAGAGTGTCGAGCGAGTGCCACGACCATGGTCTGCTATTGACCGCCGTTGCGAAGCGCAACCTGGTCGATAATGCGCTGCACCAGCACTACGCGAAAATGAAAGTGGCGGGCAAGATCGGGCAGGAACTCGGTCACCAGGTTGTCGGCAGGAGCCGTACTAAGACCAATAAGATAGCGCGAGGTTGTAGCGCCGCCGTTGGTTTGAATTCCAGGTACATAAAAATTTTCAAGCTGTCCGTCGATGGCAAATCCCAACAGGTTGCCGTAATTGAGCATGCCTCTTCCGTCATCGCCCTGCGTCCATCCAACTTCGTAAATGGCATGCGCTATCCTGCGCCCAATACTGGCGTCGGGCATGCGATGGTAATGCGGATCCTGATGGGCAATCGATGGAATGGCAAAGGTGCCAAAGAACTCGCTTATACCGTCTTCGGCGTAACTCGTGCCCACGTTTTTCATAAATCCCAACAGGCCCGGCCCATAGGCTGAATGCGAATTAATTCCCACATAGATTGCCGAGTTGGCGCCAATGGTCACCGCATTGAAGGGATCAATGAGGTTGCGAACCGCCAGCAAGCCCTTTTCTTTCGGCGTGAGTGGTTTCACCTGCGGCCCATTCAGAAAGCGCGCATACCAGTTGATAAGTGGCACAAAGGGCGGACAGGGGGTTGGCTCCAGACTGGGACTCAGCGGGGGATTAGCAGGGTCAGGAGCAACCACGCCCGCAACACCTGCCTCAAGAAACGCCGCGCCATCCCTCTTGATCTGGCAGGGCGATTCAATTGGAACCTTGGTCAACTTCGCCGAGGTCGGCGCGGACCTTGACTGGATCTGCGGTGTCGGAGCATCGGGCGGCGTGGATGCCTCTTGAGCCTGACCACGCGCGGGAAAAAGCAACAGCAGCAAACTGAGCGGAAATACCAGCAAAACAGGCCATGGGGAGGGCTGACTTTGAAACTGCCTGGCGCCGGCATCTCCGCTCAACTTGTGTTCAAACTGTCCACGTTCCAAACAAACAAACCTCGCTTGCTCAACTTCCAGCCGCACTACTATTGGATGCCAAAATCGACAAAGCGGGGGTCAATGAACTGCAAATTACTCAAATCCCGCTGGCTGTTCGTTCAGGTTCAATAACTGTAAGTATTGACGGATGCGGCACCTTTGGCCCTGCCGCGATTGACGCGCAACCAAAACACCAGCCAGACTTAAAAGGGGCTGGCCGCGAACCGACGCTTTCACCGCATTTTCGCCGTGAACGAGCAGATAACTCTGAAGGTTGCGGCAGCATAGAACAACGTATGAGTACTTATCCACCTCCAGGACCCGGCGGTGTAGGCCGGCGCATCGAAGAAGCAGTGGAATTGATAGAAATGGAGCTCCGTCACGCAGTGGCCTACGTCAATGACGCCGTGGTGCCGCAGGTGCGCAAGGAATCGATCTCAGCCATGCGATCTCTGGCGGAGACTCTGCAAAAGCTTGCCGACCGCGTCGAGAATCGAAGCTCCGCATCCCAGCAGCCCAAGGACCCGCGCCCTTGATCTCGACCTCCGGAGCATGGAAGAGCAGCTTCCGCCTGGCGGGATTGCTTGTACCCGTTCTTACGCTGTTTGGATGCGGTCACCGCCGCACAACTTCCGTTGCTCCAACACCCTCGGAGCTCGCGCCAGTTCGATCGGCCCCCACAGCTTCGTCGCCAACCTACTCGTCAGGATCGCGGCAGCCCTCACGCATTCCAATTACCCCCGCGCCTCCCGGTGGAGTCAACGCTGAAGACATGGAATACGTTGCGACGCATACGCCCATACTTACCCAGGAAGGCTTGGCCACCTGGTATACCGCTCCTTACAAAGGCAGAAAAAGCGCGAATGGCCAGGTGTTTGATGATGATGCGATGACCGCGGCGCATCGCACCTTGCCAATGGGGTCACTTGTAGTTGTAACGAATTTGAAGACCGGGCAATCGACGGTGTTGCGGATAACCGACCGCGGACCCTTTGTCGAAGACCGCATGCTGGACCTGACAACGGCGGCAGCAAAAGCCATCGGCCTCTACCGCATCGGCATGACACAAGTAAGAATGGACGTCTACCAGACACCCAAACCAATCGATTCCGGCGGCCGTTGGTGTGTGCAGGTAGGCGCATTCCACAACGAGAACGATGCCCTGAAACTAAAGTCCGAACTCATGCGCAAGTACGCGGACGCCAACGTGATTGAGTTTCCCGGAACGGATAGTTACTGGGTGCGCATCAGGCCTGAAGGCGACGACCGCAAAGTAGCTGAGCAGATTGCGCGCCATCTGCAGCCAAGCGAAGGCGAAGCATACCTGACTCGGCTGGATTGAGAGGGACGATGAGCTGGCCGCACTTCGAGCGTTTTAGCAGCCGGCAAAATAGCGGCTATGGAAATACTGTTTTCAAATCGAAGCTCGTTTACCGCAACAGAGCTGAGGCCGCCCATAGGACCGGGGCCTGGCCGTGGAAGTCGCCGGTGCGGCGTTTGCGCTCGTAATAATATTCCAGATCGTTTTTCTTGCCGGTGCCTTCGCAAACGCTGGTGATGTCGTTGTTCTGATCAATGAATCCGGTCACGGCGATCCATGCTTTGCGTGCCGCGGGGCCGTAGCTGGCGGCATCCAGCCATCCATTCTTGACACCGGTAATCATGGCGAAGCTGAACATGGCGGAGCTGGAGCTCTCAGGCCATGCGTCGTCGCGGTCAATGAGCTCGCGCCACATTCCGTCCTTACCCTGATAATTGATCAGTGCCGACATCATCAAGCGATAGCCTTTCAAAATGCGCGCGCGCTGAGGATGATTCTCAGGAAGTGTGCGGAGCATTTCCGCCATGCCTGCCGCAACCCAACCATCTCCGCGCCCCCAGTAGAACGGCACATCGGGAGCGTGGAAGAAGAGGCCATTCGGTTGTTGCAGCTTGTCAAGATACGACACCATTTCGTTGGCGTCGCGGTCGAGATATTTTTTATCACCGGTAGCGCGGTATGCCTCAAGCTGCAAGATCGTCAACATGTACATGTCGTCAATCCAATAGCGCGTTTCACCTGAAAGGCCGTCGGGCTGCGGATTTTCCCATTGACGATCGGCCCAGCCTTTGCCGATTTCGAGTTGTTTAGCGTCCTTGGTCTGGATGGCGATTTCAAGCGAGATGATTCCGAAGATGGAGTCGTCGACATGGTGGCGCTGAGGAATGCGATCGGCCTCGGTGCCGCCGGGCATCAGCGGCTGATATTTTTTGATCAGCGCATCGCGCAGAGCATCGTCATGCGTGAGCTGCGCATACGTGAGTGCGCCGTACCATGCGCACACTTCGGAGTAGTGAATTGTCGCCGTGTATTGATGCGGGCTGGTGACGAAGTGTTCGGCCAGGCGCTTGCCAACTTCCTGCGGAGAACGGCCCTCAGGCCAGTTGCTGAAATAGTCCTGCTGTGCCGGTGCAACCATCGCTGCCAGCGAAAATACCAGGCTGAGTGCGGCGATCTTCATAGCAGTTTTCATTTGGTTCTCCCTTGACGCCGAGAT
>JADGNO010000310.1 GCA_017883405.1 Occallatibacter sp. | reverse complement strand
CCTCAGTGGGATGAATCCGACCCTGGACGCATCTCACTGAGGCTTTTTTGTCTCTTACAATTGAGTGTCGAGCTTTGCCATCTTCCACCTCCTAAGGAGACTTTTGCTATGCCTGCTGAAACTGGAATTCTGCCTGCCGCGCAAGCGGGCACCGTTACGCTTGGCGGTGATTTAACCATCAATCGCATGGGCTATGGAGCTATGCGCATCACCGGCAAGGGTATCTGGGGACCGCCCACCGATCGCGAGGGCGCACTGGCCACTCTGCGCCGCGCCGTCGACCTCGGCGTCAATTTTATTGACACCGCCGACTCGTATGGTCCGGACGTTTCTGAAGAATTGATTGCCGAAGCGCTCTATCCCTATCCCAAAGATCTCGTCATCACGACCAAAGTAGGCTGGGTGCGTCATGGGCCTGGCGTGTGGCAACACAATTCGAGCCCGGCGCATATTCAACAGGCCATTGAAGGCAGCCTGAAGCGGCTTCGCCTGGAACGCATCGATGTCTACCAGCTCCATACGCCCGATCCGGCTACGTCTTTCGACGCTTCAATGGAAACGCTGGTACAGCTCCGGGAGCAGGGAAAGATTCGCCACATCGCGCTTTCAAACGTAACGCTGGAGCATATCAAACGCGCGCAGAAGATGGTCCCGATCGTGTCAGTGCAGAACCGTTACAGCTTCAGCGACCGCGAGTGGGATTTTGTGCTCGACTACTGCGAGTCGCAAGGCATCGCATTCCTGCCCTGGGGACCGATGGCGCAGGCGCGCAAAGCAAACGAGGTAGTCGAAAAGATCGCCGCAGCCCGCAACGTTTCCACCCTGGTCATTTCACTGGCTTGGCTGCTGCGCCGGTCGCCATTTATCGTAGCCATTCCCGGAACCAGCTCTGTGAAACATCTTGAAGAGAACGTGGCGACAGCATCCTTCAAGCTGAGCGACGCGGAATTCGCCGAGATGAACGCCGTGGAACCAAAGCCATTCTGGTTGCGCTAGAGCATTTTCAATGCAAGTCGTGACAAGGCTTTAGTTGCGCATCCTTGCCTCATCACCTACCTTGGGCGCCCCATCCTTTGTGCGCATTCTGCACAAAGGGTGGGAGACCACAACGCCTCGCGCGACCGAAATTGATCACCCCGAAGCACTAAACGGGACGCCATCATTCTCCCTTGAGCGCGTCCACCGGGTTGATATCGGCAGCGCGATGGGCCGGCAAGAAGCTCGCAAGAGCCGCTGCTGCGGCCAGTATCAACGGTACCGCGGCAAAGCTTACCGGATCAAAAGGACTGACACCAAACAACAACGCACCCATCAACCTTGCAACTCCGGCTGCGGCTCCCAGGCCGATGACAATTCCAATACCTGTGAGCGCCAGGGCAGAGCGAACGAACATCCAGCGCAGTTCGGATTTCTGTGCGCCCAACGCAAGGCGAATGCCTATTTCGCGTGTGCACCGCGACACCGCGTATGAGATCACGCCGTAGATTCCAATGATGCCAAGTGCGAGGGCCATTGAAGCAGCGATGCCCAGCATCACCAACGTGAAAGAAGTGCGTGCCAGAGATTTTGAATAAATCTCCTGCATGGTGCGCGGCGAAGCTACGGGAAGGTCGGCATTCGCGCTCCACACGGCCTGCTGCACTTCGTTAAGAAACGCCTGTGTACCTGCGCGATTGCTGCGCAATGTAAACACACTGGAACGGGGCGTGTAGGTCCCCATCCAGGGGCTATGAATTAGAGCGGGCCAGTAGACAACGGCCGGGGCCGCTTCACCAACGCCATCATAGTGAACGTCTTGAACCACGCCAACGACCTCATACCACGGTTCACCTGGAGTTTCGCGTGGAGTTTCGCGCAGCCGCTTGCCGATGGCTGCTCCGGCGCTACCCCACTCTTCGCGAGCAAGATTCTCTGAAACGATTAGCTCCGGCCGCAGATTGTAGGCCCCTTGCCAGGTAAAGTCGCGGCCTGCAATCAGGCGCGCACCCAGAGCATGAAGGTATCCCGGAGAGATGTAGTTATAAAACCGAATTGGTGGATCGCCGGCATAAGTCTTCCCTTCCACATAGATCAAATTCCACCCGTGCCCATCCCCTTCCATGGGCCCTGTCTGGGCAAAGCCGACTGAAGTCACGCCGGGAATTGCGGCCAGCTTATCAACGACATTGTTCTCAAGGCGAACGACCATGCGCGAATCGGAAAGGAAAGATTCAGGAATTGCAATGCGCACTGTTTGCAGATCGGCGGGATCAGTAAAACCGGGCTCGACCATGCGGAGCTGTTGAAAGGTGCGGATCATCAGAACGGCGCATACCAGCAGGACAAGTGCCATCGCCACCTGGGCGACCACCAGAATGTTGCGGGACCGATTGCGCTCGCGTGTAGCGCCACTGGTGCGCGTTGTCCCCCGGCTAACGGTAGCGTTGCTCCGAGAATACTTCCAGGCTGGAATGGAGCCGAAGAACAAACTGGAGGCAACCGAAAGGGCAAGCGTAAAGAGAATTGAGCCTCGATCGAGCGATATCTCTTGCAGGCGCGGAAGATTTGCTGGACCAATTGACACCAAAGAACGTAGCCCCAAAGCCGCTATCGCAGTTCCGAATACGCCGCCGATGAGCCCGAGAACTACACTTTCAAAAATCATTTCGCGCGCGATTCTGCCGCGTCCGGCACCTAGCGCTGCCCGTACAGAGAGTTCAACCTGGCGCGCCTCGGCCCGCACCAGCATCAGATTGGCAACGTTGACGCAGGCGATCAACAACACAATTCCGATGGTGCCCATCACTACCCAGAGAACGTTGCCCACGTTCCCAACGATCTCCTGCTTCAGCAAGTGAAGGTCCGGCGTGATCCGCCACTTGACGTACCAGTGCGAGTCGGATCCGGGGCCATTAGAGAATGAGTCCATCCAGGTGGGGATAGTGCGCGCGATGTCGGCGTTGGCCTGCTGGATCGTGACTCCGGGTTTGAGGCGCCCAATCCCCTGAAATCCGAAGCCGGCCAGCGGTTGCTTATTACGCTCGAACGCAAACGGCGCCATCACGTCAAAGTCATGGTCGACAACGCGGAAGCCGCGCGGCATAATGCCGACAATCGTCCGTGCCCGGGAATCAATGATGATGGTGCGTCCGACAACAGATCGATCGCCGCCGAAGCGCCGCTGCCAGTAGCCATAACTGAGCATGACGTTCTTTGGCCCGTTAGGAGCATGATCGGCAACCGATAACTCACGGCCTGCTAATGGAGGAACGCCGAACGTTTCGAGCACCCCGTCGGTAATCAAAGCCACATTCACTTGCTCGGGTTGCGCCAGCCCAGTCAGGTTGGCCTTGTTCATTGACCATATGCCCAGCGATTGAAAGGTCCTGTTGTTCTCGCTGAAGGCGAAATACATTGAAGCGGAAAGCGGCAGGCCTTTCTGGAAATTTGCCAGACCCGCAGCACCGGGCGCGTTCAGCGAAAGAGATACGATGCGGTCAGAATCCGGATATGGTAGCGGCTTGAAAAGTACGCTGTTCACTACCGTAAAGACCGCAGCATTGGCGCCGATGCCAATGGCCAGCGTCAGTAACACCGTCAGCGAAAAGCCGGGCGCCTTTCTCAATCGGCGGAAGATGAACTTCAAATCGGCAAGAATCGATTCAAGCCAGAACCACTGCCATACCTCACGGCTCTTCTGCTGCAGCAGAGTCACGTTTCCAAAAGCGCGAAGGGCAGCCTGGCGCGCTTCTTCTCGAGAAAGATTCTCAAGACGCATCAGTTGCTCGGTTCTTTCTTCAATGTGGACACGCAGTTCTTCAGACAACTCACCCTCAAGCTGACCGCGGCGAAAGACTCGATCAAACCAGCTCATCACAGACCCTCTCAGGGATTTGCAGTGCGCCGCGCAGGACCAAGCACCATCTGAATGCCCTCCAGCATGCGGTCGAAGCTGGACAATTCGTGCTCCAGGTGGTGAATGCCCGCTTTGGTGATCTCGTAGATGCGCACGCGACGATTCGTTGAAGTCGAGACTGCCCACTCAGCCTTGACGAGCTT
>JADGNO010000309.1 GCA_017883405.1 Occallatibacter sp. | reverse complement strand
TTCAGATCAAGGTTGCACAGGGCGCAAAGCCGGGTGAAGGCGGCGAGCTGCCGGGCCACAAGGTGGACGCAATCATCGCCAAAACGCGCCACTCCACGCCCGGCGTGACGCTGATCTCTCCGCCTCCGCACCACGACATCTACTCAATCGAAGATCTGGCGCAGCTCATTTACGACTTGAAGAACGTGAACCCGCAGGCGCGTATTGCGGTCAAGCTGGTGTCTGAAGTGGGCGTTGGCACGGTTGCTGCCGGCGTTTCAAAGGCGCACGCCGATGTTGTGCTCATCTCGGGCGACAGCGGCGGAACGGGTGCTTCTCCGCTGAGCTCGATCAAGCATGCCGGGCTGCCATGGGAACTTGGCCTGGCTGAAACGCAACAGGTGCTGCTGCTGAACGATCTGCGTAGCCGCATCCGCGTACAGACGGACGGCAAGCTGCAAACTGGACGCGACGTTGTGATTGCCGCACTGCTTGGCGCTGAAGAATTCGGCTTTGCGACAATGCCCCTGATAACAATGGGTTGCATCATGATGCGTAAGTGCCACTTGAACACTTGCGCGGTAGGTATCGCTACCCAGGACCCGGTTTTACGGTCGCGCTTTACCGGCACGCCTGAGCATGTCATCAACTTCTTCTTCTTCATTGCGGAGCAGATGCGGCAGCACATGGCCAAGCTCGGCTTCCGCACGGTGGACGAAATGGTAGGTCGCGTGGACAAGATCGACGCTGCTATTGCCGACCTGCACTGGAAGGCCAAGGGCATCGACCTTTCGTCGATACTTTACTCGCCCACGCTTCCCTCGCGCGTTGCGCGCCGCCGCATGCAGCCGCAGGATCACGGCCTGAACCAGGCGCTGGATCATCAGTTGATTGCGAAGGCGAAGCCGGCACTTGAATCAAAGACGCCGGTCACTGGAAAGTTTGCGATTCGCAACGTGCACCGCACGGTGGGCGCTATGCTGGGCGGCGAAATCGCACGCAGGTATGGCTCTGACGGATTGCCTGACGGGACTATCAATTTCCGTTTTGAAGGATCGGCCGGCCAGAGTTTCGGCGCTTTTGTTCCCTCGGGCGTAACACTTGAACTTGAAGGCGACTCGAACGACTATCTAGGCAAGGGCCTGTCCGGTGGACGGATCATCGCTTATCCGCCAAAGACCTCGAGCTTCCTGCCGGAAGAAAGCATTCTGGTTGGCAATGTGGTTCTGTACGGCGCAACTTCAGGCGAAGTCTTCCTGAACGGCATTGCCGGCGAGCGTTTTGCGGTCCGCAACTCGGGCGCCGTTGCTGTGGTTGAAGGCGTGGGCGACCACGGCTGCGAGTACATGACCAACGGAACGGTGATCGTGCTCGGCTCTACTGGCCGCAACTTTGCAGCCGGCATGAGCGGCGGCGTTGCTTACGTGTACGACGACCAGGGCGATTTTTCGACGCGGCGCTGCAACAAGGTGAGTGTCGACCTGGAACCGCTGGTTGAAGACGCCGATGTAGAGCGCGTGAAGGCCATGCTTGAGCGTCATCGCGACTTTACGGGCAGCCCACGCGCAGCATGGATACTTGAGCACTGGGCTGACGCTCAACCGCGATTCATCAAGGTATTCCCGCACGAGTACAAGCGCGTGCTTGGAATACCGCGAGCCACGTCAGTTTATGCTTCACCCACTATTCCGTCGCCTCTGGTGACGCCGACCGCAGAGGTGCTGCATGGGTAAGGAAACAGGCTTTCTTGAAATCAAGCGCGAGCAGCCCACACGGCGCAAGCCCGAGGAGCGCATCAAGGACTGGTTCGAAATCTACGAGCCGTTCCCTGAAGAGAAGCAGCGAGAGCAGGGCGCGCGCTGCATGGATTGCGGCGTGCCGTTTTGCCATACCGGATGCCCGGTCAACAACCTGATTCCTGACTGGAACGACCTGGTGTACAACAACCGTTGGGAGACGGCGATCCGCCGGCTGCACGCGACCAACAACTTTCCGGAATTTACGGGCCGCATCTGTCCCGCACCTTGTGAAGCTGCGTGCGTGCTGGGCATCAATCAGCCGCCGGTCTCGATCAAGCTCATCGAGCGTTCAATCGTGGAACGTGCATGGGACGAAGGCTGGATTCATCCTGAGCCGCCGGAGCAATCGACTGGCAAGCGCGTTGCCGTAGTAGGCAGCGGGCCTGCGGGGCTTGCGGCTGCGCAGCAACTGCGTCGTGCCGGCCACTCGGTAACGGTGTACGAGAAGAACAATCGCGTCGGCGGTCTGCTGCGTTACGGTATTCCGAATTTTAAGCTTGAAAAGCACGTGATCGATCGCCGCGTTGAACAGATGAGCGCGGAGGGTGTGCAGTTCATCACCGACGCGCACGTGGGCGTAAATGTGCCGGTTGATCAGCTGATGAGCCAGTATGAAGCCGTGCTGCTGACCGGAGGCGCTGAGCAGCCGCGCGATTTGAAGATTCCTGGACGCGAACGTAAAGGCATCCATTATGCGATGGAATTTTTGCCACAGCAGAACCATCGCAACCAGGGTGATGCTGTCGATCCGTCGACGGAGATCCTTGCGACGGGCAAACGGGTTCTGATAATTGGCGGTGGAGACACTGGTGCAGACTGCCTGGGCACAAGCCATCGCCAGGGTGCGAAAGTCATCCATCAGATCGAGATTATGCCCAAGCCTCCTGAGGATCGTTCACCGCTGACACCGTGGCCCCTGTGGCCCATGCAGCTGCGTACCGAGAGCTCACATGAGGAAGGCGGCAATCGCGACTGGAGCATCAACAGCATCAAGTTCACAGGCGACGAGAACGGGAATGTGAAGCAATGGCATGCCGTTCGCGTGGGTCCGCCGCCGAAATTTGAAGCGATCGCGGGCTCTGAGTTCGCGCTGGATGTTGACCTGGTGCTGTTGGCCATGGGATTCCTTGGCCCGGTGAAGAATGGCATGATTGAGCAGCTTGGCGTAGAGCTGGACAATCGCGGCAATATTGCCACGACCAATTTCATGAGTTCAGTTGAGGGCGTGTTTGCCGCCGGGGACATGCGCCGCGGACAATCGTTGGTTGTATGGGCTATCTCAGAAGGCCGCAAGGCCGCCGCCGCGGTAGATGCATACCTTTCCACCAAGACGGAGGCGGTTCCCTTGCGCCAGCGCGTAGCAAAACGCTAACCGAACTCGCCGGTGCGACTGCAATTCAAAATATAAAAGCCCGCACACAATGTGCGAGCTTTTATGCTGATCGTTCTCAGGATGTTTCCAGGCTACCTCTGGCTTACACCCTGCTTAGTAGCCGTAGGCCGGGATAGTTTGAATTCTTGGGTTGGTTTCCGGTTTGCTCAAAACCTGAATTTCGCTGATATCGGCTTCAAGCGCGAAGCACTGACGAACGGCGGCAAGAGTCAGGACCACTTTGCATTGCTTGCGCAGCTCGCTCACAACCCCTTCAACGCCGGCAAAAACGCCTGCGCGAATAAGAACTTTGGTTCCGACGGTAATAGCGGGATGGGGTCTCATCGGTAATCCCTTGGCGAGTCCGTCGCGGATCTTTTCCAGCTCTTCCTCCTCAACCAGACCCCACTTCTGGTCGCCCAGCAGGCGCAATACGCCGGGGGTTGAGATTACTGGAATTCTGCTTTGGAAATCAAAACGGGCAAAGACATAGCCTGAGAAGAGAGGGCGTTCCGCTACGACTGTCCTGTCTGTCCAATTTACTTTTTCCTTGTAAAGAGGCAAGTAATACTCAATGGACCGAACCTGAAGATGCTGTGCAACCTTCTTTTCATGGTTGGAAAGGACATGTAGGACATGCCAAGGTCTGCCAAGCATTTGTCGCTCCTCTAGGGGATGAAGTGGCCATGGCACACAGAAGAATGGATCAATTGCTGCAATAAATGCCGAGGGTGTTAATTGCTCTGACTCTTAAACTTGGCTTCGAAATGCAGGCTGAAAACGGCCAAATTATTTTTTCAAATCGCCACAGGGTTCCGGCAATTGCGATTTGACGCGGGTCAGGAAATGCGTCCGACGTAGCCGGCTGTCCTAGAAGAATACCCACTCTGAAAACAACTGGATGTCTCTGAAACTCATCTTATATCGCCCTCGGCTCGGTGGTTACCTGATGATAGTTAAGTAACCATGGTTTGTGTGGAAATCTAGCCCAAAGCAGGCCTAAAAGCGAAGATACGGCGAAGTTCGTCTGTGAGTTAGATGGACTCTGGGAAATCTCTGCCTGAACTATGAACCAGGCGTTTTGTCACTCAAATGGTTTGAGGTGTGTTTACAGCTGCAGCCGAGTGGATACCACCTGCATTTGCAATAGCGGCGCAGATTGAGCAATCGGCCTGCTGGCAAAGCCCGCGATGGTATTCGACCGCAGCAAGATCGAGCAATTCGTTTGCGGTACGTTCGTAGTCTGCGCCCCTCTCCGGAGTGCGGCTGTTGAACTTCATCGGGGTTCGATCCGCGATCGAGACCCGCTTTGCTTTCCTTTCGAACTCTTCCTGGCTTTTGTAATAGTAGTGATTGATCCAGGCCGCATCCGCAGTGGGGGGAACGGATGTGCTGCCCCATATTCTTTTGTTCTTTTCATTGACGGCAGCCGAGAAAAGCCCGCGGAAATACCAGGAATGAGGGTTTCGGTAGAGCCTGACGCGCTCGGGCCGAACGAAGAGTTTTACATGTAAGTTGGTGTAACTCTGCCGCTTTGTGTAGGCCAGAATTACGGGTAACCCGGGACGCTTGAGATGACCGTTAGAGCCATAGAACCGCCAATGCAAGCCGACGGCCGGATAGCGCTCAGAGACCTGGCTGAGGAAGTCCGGAATCGTTCGCCCATTGCCCACGACAACGAATTCATCGGCGTCGATACAGCCAAGCCACGCGTATCGTCCAATGCAGCGAAGAATGCAATCATGTTCCGCGGCTGGCGAGATTGGTATATGCGGCCAGTCATCTACCAGTGTTACGTGGCCGGCCTTGATAAACGGTTCAAGGACTTGGCGAAAATGGTCAATGCTCCGCGCTTCATAGAAGAAGATCTGCCTGATACCGGCGGCGATGTAATACTCGACAAACTCTCTAAGATCCGGCGCCTCATCGCGAATGCGGACGCAGAGCGCCACTCCCTCTCCCTGGCCCCGAGACTTCTCAGCATCTTTCACCTTTGCTGTGAACTCATTTCCCGAGAGGGCCTTCATTCCGCATTGAGCAAGATAGATAGACCTCCCGACGATGGGATTCAGGCGAACCTTTTCACGAATAGTCCAGTATACGGAGGGCATAATTAGCACCTTAACATGATTGTTTTCTAATGCGCAGTGTGTAATGACGTGCGATTAAACGGCTTGACTTTACACTGCGTTGATCCGAACGAGTTAGTAAATGCGATTGAGTGACTGCAGATCTTAATTGGCTTGGTTCCGACAGAATTTATCAGCTAGAGAAACGCTAAACACGCGGCCAGCTATGATCGCAGGTTCGCTGTCATGCAGCTGTAAGTCGCCTCTTCTCCTCTGGAAAATGAAACACACAATACAACGAACGTGGAGGTATCTTAAGCGGAAACACCGCACAATGCTGCTTGACACTCACCTTGACCGTTGTGAGAATTAAATCACGGTTAAATGTTGGGGTCCACGGAGCAGCTGCAACACTGGCAGCAAAATCCGTATCACTTTTAGCGGCGACGTGTATCGCCAAGCACGGTTGTGGAGTCTCCTAAGGGTTGCTGACCAGGCGTAACATTCCGAACTGGAGGATGGATGAAGAGAATACTGGTAAACGGTGCCGGTGGCTTCATTGGTGGACATATGGTGAAGCGATTGAAATCGGAAGGACATTGGGTCCGTGCGGCCGATATCAAGCGTCACGAGTTTTCTTCTCTTCCTGCTGATGAATTCGTCCAAGGTGATCTTTCCGATCAGCGATTGATGGCCAGTGTGGTGGAAGGTATTGACGAGATTTACCAGTTTGCTGCTGACATGGGCGGCGCCGGATATATATTCACCGGCGAGCACGACGCCGATGTCATGCATAATTCCGCCACCATAAACTTGAATGCTTTGCATTTTGGCCAGAAGGCTGGGGTCAAGAAGATTTTTTATTCGTCGTCGGCCTGCATTTACCCGGAATACAACCAGCTGGACCCATTGAATCCCAAGTGTTCAGAAAAATCCGCATATCCCGCCGCGCCCGATAGCGAGTACGGCTGGGAAAAGCTGTTCAGCGAGCGGCTATATCTCTCATACATGCGGAACTATGGAATGGCCGTGCGTGTTGCCCGCTTCCACAACATCTTTGGACCAGAGGGGACCTGGACTGGAGGTAAAGAAAAAGCGCCGGCTGCAATATGCCGCAAGATTGCAGAAGTTGAAGGTGGAGATGAAATTGAAATATGGGGTGATGGCGAGCAAACGCGATCTTTCCTTTTTATCGATGAGTGTATTGAAGGCGTCCGCCGGCTCATGGAGTCAGAATTCACTGGTCCTGTAAATATTGGATCCGAGGAAATGGTCTCCATCAACCAGCTTGCTGCGATGGTCATGGAGATTGCCGGGAAAAGGCTTTCAATCAGGCACATTTCCGGGCCCCAGGGTGTGCGTGGCAGGAATTCGGATAACCACTTAATCGCCGAGAAGTTGAATTGGAAACCGACTCGCTCGCTCCGTGCAGGATTGGAGAAGACTTATCGCTGGATCGAGGAACAAGTAGCAGTTTCCCGATCGGCGAATTTGGTCGGAAATGTATAGCGCGGTCATCAAGGATAAATTCAACGAACTGGAGGCTGGCTTGTATAGGTACGGAAATGGTTTCTTGCCCATGCGTATCTTTGTGAACGAGTTTTGCGGCCACCCGTTTCAACTGGAGTTAAGTAGAGAATTGGCCCGGAGAGGCCACCAAGTCAAACACGTTTTTTTCGCGGATAACCATTCAACGCCGAAAGGGCAAACGCAGATTCGTGCCAACGATCCCGGCGGATTGGAAATCGAGGGTCTGCATATTACCCGCGAGTTTTCAAAGCTTTCGCTGCTAACAAGGCGACAAGCGGACATTGAATATGGGCACGTTGTTGCAGAGCGAGTAGCGCAGTTCCAGCCGGATGTAGTGATCTCTGCAAATATGCCGCTGGATGCCCAAGCAATCCTGTTGAGTGCCACACGTCAAAACCAAGCCCGGTTTGTTTTCTGGCTTCAGGATGTGTACAGCGTTGCTTCTCGATTTGTTCTGAACAAGAGATCGCGACTCCTGGGTTGGGTGGGCGGAACATACTTTGAACGACTTGAGAAGAAGCTACTGCGTGAGTCGGACGCCATTATCTGTATAGCGCCGAGTTTCGCTACGTTTCTTGAAGGTTGGGGAATAAGCGGCCCCAATGTGCATGTGATTGGGAACTGGGCGCCGCTTGATGAAGTACAGCCGAGAACAAAACAAAATCTCTGGGCAGTAGAGCACGATGTGGCGGACGATTTTTGTTTTGTTTACTCGGGAACGCTTGGCATGAAGCACAGGCCCGAACTGTTGCTTGAATTGGCCAGGCACCTTGAGGCCAACAAGAGCGGCAAGCTAGTGGTTGTTGCCGGAGGCGCCGGAGCTGACTGGCTGGCCGCAAATGCGAAGGATATCGATCCCGCAGTGCTGAAGCTGCTTCCCTTCCAGCCGTATGAGCGCGTTGCGGAAGTGCTGGGGTCGGCCGATGTGTTGATTACTCTTCTGGACTCCGAAGCAGGTTCGTTCGCGGTGCCGTCGAAGACACTGTCATATTTGTGCGCGGGGCGTGCACTTATCGTTGCCGCACCTGCAGCTAATGAAGCGGCGCGCGTTGTGACGCGGGCAAAGGCCGGGATTGTGGTTTCGCCTGACAACCATGCCGGCCTTCTTGATGCCGCCGATCGCTATTTGAAGAACAAGGGACTCTGCGTAGAGAGCGGAAGGAACGGCCGAGCCTATGCAGAACGGACCTTCGCCATCGAAGCGATTACCGACAGCTTTCTTTCTGTTCTTGCGCCCGACTCAGTTTTCGCAGCGAGTCTGGACATGGAACGCGAAAAGGCAACGGTCGAAGAAATTGCCGAAACTACTGGCGCCCTTTGATCTTGAAGATGAACAAAGCAATAGATACGGCCATTATCTTTGGGGGCACCGGGTTCATTGGAACCCACCTGGCGCAGCATTGGCTACGCGAGAGACTCGCGAACAAGATGGTTCTTGTTGATCTGGCGCCTCCGCGCGAAGAGCCTTACTCCGCTGAGCTGCAATCTGCTTTGAAAGATGGCCGGGCGAGCTATGTCCGTGGCGATGTGCGCAACAGCGCATGGCGCGAGCACTTACCCGAGCGAGCCGACTTGATCTTCAATCTGGCAGCAATTCATCGTGAGCCTGGGCATAAGCCGCACGAATATTTTGAAACAAACCTGCAAGGTGCCGAGAATGTTTGTTCATGGGCTGCAAGCGTGCACTGCAACAGAATTGTGTTCACGAGCAGTATTTCTCCCTATGGGCCTTCAGAGGAAATGAAGAACGAGAGTACGCCACCCGCGCCTGAAACACCCTACGGACGCTCGAAACTTGCGGCGGAGAAAATTCATCAAGAATGGCAGGCCGCTTGTTCTGAACGGAAACTGCTTATCCTTCGTCCTGGCGTCGTGTTTGGGCCTGGCGAAGGAGGTAATGTAACCCGGCTGCTTCGTAGCTTGATGAAGGGCTATTTCGTGTATATGGGAAACCGGCAGACACGAAAAGCGGGGGGATACGTCAAGGAACTGAGCCACACAGCGCAATTTGGTCTGGAGCATCAGGACCGCAGTGGAGAAGCATTTACCCTGCTCAATTTTTCAATGAATCCCACGCCAGCGCTCGAAGAATTTGTTGAAGCGATCCAGAAAGCTGCTGGAGTCAGTCGCAATCCTTTGAGCGTGCCGCGATCGCTGCTGCTTGGAGCGTCGTACCCGATTGATGCAGTTGCCAAAACATTTCGGATCCGCCAGCCCATCAGCCCGGTTCGTGTCCGCAAGTTATTTCGTTCAACATCTGTCGATCCAAAGGGGCTTCGCGATCTTGGCTACAAATGGAAATACACACTCGAAGAAGCGTTTGTTGACTGGAAGCGCGAACTACCGCGAGACTTTGCCAGGTAACACCTAGAAGCTGACTTTTCTTCCTGGGAACCAGGTGACCTGAACAGTGGCTGCAGTTACAGTTTGCTGACCCGGCAGATAGACCGGCGCCTTCCAGTGTTCGATGGTGAGATTGCCTTTGATCTCCAGGTCTTTTTTGATGCGCTTCACGACCTCGACATTAAAATCGTTCAGAGTCGTTCCGCCCGGAATAAAATCGTGCGGCACTTTGTGATTGCGCACGCCAAGCTGTATCCACTCGTTTCCACTCAAGTGATAAGTTAGCCATCCCTGGCTACCTTTGCCTTCGCGACCGACCCAGTCACCGAATATCTGCCCACTGTTTGTGTAACCCTGACGTTGGATCGCTTCAAAATACATGAATCCGCCGCCACTACTCTGCTGAACCGGTGGATCAGTCCATGCAGCTTCGACACGAAGGTCCAGCTTGGGAATGCGGGGTACGTGAGATAGATACAAGCCCGGACGCCATGCTGCGCGCCGCGGAGCATCGATGGGAGAAACATCGTCGTGAACTTCGCCATCGCTATAGAGCGTGAGCCAATTGCGCACAAACGGCAAACGATAGGAGAAGTCGAACGCTCCAAAACGCGCACCCGGATCGCGCACGCTGTTCTTAACATTCGCCTCCGGTGCGGTAAGGCTGAAGAAGCTCCTGACAAAGCTTTTGATATTTACGGGCTCGTGGCCCTTGCCGCCCCATATGACTGTACGTTCAAAACCGAACTCGAGATTCTCCGTAGGGCGGAAACTGACCTTCTCCAAATGGACCCATGGATCGATTGGATAAGTATGCCCCTTGAGGGGACCAATCATGAACTCATATCGGAACGGACCTGTCAGGAGAGACAAGCCAGGAACATTCAACGGCTCAACTCTATTGATGCGGAACGAGTAGAGATTCTCAGCATTATTCGAAAAGGACATAGAGCCGCCAACTGCCGGGCTTTGCCAATAGTCCTGTTTACCAAACGAGAAGACAGTATTGAGAAGCTGTGCCGACACATAAGCTTCGAGGAAACGCCCTCTGGCAGCGGTTCCGATAGGTCCTGCCGGAATGGTGGCTTGATTGTTATAGGGAATGGGAGTGCACGGGGATCCACCTCCCCAGCAAGACGGGGTGAAGTAGAAACTTGTTGCGTCAATGGCGGCGAGTTGTGCTGCTAATGGCTGCGAGTATCCAGTTGTGGATGGCGCGCCCTGAAATTCGCCACGAGCATACAACAGAAAACGGCCGGCCGCAGCATAACCGCTGGCGCCGGAATAGTTATTAAGACCGTTAGCATAGGGACGGCCATAATCATTCACAATAGTTGAGCCGAGATGGAAGCTGTCGCGTAGAGGAGTACCGCTAATGCCACGCAACGCCGCATAGCTTGATTCGAGATTGATGCTTCCCTTCTTCGTGGGGCAATCCCCGCTCATCTCTTCGCGCAGTTCGCGCTTGAGCGCGTCATAGATGCCTTCAGCTTCATCTTCGCCAGGCGATTTATCGGAATCCGCAATCAGATCCTCTGTATCTTCCAGCATGCCGCTCAAACTAGCACGGGTCCATGGACGCATGTTCAGATGCAGACCACTGACATATCCCAGCGAATAGAGGCGAAGGACAGCAGGATAGATCCAACTGTCTAACGGAATATATGGCGATGCCTGATCGCTGGAATCACAATCGATATAGGAATCGTCGGTAAGAGATTGAGGCGACTTGGTGGCGTTCTTTCCCGCCTGCGCTAGAGCCAATGTGGCGGGTGCGAGCGACATAAGACCTGCGAGCAGGGCGGTGAAGCGCAAAATTCTTGTGGCCGATTTTCTAATCAAGTGCGATACTCCAAAAGCTGTTAACTGTTCTCTGGGGATGAATAAGTGCAATTTGCGAAGCGGGCTTAATAGATAGTTGACGCGCGAGCGAGGATCTCGTCATCTAAACTTCTGCAATTTGCGTTCGTTTGATTTCCGACACGAACTCGAAGGCCATCATCAGCGATGCGATAGGAAACGAAGGCACCTTTTTGCTGCGAGTGCTGCATCAATTCGGCTTTCAACTTCGCGGCCGCGTCCGGATCGCGAGCAAGCAGCATAAGGAATCCGCCGCCTCCGGCTCCAGCGAGTTTAGCACCATATATATACGGCCGCGCGCGATCGAGGATTGCGTTGATCGGCGCGTTGGTCGTGTGGGGATCCAGCACCTGGTTTAACTGCCAATGTCTCGTCAGCAAATTGCCCAAGTGCTTCCAGTCGCCTTCAACCATGGCGTAGGACATTTCAACTGCAAGCGTCTTGATGCTATGCAGTATTTGAATGGTCGCGTTTTCTCTTGCGAGATAGCGAGAAACTACCTGACGAAGCAGGTCCTTGGCCATACGTTGAATGCCGGTGTTGTACAAAATCAGGTGCTGGCAAAACTCCTGCTTCCGCGAGTCTGTCCATTGCAAGGGTTGCACGCGGACGCGCTGCCGCAGGCCGGGTCCCGTGATCAGGAGTTTAACGCCCGGAAAAATTCCCCCTGCCTGATCCTGCCAACCGCCGCCGGTCGTCATCCGCTGTTCCAGTTGCATTACATTCTCTGACAACTCGTGGTCTGTTGGTGTGCGCCCGGACATTACGGCCAGTGCACGCATAACTGTCGCGGCAAGAATACTGCTTGTTCCAAGCCCTGAACCGATTGGCAAGCGCACGTTGCAGCGAATTTCAAGTCCACCGCCAAGACGACCGAGTGTCTTTTCGAGGGGTTCACCCTTCAAAGCAAGGCCGTTCAATTGGAGTGCCGCGCGCGGGATGGAAAAGACCGATCCGGGACGGCAGGGCTCTAGTAGCTCCTCAGTACTGCGGTACTGCATTGCTGCTTCATCGCCGTCTGCGATGCATCGGATTACGGGCTCGTCGATGCGCACAATTTCGGTCTCGATGGGATACTCACCCTCAATTTCCAGCGCACAGTTGAGAACTGTGCCACCCCAATCAAAACAGAATGGCGGCGTGTCGGACCATCCGCCTCCCAAGTCAATGCGCGGCGGCGCAGAAACGTGCACCCGCTCGTATTGCCAAGCGCGCGGTAAGGGATCATCGCCTACTGCAGCGCCTTCACGCACAGCGTCCTGAATGCATAGGAACGCTTCGTTCTCGCAGGCTTCGGCTTCATTCCCGCATCCGGCACGCATCAGCAATCGCGATGCCTGCACCAGATGGCTAGCTGCATTCGTCAAGCCCTCAACATTGCGATCGCGGGCTTCCTCAGCTCGCTTACGCAACGACCGTCCGGCTGCTGCCGCTGCACCTACGCCAGGAAGATTCGCAAGTACGGGCCTCAAATCCGCACCGGATTCGGCAAGCTCGACCACAGTTTCAATCCATATTCCGTGCGAGCGGCGATTGCGCGCTTCAGCCAACGCTTTTCCATCCGCGAAACGAGCGCTTTCTGCAAGGGACAACCGCCGCGATGCGCGCCAGCGGTCGACATCATATTCGCCCGAATATCCCATCATCCAGCGCGCACACTTCCACGCCTCCTCGGCAGAATCTACCGGGAACAGCGTCGCATTCCAGAGTGCATGTTCAGCATCTGCGGGCCATATTTCATCTGGCTTTATGCCGAGCCGTCCAAGCGTTTCCATCGTCGGGCGATTGAACCATGTCGCATCGGGCAGCATTTGCTTGGGGTCATCTTCAACACCGTAAGCACGGATAACCCATCCGGCAACGTCTGCCATTTCAACCGGCAACTGATGAACAACCGTGTTTTCCGGAACCTCGATGTCTCCATCGAGGGCCGTCAGTCCATGCAGAATTGCTCCTCTGCCTGCGATAGCCGATCCCTTTAGATCGCATTCCAGAATCACGGCTTCATGGCCGACTTTGCAACCACCGCTGATTACGCTGTCAAGAATGCCGCCGGAGCCGGCCGCCAGAGTGCGGAATGACTTGGTGGTGCCTGCGTGTATAAATTCGCCATCAACGACTGCGCAATGAAACGCAATCGGCTTTTCTGGTGAACGAATAATTCGCGCCAGCTCTCTCCAAAACATCCCCGCGTCTGGATCGGGCTTCCATTGCCCGGTGAGGCCGCGCGTGATTTGATCGTACAAATCGACAGCGGGCAGATCTCCAAAGCCAGCGAGCTTTGCTATCTCCACAGTCAGCTCAGGATCGAAACGCAACAGGCCGATATCGACTGCGACTAATCCGTCGGCCAGCATGCCGCCGGCGGCCTTTACCTGGACCACTGTCGGCTTTTGCAAGAATGTGTATACCTGCTCGTCCTCTCCAACCACGTACACGCCGTGATGACTTCCCGTCTCCGCGTCGAGGCGCATGGCTACGCCGGTTGCACCGGGTCGACCCCAATTTAACCGTTGCGCGTCAAACTTGAGAACGACATCGCCTGCGGCGATCAGCAGGCCATTCGGAATGCGTTCCGCCCACGGTGCCGACGAAGTCATGGTTTCGTCGAAGACTGTTGTTGTCGCTCGCGGATTGGTTTGAGAAGGTAATACTCCGAACAGCTTGCCGACCGGCGAGTATTGCGGCAAGCGCCGAGAATCGCCGCCAGAATGAATAAGCAGAGCACGATTGTGCTGCCACCACTCGCGATCTTTTCCGAGGACGCCAAGGGCGTTGATAGTCGCGCTGCCGCTTCCTACGCGCCGATCACCAGGATCTGGCACGACGAGAAATTGCGTTGCTTCCGGCAACATACCAGTTGCTCGACGGCGCTCTATCTCACCACGATAAAGCTCCGCCTGCCGTTCCGACGACGCCGTGATAATTACTACGTCCCAGGATCTCACTTTGCCCGCTGACTATTTCGAAGCAATGTACCAGTCGATCGTTTTGCGAAGACCAACCTCAAATGGAGTTGCAGCCTTGAAGCCGAACTCCTTTTCCGCCTTGCTCACGGCCAGGCAACGGCGCGGCTGCCCGTTCGGCTGGTTGGTATCCCACACAATGTTTCCTTTGAATCCGGTCATCGCTGCAATCATGATGGCAAGATCGCGAATGGCAATTTCCATGCCGCTGCCAAGATTTACCGGCTCGGATTTGTCGTACTTTTCAGTTGCAAGAACTATGCCATCGACCGCATCGTCAACGTAAAGAAATTCGCGGGTTGGCGAGCCATCGCCCCAAAGCACAATTTCTTCCCTGCCCGCTTCCATCGCTTCGACACACTTGCGAATGAGCGCAGGAATCACATGGGAAGATTGCAGATCGAAATTGTCGCGAGGCCCGTAGAGGTTTACAGGAAGGAGAAACACTGCGTTCATTCCGTACTGTTCCCGGTACGCCTGGCACTGCACGAGCATCATTTTCTTCGCGAGTCCATACGGTGCATTCGTCTCTTCCGGGTAACCGTTCCATAGATCTTCCTCATGGAATGGAACCGGCGTGAACTTGGGATAGGCGCAGATGGTGCCGAGCACTACAGTTTTTTCAACGTTGTGACGGCGCGCGTTCTCAATGAGTTGAATGCCCATGATGGCGTTTTCGTAAAAAAAGCGTCCTGGATTGGCGCGGTTGGCGCCGATTCCGCCGACGACGGCAGCTCCGTGAATAAGCACTTCAGGCCGATACTTTGCGAAGAGGCGTTCAATGGCGTCGTTATTGGTGAGATCAATTTCCTGGTGTGCGGGTGCAAAAACGTTGCCGCAGCCTGAGCCCTTGAGTCGCTCAACGAGGTGGCTACCGAGAAATCCTGATCCTCCGGTGACGACGACTCTTTTGTTCTGGAGATTCGTCATGCGCGCCCGCCTTCAACCATCGCGGCCAGACGCATTGCCTCAGTGCCGCCTTTGCGAAGTGCTTCCAACTCCTTCATGTCTGCTTCGACCATGAGATGGACAAGCTTCTTGAACGTCACGGCCGGTTCCCATCCGAGGACTTTCTGCGCCTTTGACGCATCGCCGAGGAGGTAATCAACTTCAGCAGGCCTGAAATAGCGAGGGTCGATTTCGACATATTCCTTCCAATCCAGGTCGACGGCAGCAAAAGCGAGCTCGACGAATTCGCGTACGGTGTGAGCTTCCCCGGTGGCGACCACGTAGTCATCCGGCGAGTCCTGCTGCAGCATCAGCCACATGGCGCGCACGTAGTCCGGCGCGTATCCCCAGTCGCGCCGTGCATCCAGATTGCCAAGAAAAAGTTTCTTTTGAACTCCTAGCTTGATGTGTGCCACGGCCCGTGTGATTTTGCGCGTGACGAAGGTCTCGCCTCGCCGCGGGGATTCATGATTGAACAGGATGCCGCTCGACGCATGAATGCCGTAGCTCTCGCGATAGTTCACAGTGATGTTGTGCCCGAACACTTTGGCACACGCGTAGGGACTGCGCGGATGAAAAACCGTCTGCTCATTTTGCGGCGGCGGCGCGCTGCCAAACATCTCGCTTGACGATGCCTGATAAAAGCGGCTCTTTACGCCGGTAAGCCTCATGGCTTGAAGTAGCCTTAGCGTGCCCGTCGCCACTACGTCGGTTGTAAATTCCGGTACGTCGAAACTCACCTTGACGTGGCTTTGTGCGCCTAGATTGTAGACTTCGTCCGGCTCCAGATCATGCAGAAGCGAGGAGAGCGAGCTACCGTCCGTGAGATCGGCGTAATGAAGAAAGAACCTGTTGCCAGTCTCGTGAAAATCATGGAATATGTGATCGACGCGGTCAGTGTTAAAGCTGGATGCACGCCGTTTGAGGCCATGAACTTCATAGCCCTTCTCGAGCAGAAGTTCCGTGAGATACGAGCCATCCTGGCCAGTGCAACCGGTAATGAGGGCTTTCTTCATTTTTGGATAGTTCCTCCGCTAAGTATCTTGATGAGCCTATCGACGCGGTTTCTCACGGGCAATCGACTCGGTGACTTCGAGAACTCTTCCAGCAATCACATGGTAGTTGAAACAGGCATCAAAACATTTCAGACTTCGGTCGCGAAGCTCTGCGCGTTCTGATTGAGTCAATAATAACCATTGGTTCAGGGCGGATCGGGTACTTTCAATCGAATCGTCACAGACCAATCCAGCCTGGTAACTCTCGATTTCGCGCCAGATATTTACCTTGTTTGAAATGATTACTGGAAGTTTGCAGGCCAGTGCTTCGGCGACAACAATCCCAAAGTTCTCTTGATGCGAAGGGAGGACAAACACATCTGAAGCGGCGAGCGCCCCCCACTTCAGCGAGCCGCTGATCATCCCAGTCCAAGTGATCCGATTTGCAACACCGAGCCGTTCAGCCAATGCCTGAAGCAGCGCCTGTTGTCCCACCTGGTCAGGCCCGGCGATGACAAGCTCCCAATCAGGATAGCTCGCAAGACTTTTCGCAAAGGCCTCAATAACGATGTCGAGCCCTTTCTTCGGGTGTAGTCTACCCATCGAGATGGCGAACCGTTTTCCGCGAAGATGAGGCCACCTGCTGAAAAACTCTTCAGACGCTGAAGCTAGATCGATATCCGGACCGAATATGCCAAAACTAAGAACCTGCTCGCGCACGCGATAGCCGCTGAATGATTGGCGGGCCAGAGTCTTTTCTTCTTCGCATGTGAACAATACAGCATTGGCATTGTTCAATATGTCTTTCAGAAACAGATGCCAGTAGAGCGTCTTTTTAACGTGCTTGAAAGGAAAAGCAGTTTTGAAATACGGATCCAACATTCCATGAGTAAAGACAGCGTAGGGCTTATTGACTTTCTTGAGAGCCCGATAGGCGGCCAGAACTTCGTATTGCCAAATGCAATTGAGCAAGACCAAATCGTAGGCGCCAACATGCTCATTGAGCCAGGGCGCAGCGTGTGGACTATATCCGTAAACTCCCTTGCTCGGCCCAAGACCGAAGACCTTCGCCGGGAAATTGTATCGCTCAACGGCTTCTGGCGGATCGAGCGTAGCTACATCAACTTCGTGACCGCCGGAGTGATAAATAAGAGAGAGTTGCTTGAGCCCTTCCGCAGGACCACCAGAGGCCGGATCAATGGAATGAATGACGTGCAGAATCCTCAATGAGGTTCCTTTGAAGCGGGACGGACTCGAATAAGTTTAAGGGGATTTCCAGCACAAATCATTTCAGCGGGAACGTCTTTTAAAACGACACTTGCCGAGCCAATGATCGCGCCACGCCCAATGGTGACGCCGGGGCCAACGAATACACGCGCCGCCACCCACGACTCCGACTCAATGCGAATGGGCACTGCGAAGAGATCAAAGGTGGTTTGCGTGTAATCATGCGAGCCTGTACATAAGTAGGAATGCTGAGAGACGACAGCATGGTCACCGATATAGATTTCCCCGAGCGTGTAGAGCGTGACTTGGTCGCCAATCCAGCTGAAATCGCCGATAGTGAGTTTCCACGGATACGTTACACTCACCGACGGCCTGATAAGTACTCCCTTGCCTATCTTTGCACCGAAGGCACGCAGCAGAAACCTTCGCCAGCTATACATGAACTGCGGAGAAGTGTGAAAGAAGAGCGACTGGATGATCCACCAGAATTGAACGAACCATGCTGGGCGTCCTCGAAATCCATCCGGCATCCGCGCGGTTGAAAGGTCCTGGAACCTTCGGACCTTGGTTTGTACAGAATCCGTACTCATTGAGGCGCGTCTCCTTTAGATGCGTTCTTCCAAAGAGCCTCATATGATTCAAATAGCATGTCGACCCAGCCACCT
>JADGNO010000308.1 GCA_017883405.1 Occallatibacter sp. | reverse complement strand
GTTACGGCCGCAAACAGCGTGAGCTTCACTTTCATTCTCTAGTTCCGCAGCGGCTTTCCCGTCTTTAACGTAAATGCGATGCGTTCCTGCGTTTTACGCTCGCCGCAGAGCGAGAGAAATGCCTCGCGCTCCAGTTCGAGCAGATTCTGTTCGCTCAGCGGTGTTCCCGCAGTCACGCGGCCGCCGGCCAGCACATAAGCAATCCAGCGCGCCACTTTCTGGTCGTGTTCTGAGGCGTATCCCGCTTCACCCATCAGAAAGACGCCCGTTTCCATCGTAGCTAACGCTGAAGCGCCCGCAGCCGGAATCGTTCGCGGCTGTGGCGGCATGTAGCCGCTCTGCACCAGCGCTTGTGCCTGCGTCTTGGCGTCCAGCAGCAACCGCTCACGGTTAATTGTGATTCGGTCTGATGGCGCGAAAAGTCCCATCGCACGCGCTTCGGCGGCGGATGTTGAAACCTTCGCCATCGCGATCAGCTCAAACACGCGCTTGAGCGCCGCGGCCACCTCGGCCGACTGCGCAAACCGCGAAGGTGGATCGCGTGGATCAGGCGGGGCCAGCGCAACTGCTGTATCAAATGCGCGCAGTAGCATCTCCTTGGTGCCGCCGCCGGCAGGAATCAGACCCACGCCTGCCTCCACTAGCCCTATGTATGTTTCTGCATGTGGCTGTCGGCGCGTAGCGTGCAGGCATATCTCGGCTCCTCCGCCCAATGTCATGCCGAATGGCGCCACGACCACTGGCCTCGGACAGAATTTGATGGCCGCCGTCATCTGCTGAAAGCGGTTGATCACGCCATCCACTTCGTGCCACTCGCCTTCCTGCGCCAGCATCAGCAACTGCATCAGGTTTGCGCCCACGCTGAAGTTGTCCCGGTCACCGGTGATCACGAATCCCGCAAAATTACGAACCACTTCGGAGTCGGAGTTCAGCACGGAAGAAATCAGCGACAGAACATCGCCGCCGATGGCATTCTTCGGCGAATGCAACTCGATGCAGGCAATGCCGTCACCCAGGTCGACCAGAGAGGCACCGGCATTGCTACGCACGACCTTGTGCGTACGTCGGAAATCCGCAACGCGCGCATGACCGGCAGTTTTCAGAACAGGCAGCGGCTGATTCCTGACCGGCTCAAAACACTCCTGTTCGTCTGCCGAGTACCAGCCGGCGCGGCCCGTAGAAATAAGCGCCTCCGCTGCCGCACTGACCGAAAGCCCCATCGCCTTCATGCGCGCCACGCTACTGACCACGCCCACGGCGTCCCACATCTGGAATGGTCCCAACTCCCAGTTGAATCCGGTGCGCATCGCCGCATCGATTGCAGGCGCATCTGGCGCAGCTTCACCGATCCTTTCAGCGGAGTAATTCCAAAGCGACGAGAGTAAAGGCCACAAAAAACCCGCTGCCTTGTCTTTGGCAGGATCGTTGCTCATCAACATGCGCAGGCGTTCTTTTGCCTCCGGCGCATTTTTGGCCATGTCGAGCGCAGGCAGAGCAGGCCTGGTCGCGGGTCGATATTCAAGCGTATTGAGATCAAGCACCAGCCGCTCATCTTTTCCATCGGCGCCGCGCACTTTCTTGTAGAAGCCCTGGCCCGCTTTGTCGCCGAGCCACTTGCGCTTCGTCAGCTCAGCGAGCACGCCTGCGAACTTGCCCTGTGTAACTCCCTGCGGAAAATTCGCGGCCACATGCGCCAGCACGTCAATGCCCACCAGGTCCGCCAGTCTGAATGTTCCGGTGCGCGGCCAGCCAAGCGCAGGGCCGGTCAGCGCGTCCACGTCTTCAACAGTCAGCCCTTGCTGCAGCAACAGCTCCGCCGCGTTAAACATCAGCGCAATGCCAATTCGATTGGCGATGAAGTTCGGCGTGTCGTTTGCGAATACCACCTGCTTGCCCAGAATGCGATCGGCAAATGCTGTAAAGCCCGCCAGCACCGCGCGGTCAGTCTCCGGCGTAGCGATCACTTCAAGCAGCCGCATGTAACGGGGCGGATTAAAAAAGTGCGCGCCGAAAAATCGCTCGCGATGATTGTCGAGCGCGCGCCCAATCCGCCCCACCGGCAGCCCCGATGTATTTGTTGTGAGCAGCGCGTTCTTGGCAAGGTGAGGCAGAACGCTCGCCAGCAGCGCCGCCTTGATTTCGAAATTCTCAGTGACAGCTTCGATGACCCAGTCGCATTGGGCCAGCAGTGGCAGGTCTTTATCAAAAGAGCCCGGCGTGATCAGCCCGGCGTTGGCAGGCTCGTAGAAAGCCGCCGGCTTCGATTTTCCCAGCGCATCGAGCGCGATCTTCGACGGATCTTTCGCGCCGGCTTGTGCGGGGATATCCAGCATGAGGGTCGGAATACCCACATTGGCCAGGTGAGCTGCAATCTGCGCGCCCATCGTGCCGGCCCCAAGCACCGCCGCTCGACGAATCAACAAAGGTTCGGCGGTCTTGCTCATCGTCACAGTCTCGGGCGGGGGAACGGTGCTCATGCGCGGGCTCCATGCACCGATTGGAATAGGGAACCAACCAAAAGGCGTAAACGCCGCAAGCATACGAGAGGTCTGGGGTTGGGGTCAAGAAAGCAGGGCGCACCCTGATCGTCCGAAAGGCCTTTGGCTCCGCTTTCAGGCGGAAAAACCGGTTTCCCCGTACAATTTAAATAGGAGAGTAGCCCTTGATGCGCCGCATCTATTGCGATGCCAATGCCACGACGCCTCTGCTGCCGGAGGTGGTTGAGGCCATGCATCCCTACTGGATGGAGCAGTTCGGGAATGCGTCGTCGATCCATCTGCATGGTCAGGAGGCGCACCGCGCTGTAGACCACGCGCGCGAAGCATTGGCCCGCCTCTTCAAGTGCCGCGAAGCCGAAGTTGTGTTCAATTCCGGTGGCACCGAGGGAGATAATACCGCCATCTTCGGCCTGCTACGTCCAGGCGATCACTTCATCACCACCAGCATTGAGCACTCCGCCGTGCTGCGCGCCGCAGACCGCGTTGCAAAGAACGACGTTGAAGTCACGTTTATAGCGCCCCATGCCAGCGGGCTTATTCATCCTGAAGACATCGTGAGCGCAATCAAGCCCAACACACGGCTCATCAGCGTGATGCTGGCCAATAATGAGACCGGCGTACTGCAACCCGTGGAACAGATAGGCAAAATCGCGGCAGATGCAGGCGCGTTCTTCCATATCGATGCAGTGCAGGGCGCAGGCAAAGTTGAGTTCGACGTCAAGCGTTTCGGTTGCCATCTGCTTTCCATCAGTGGACACAAGATGCACGCGCCCAAGGGCATGGGGGCCATGTACGTGCGCCGCGGAACTCCGGTTGAGCCCTTGATGGTAGGCGGCAGTCACGAGCGACGCCAGCGCGCGGGAACTGAGAATGTTCCGGGCATCGTAGGACTTGGTAAGGCCGCGGAACTGGCCATGGAGTCGCTCGAAGATGGGACCATCGATAGGCTCGCGGCCTTACGCGACCAGCTTGAAGAAGGCGTTCTCAAGATTTCCGGTACTCGTGTCAACGGCGGCTGGCAAGGCGCTGCCCGGGTCCCGCGTACCGCGAACACAACCAACATCTCGTTCGATAACGTAGAGGGCGAGGCGCTGGTGATCGCACTCGACCTGAAGGGCGTTGCCGTTAGCGGCGGGTCCGCATGCCACTCCGGCTCAACCGAGCCGAGCCACGTTTTAATGGCTATGGGCCTCGACAAAAATGCTGCCCGCGCCAGCCTTCGCTTCAGCTTGATGAAGACGGCGACTGGAGCTGACATTGAGCACGTTTTGCGCGTTGTTCCAGAAGCAGTAGATCGCTTACGCGCACTTTCCCCCGTAGTAGCCGGAACGCTAGGCTGAACTCGAAAGCGCCTTACCAGCGCTCATGCAACAGAATCGCTTCCCCATTTGAGAAGCTGAAAGCTGATAGCTGAAGGCTGAGAGCTGTATTTATGACGGAACACTCAACAATCGCGGTTGCCATGTCCGGCGGAGTCGACTCCTCTACCGCGGCGGCAATGCTCGCCCACGGAGGCGACAACGTCGTCGGCCTCACGCTGCAGCTTTGGGATCAGACGCGTCTTGCCGGCAAGCACGGTATTTCCGAGGCTCCCAAGGCCGGCCGGTGCTGCTCGCTCGATGACGTTTACGACGCACGCAAAGTAGCCGAGCACCTTGGCATTCCTTATTACGTTGTCAACCAGGAAGAGCGTTTCGAGCGCGACGTGGTGCGCCCGTTCGTTGACGAGTATCTCGCCGGCCGCACTCCCATTCCGTGCTCGCTGTGCAACAACCATCTCAAGTTCGATCAGCTTCTCCAGACCGCGCGCAGCATCGGCGCCAGCCGTATCGCCACCGGACATTACGCTGTGAATGAATTCGATCCCGAGCGCGGCCGCTGGATTCTCAAGCGCCCCGCCGATCTGGCCAAGGATCAGACTTATTTCCTCTTCGGCCTCACCCAGGAGCAGCTTGCGCACACGCTGTTTCCTCTCGGTCGAATGACCAAGCCCGAAGTGCGCAACGTTGCCCGCGAACATGGATTGCGGTTGGCAGAGAAGCCTGACTCGCAGGAGATCTGCTTTATCCCCGGCGGCGATTACAAGCAATTCCTTACGGCCTATCTTGAAGAGCAGGGCGAGCAGTTTCCTCAAACCGACGGCGAACTCGTCGCTGCCAGCGGTGAAGTGCTCGGCCATCACGAAGGCATTTCCAGCTTCACAGTGGGGCAGCGCAAGGGCATTCGCGTTAGTTCGCCAACGCCGCTCTACGTGCTGCAAATCGACCCTGTCAGCCATCGCGTTACGATCGGCGCGGATGAGGAACTGGCTACTCGCACACTCCGTGCTCGTCGCCTGAACTGGATCAGTATTCCCGAACTAACCTCGCCCATGCGCGTGAAGATCAAGATCGGTCATCGGCACGAGCCGGCGTGGGCCACGCTGCAGCCGGGCGATCCCGGTGAAGCGGTCGCCACTTTCGACGAGCCGCAACGCGCAGTCACGCCTGGGCAATCCGCCGTGTTCTACGACGGCGATGAGGTTGTGGGTGGGGGCTGGATCTTCTAACCGCAGCGGCGAATTCTCTTGCTCTCAGGCGTAGAAGTCTTGCTCACTGTTGGCATGTTCCTGCTGTGCTCGGCCATCGGACGTCCCGCTGCGCAGCGTCTCCACCACTGCCTTGGCTGAAGCAAGAACGGCTGAAAGCTGCCGCATCGGTTTCGCGACTGTATCAGTCATAAAAATGGCGGCTCGCTCAACGGCGTCCAGTGTCTTTGTCATCATCGAGTCCATGCGCGCACCTTGCCGGCGAGCGCGATCAATTATTTCACTCGCCGCCACCTGCACATCTTCCGTCTCCGCACGCAGCTTTTGCGTCACAACGGCGATATCCGCCACAACCGACTCGATTTTTGGCGCGGTATGAACGAGAAACTCGCGCGTGCCTTCGATAAGCGGCGCCATCTTGTCGATCAGTCCAGTGACTTTCGAGCGTGTCTCATCAAGCTGTTCGTGAAGTCTGCCAATACTTTTGCGCATTACAATAAACGTCGCCAGTAGTACGAACGCCTGCACCAACATGGCAACAGCAATCGCGCCCACAATAATCAGTTGAGTCGTTTCCGCATTCAAGTTGGGCATGGACGTTGTCTCACACCGCCTGTCTGGAGGCTTGCACCTCCGCAATTACATCTTTCGATCACAGTTGGCTCGATCACACTCGATAACAACTGCATCCGCAAGCAATCGAGATACCCACTGATTTGAACCAAACGTCGAAAGGGCGGTGCACTTTCACTACACACCGCCCCATCTCAACAAAAGGACCTTCTGCTTAGTATTCCCGGGCTTCGGGAGTTCCCGTGCCCGCGGTGTTCTGGTACGCCTGGCGACCCGCGTCCACTGCCGCCGTGACTCTGCCGCCCTGCTCGGTAACCAGATTTTTGCCGCGTTGCACAAACTCTTCCCACTGTGTCCGGCCGCGGTCAATAGCTTCGCGGCTACGGTCAACGTATTCGCTCACCTGTTCTTTGCCCTTGTCTACAATTGCGCTCATTTCTTCGGCTGCCTGCCGCGTGCGCGCGCGCAAATACTCTGTGCCTTCCCGTGTGCCCTGCACAATGTCTTCCCGGGTTTCACGCCCGCTCTTCGGTGCGTACAGGATGCCGACCAGAGCGCCCACACCCAGACCTGCCAGAAACCACGCCAATCCGTATGATTTGTTTTCGTCTGCCATGACCCATCTCTCCTTTTCGCTCAATCTCAGGGAAACTCGAGCTCATCAATTTGTTAGACGTTAGTAAGCCAAACACCCAAACACTCTCAAAGCGACAACCTGTCCGGGCTCATTTTGTTCGCCCGGTACTGCGCATTGGACGCAGTCTACACCCGCGGAGTTGCAAATGAATGTCTGCAATCTCCATAAGCTACACCTGTTCAACACAATACAGCAGCCAGATTGCGCTTGACGTAGAGGTACAGGGAATCAGTATTGCTGCTTTTTGTTCCTCTACCCATTTCGGGTCAACACCTTAGCTCGGACCGCATCCGCAAGTATGTGCCAGTACCTCGGCAAAGTGCATTGCTTCGCGAGTTGAAAGTTGCGCAATCTGCTCGCGGCAGCTGAAGCCGTCGGCCACAATCAGCGTCATGGGACTGGCCGCCTCAACCGCCGGCAGTAGTCTGTCCTCTGCAATTGCCTTGGAGACATCAAATTTGTCTGCCTCAAAACCAAACGGTCCCGCCATTCCACAGCAGCCGGCTTGAATGGGCGCAACCTGGGCTCCCGCGCGCCTTAGCAAGGCCACTTCCGATCCCGATCCGCCAAACACGGCCTTGTGATGGCAATGCCCGTGCACCAGAACGCTTGCTCCTGAGAGCCGTCCAGCCAACCAGTCTCCGCCGTCTGTGTCGGGCGCTTTGGTGGCTAGCCAGTCGGCCAGCAGCCAAACCTGGTTGCTCATGCGCTTCGCTCGGGCATCGTTCGGAAAAAGCTCCAGCATTTCGTCTTTGAAAACACTGGCGCAGCTCGGCTCCAGAAAAATAAATGGGAGACCCGCGTCAATCTGCGGCGCCATTTGCTCGAGAACGTTGGCAAGGTACGCTCGTGCGGCCGTCAACAGGCCAAAGTCATAAAGCGGGCGCCCGCAGCAGATATGTCCCTTCGGAACCTGCACTCTGAAGCCAGCTTCGATCAGCACCTTCTCCGCTGCCGACAGCGTCTGCGGATGGTAGTAGTTGTTCCACGTGTCGGGCCACAACACCACCAGCGGGTTCGACTGCTTTTGATCGACTTCAACATGAGAACGCGGGACATTGGAAGTTTCCGATGCCGCCATCCATGATTTCTGAAAGCTCTTTGCAGCCAGTCGCGGTAACTGCCTCTCCTTTGCCACTCCCGCAATGTACTTGACCAGCGGACTGGTCACGGGACCCGTCAGCAGGGCATTGGTCAGTGCCGGTGTCAGCGATCCCCAGCGGGCCAGGCGATCAGCGAATCCAAAAATATAATGCTGAATGGGATGCGCGCGCCCCTTGTAGTGCTGGGCCAGGAACTCCGACTTCCACGTAGCAATGTCCACGCGCACCGGGCACTCGGACTTGCATGCCTTGCAGCTCAGGCACAGGTCCAGAGCGTCGTGTACGGGCTCGCTCTCAAAGCCCTGGTTGCGCAGCGCGCCAGAGAGCAGCTCCCACAGCAGCCGTGCGCGACCGCGCGTGCTGTGCCGCTCCTCACCCGTGGCGCGATAGCTTGGACACATCACGCCACCCTCCGCGCTCAAACATGCGCCCACTCCTACGCATCGCTCCGTTGCCAGCGCAAACGAGCCGTTATCTGCGGTGAATGCAAAATGCGTTTCAAGATTCGCAAGCGCAGGGCTAGCAATTGCAAGTTCAGGCGGTTCGTGGCGCAGATTCTCCAGCGGGTCGTAAACGCGTACCGCATCCACCAGCTTGCCGGGATTCATGCGATTGTCCGGATCGAACAGGACCTTGAATTCCCTGAACGCCTGCATAAGCTCCGTACCAAACATCTTGGGCAATAGTGCGGCGCGCGACTGCCCGTCTCCATGCTCGCCTGAAAGGGATCCGCCAAACGAAAGCACCACATCGGCGGCGCGCGAAATGAATTCGCGGAACTTGCGCAATCCTTCTTCTGAATGGAAATCAAAGTTGATCCTGGTATGGACGCACCCCTGGCCATAATGGCCATACAGCGGGCTTTTGTATCCGTACTCGTCCATCAACTTCGTTATCGCACGCAGATAATCACCCAGCTTTTCAGGGGGAACCGCAGCGTCTTCCCAGCCTTCATAGCGGTTGGGTTCGCCGGGCACAAACACCACGGCCCCCAGGGCGGAATCACGAACCCGCCAGATGCTTACAGCTTCTTCAGGTGTGCAGATGCGCGCCACCGGCGGAACCGGCCACGATTGGCACGCGCGCGCAAGGTCTTCAGACTTCTCGCGAACTTCATCCGCACTCCACGCGCCCAATTCCACCAGCAGAAAACTCACGCCCGCTGGAAGCTGCGAGAGATCGCGAAGCGCCAGCCCTTTGCGGCGCATGAAATCCACCAGCAGTTGATCGAAGCCTTCGAGTCCGATCGGCTTGTGCTCCAGCGCCAACGGAACCGCATCGGCAGCATGAAATGGATCTTCAAATCCCAGAACCGTCAGCAGGCGAAACGGCGGGCTTGCTGTCAGGTTGAGCGAGGCGGAAATAATATTGACGCATGTGCCTTCTGAACCCACCAGGGCGCGTGCGACGTTGAAGTTGTTCTCCGGCAAAAGCTCATCCAGGTTGTAACCTGAAACGCGCCGCGGAATGCGCGGAAACTTTTCTCGCACCAGGTTTGCGTACTTGTCGCGAATACGCGCCAGCCCGCCGTAAATCTCGCCAACGCGTCCGCCGGCCTTGATCCTGGCCTCAATCTCCT
>JADGNO010000307.1 GCA_017883405.1 Occallatibacter sp. | reverse complement strand
GCAGCTTTGGCGGCCAGCGTCTCAATGACCGCAATGTTCTGTAGAAGATCAAGTGGCAGGCTGTGGCGTTCGCGCAGGTAAGCGGGCGAGTTGTAGGAGATCCAAACTGCGCCTTGCTCGTCTTCCCAAACCAGAACCTTGAGCGGGAGATCGATAGCGATGCTGGGGGCCGAGATCATCAGTGGAGTACCGGCTTTGGGACTGCCGAAAATGAGCAGTTTCGTCGGTCGCATGGACATTCCCACCTTGGCTGCTTCACCACTGTGGTCTATAAACGCAAACAGCTCGACACCCTTCGCTTGAAGAATGGACTGGAACTTTTCAACCGTCTGATCGACGGAGTGGCTGGCGGGGATTGAGACGATTCCGTTGGCGGTTGCATTCGTCAAGGTAAACGCTCCTGCAGAAGTGCCGAAAGGACGGATACCCCGCATGGAACAGCTGTGGCGGGGTATCGGAGATTCATGCGGTTTTGAGCGATCGAGCTAAGCCACGCGCTCGATGACGACAGATTCGAGCACCACAGGCTTGTGCGGCTTGTCCTGGCTGTTGCGGGGAACGAGCGAAATCTTGGTCACAACATCCTGGCCTTCGATGACTTCACCAAAGATGGTGTGGTTGCCCGTGAGCCAAGGTGTGGCCGCAACAGTGATGAAGAACTGGCAGCCGTTGGTGCCGGGTCCGCTGTTTGCCATGGCCAATTTGCCTGCCTTGTCAAAGCGATGCGGAGAACCCTTGGTTTCATCCTCGAAACGATAGCCGGGTCCGCCCATTCCTGTACCCGTGGGGTCGCCGCCCTGGATCATGAAATCAGGAATCACGCGATGAAAAATGGTGCCGTTGAAGAGCTTGTCAGTCGATTTGGCGCGCGTGGTCGGGTGAACCCACTCTTTTGTTCCTTCGGCCAGCTCTACGAAATTTTTCACGGTGATGGGTGCGTCAACCTCGAAGAGGCGAACGGTGATGTTGCCTTCTGAGGTGTTGAAGACGGCGTAAGTTCCTGGTGCAAGTGCCATGTGAAACTCCTTGGTTGAATTAGCTGCCGGACAAAACGCCCAGGCGTCCGGTTGAAATGGGGATTATTGTTGAGGCGCTGCTTGCGGTACCGGTGGCGCGGGCGGCACGGGCTGGCCTTCAGGGACGATCGTGACTTTCTTCAACACGACCGGATCGCGCGGCTTGTCGTCGGAGTCGCGCGGCACGCGTGCAATCGCCTTCACAACCACGACGCTGGCGTCGTCGCATTGCCCAAACAGCGAGTAGTGGCCGTTGAGGCTGTCGTATGCCGATTCAGTAATAAAGAATTGGCTGCCGTTCGTGTTGGGCCCGGAATTGGCCATGGCCATGCGGCCGGGGCGGTCGAACGTCAGGTTTGGATCGGTTTCGTCATCGAACGCGTAACCGGGATCGCCCATGCCGGTGCCGGTCGGATCGCCGCCCTGGATCATGAAATCGGGAATCACGCGATGAAAGATTGTGCCATCGTAAAGCGGTTTGTGATGCTGCACCTTTTTGCTGGCTGGATCTGTCCAATCCTTTGTGCCGGTAGCCAGGCCAATAAAGTTAGCTACCGTATTGGGAGCTTGCTTCTGGAAGAACTGGCACATAATGCGGCCCATCGAAGTATCGATGACCACGGTGGGGCCGTTCGGCACGATGTTGATCGGTACGTTGGCTGTCGGCGCATCAGGTAGATCTTGCGCACTCGCCGGAGCGGGCGGAGTGGCAGGCGCAGTTGATTGCTGGGCGAGCGCCAGAGACGACGCAAGTGCCAGCGACATTGCGGCGAAAGCTGGGACGATAAGCGATGCCTTAATTCTCATGTCGAATCTGAGAGTAAATCATGCGGCGGGCCCCGTGCCAGCATCCGGCAATGAGCCGGCATTCTGACCCCTGCGGCCAGCACAGGCGAGCCCAGCATTTATCGTTGTGTTGTGAGGGTTTTTTGAGATGCGATTAATGAGCCGGTGCTCAATAGTGCTCCTGGCCGGGTCCATTCTTGTTGCCATGCCTGCAGTTCAGGCCTTCGCGCAAAGCGACAAGCCGACCCCCGCCGCCGACAAATCTCCTGAAAAGAACGCAGCCACCGACAAGCCGGCGCTGCCTCCGCTGCCCGCGGAAACGCACACGCAGCAGAGCATGATGCTGGATGGCAAGAATTTGAAGTACACCGTGACAGTGGGCGCATTACCCACCCGCGACAAAGACGGTAAAGTAGCCGGCCAGGTGGTATTCACCGCCTACACGGTCGAAGGAGAGAACCGGCCGGTAACTTTTGCGCTCAACGGCGGTCCCGGCGCGGCTAGCGTGTTTCTGAATCTTGGCGCTATTGGTCCCAAGCATCTGCAGGTGGGTAACGAAGGCGACAGCCCGTCCGATCCCACCACGCTCAAAGACAATCCCGGCACATGGCTGGATTTTACTGACCTCGTGTTCATCGATCCAATAGGTACGGGCTTCAGCCGCGCTGACGTCCCTGAGGATCAGGCAAAAAAACTTTTTTACTCCACCGAACCGGACATCGAGTATCTGTCGCGCGTTATTTACGACTGGCTGGTTAAGAACGACCGGCTTAGCTCGCGCAAGTATTTCGTTGGCGAGAGCTACGGAGGATTTCGCGGCCCGCGCATTACTTACTACCTGCAGTCGGAATTGGGCGTAGCGATGAACGGCGTGGTGCTGGTGTCGCCATACCTGAACCCCACTGCCGAGAGCAATGGCGACTTGTCGCCGCTGCCGTGGATGATGACGCTGCCGCCGATTACCGCCGCCCACCTCGAGCGCGAAAAGAAACTTACGCCGCAAGCCATGGCTGACGTAATTGCCTACACGGAGGGCGAGTACGCAACCACGCTCATCAGAGGGAATGCCGACAAGGAAGCGCAGCAGAGGATGATTGCTCGCGTAACGGAGATGACTGGGCTCGATCCTGAGTTTGTGAAAGTGTCAGGCGGCCGCATTGATACGCAGGCGTATCTGCGCGAGGTGTGGCGCGAAAAAGAAAAGCTCGGTTCTGTGTATGACTCGAACGTAACGTCGTTCGATCCGTTTCCATTTGCAACGGAGCAGCGCGCCAACGATCCCCTACTGGCCAGCATGATTGCGCCTTTGACCACGGCCATGGTGGATTTTGTTACCCGCACCGTTGGCTGGAAAGTGGACGCCCGCTACAACGCGCTCTCCTATGACGTAAACCGGCTGTGGGATCGCGGAGAGAATCTGCGCAAAGGATCGGTACCGGAGTTGCGGCAGGCGGTTGCCGCCGATCCAAAATTGCGCGTGCTGATTGTGCACGGGTGGAACGATCTTTCATGCCCCTTCATGGGCTCCATTCTCACAGTGAACCAGATGCCGGTCATGGGCGATCCATCGCGCGTAGCGGTGCGCGAGTATCCCGGCGGGCACATGTTCTACACTCGCGAATCAGGCCGCCTGGATTTACGCAAGGACGTGATGGAGATGTACGCAAAGCATTGAGAGGCGGCGGACAGTGGCGGCCAGGGGCAGATGGTTATTTGTGGACGAATTGCCCATGGCTGACAAGATTAGACGCCGAACTGGCGCAGATGATGGTCGAGATGCTTGTACATCAGAATTGACCACTCGGCGGGATTCAGCGGGCCGAAGAAGCTGTGGGCGTGAGTGGTACAGCCGTCGGGACCTGCCTCCACGAACCTGTCGATCATGGTGCATAGGCGCACCCGCTCCGCTTCCATGTTCGGCTCGTTGTGAATAATAAGATCCGGCGCGGTCGGCGAATTGCGGCGAAACGGCTTGTCGTCCTTCAACACCATAGGCTTGATGAGGCGGCCCGTGATGCGCACGAACAGTCCGGCGCGCGGCGGAGTTCTTTCTCCAATCGCCCACTCGAGGCTTGCCGAACAGTGCGCCATTGCTTGAGCCGGCATCATGGAACCCCACACGCGCTCGCTCCCAGGGCGCAATCGCGCCACACGCGCTTTCAGTTCGTCTGCTATGCCGGCTTCAAATAAATTTTTCATCTGCAGATTGTTCTCCGTGTCCGATTCCCAGGGTCTGGAAACTATTGGAGCCATTAATAATATTCCTATATAGGAATGTATAAATCAAGAGGTGAACTAAGAGGCAATAGGACGGCAATTGGGGAATGAGGGCCTGCCCCGCACTGAATAGTCAGGGCGGGGACTCGGTTGAAGCGATCCAGCTAGATCAGGCGGAGGAAGCGGGTGGGGCTAAGGTTGGCGCCGGGGAACACCACATCCAGTTTGCTGGCGCCGAGCGATTGCGAAACTACCTCGCCGAGCACTTGCCGATAATCGGTCGTCAGCACAAGGTCGCGGCCTTCGTTCAGTTGGTCGTTGTCGAGGCCGGGCCAGCGGCCGTAAACCTTGCCGCCTTTCACATTGCCGCCCAGGATGAACATCGCATTGGCGTGGCCGTGATCGGTTCCGCCGGTGCCGTTTTCGCGTGCCGTGCGACCAAACTCCGACATCGTCACCAGAGTGATGTCACCAGCATCGTCTCCCATGTCGCGCCAGAATGCCGCGATGCTGGCGGAGAAATCAGTCAACCGATTGGCGAGCTGGCCATTTACGCTGCCCTGGTTCTGATGCGTGTCCCATCCGTTTACGTCAGTAAACGCAACCTCGACGCCGAGATCTGCTTTGAGCAATTGCGCAATCTGCTTCATTGAGTTGCCGAACTCTGAAGTGGGATAGTTCGCGTTGGAAGCGGGAGAGTATTGCGCGGGATTGGCGGCGCGAAGCATCTTGACCGCGTCGAATGTTTCATCCCCAGCCGGATGCAGAATGCGGTCGCCGCTGTCGGCATACATCGCCTCGAAGGCGCTGGCCGCGGGTGAGGGCGTTGCACCGCGTCCCGCAACCGTAAATCCGTTCACGTTGTTGAGAGCAATCGCTGGTACCTTCCCGGCAAGCGTGCGCGGCACATCCGGGCCGAGCGCCAGAGCGCGAAAGGCCGTGTGCTGCTCGCAGGTTCCGGCGCAGCGATGACGCAGGTCTTCGGCCTGCAGTGCGCGATTCAGCCATCCATCCTGCGTGCTCTTAACGCCGGGCGTGCCAGACTCCATGTAATCCTGCGCGTCAAAGTGCGAGCGCGTCGTATCCGGTGAGCCGGCGGCATGCACAATGGCAAGATGCCCCTGGTCGTAAAGTGGCTTGAACGACGCCAGCGAAGGATGCAGTCCGAAGAAGCCATCGAGATCGACGACCTGGCTCTGCGGAATTGCGATCGAGGGCCGCATCGAGTAGTAATTCTTCTCGTGGTAAGGCACAACAATATTGAGACCGTCGGCAGCCCCGCGCTGGAAGACCACGACGAGACGGCGTCGCGAAGTCGCCGGCTCAGCCATTATGGAGCGGACAAGAAAACTCGGAATCGCTGCCGTGCCCGCGATAGCTAGTGCGCCATTATGGAGAAAAAATCGCCGGTTCATCTGCATATGTCACCTCATATTTTGTTAACGGCGCTGGAACTCCGGAGAACCGATCAGCAATCCCGCCAGAACTTGATCTTCGCGTTCAAGAAAATTAGGAGCGCGGTTGGGGCGCATAGGCGCAGACACTGGAGTGGCCACGTTCTGCGCCGATTGCGCAGCGAATTGCTGCAGAGCTGCCGTGCGGGTAGTGTCGCTTACGCCGCCGGGAATCAGCAGCGATTCGAGCCGCGTCTCTTCCGCTTCTGGCGATGGATCGTTTGAAACTTCGCCTGTCTGGGCGTTCTGGCCGGGGAACGGGGACCATCCCATCGTAATGCCGGGCAGGCGTCCTGCCGCCAGGTTCAGCGCAAAATTCATGCGGTCGACCAACGCGCCGGTGCTCACCCAGTCGGCTGCATCCCATTTATAGCCGGTGGGCGGAATGGCTCCGTAAGTCGGCATGCCCATTTGGCGTAGATTGTTTTCAATCGGACGCAGGTTGTCGATATTCGCATTTGAAGCGCGTGCAGCTGAGATCACGAACTCAAGCGGAGTCTTCACCTTGGCGCGATAAGTTGAGGTGGACCAGAACTCAGGAGAGTGGAACAGCGTCTTGAGAACGGCCGTGACGTCGCCATCGCTTGAGAGGTACGTCTTGGCCATGCGATCCACCAGGCTCTGCGGCGGGTCATCTGCGACAAAGCGAATGGCCAGCTTGCGGCTGATAAACTGCGCGGTAGCCGGCCGCATGGCAAGCATGTGCAGCAGCTCACGGCCTTCCGTCTCGCCGCTGTCTTTGACCTTCAGGTCCATCACTTTCTTCGTGCCGGGCTCATGACGATTCGGGTTGAACGTAAATTCCGCCTCGTTTAGTGGGCGATCGACCGTCCAGCCGGTGAGCACGCGCGCCGCCTGTACGACATCAGTCTGCGTATAGCCACCGTTCACTCCCACTGTGTGCAGCTCCATCAGTTCGCGCGCGTAGTTTTCGTTCAAGCCTTCGCGGACCTTCTTTTGCGCGTCGAGACCGCGAGCCTTTGCCTGTTCAGCGCGCTGCGCAGCTATTGAATCGGGACCAATGCTCTGCGCGTTGTCGAGGTAAACCAGCATGGCCGGGCTGTGGGCAACCGCTTCAAGCAGGTCTTCAAATTTGCCAAGCGCACGCGGACGAATGGTGTCGCGCTCATAGCTGACCAGTAAGTAAGGCATCTGTTCGTTCTTGCGCAGGTACACGTTGAAGTGGTTGAGCCAAAAGTCGGTCATCACTACCTGCAACTGCGCGTTGGAGTAGATGTCGTGCGTCAGTCGCGCAGCGATTAGCTCCTCGGCAACCAGCCGCTCCGGATTTTCAAGCGCGCCGATTGTCTGCTTCTGGCCCGGGCTCAGGTTCGCCTCCAGAGCCTGGCGCTGAATCGGCTTGAGAGATTTAATGAAGGACTCGAACAGGTCGGGGTCCATTTGAGCCAGGCGGGCGATACGCTGCTGCGGACCGAGCTCGACGATGTTCTCAATTGCGGCAGGACTGAACTGCGGCATTGATGGAGCGGGTGTGCCGGCGCCCATGTCGTTCTGGTTCCCGGCAATTGGGTTTGCAGCCGATGCCGCCATAGAATTGCCACTGTCAGCCATGTCCTGGTTCTGGTTCATGGCTGGCGAGGTCGCGCTCATCGCCATGTTGGCCTGTGGCTGGGCAGCCTGGCCCTTCTCAGCTTTGTTTGCCTTTTTCTCTGTGATACGCGCAATCTGGTTCTCGTAAATCGCATGCATTACAGGGTCAGCGGGCACATTCACGCGGCCGTTGGTCGCTTGGCGAATGACTGCGTTACCCGGAAGGTAGTAGAGAAGTTGAGCCGCAGTCCACCGCATGGCAGGGAACTGGGCCAGCCGGGCGTTCAGGTCGGTTTGGTCGATTGAGGCGGGGTGAAGCTGCTGATCGAACCACTTTTCCAATCCCATGGCACGGACCGCCTCCAGATCTCCCGGCCGCGGCCCAAAGGTGAACCGATTGAGCGCGTGGATGATGCGCTGGTCGCCTTGAATCTGCGCGGACTTGTACTCGGTGCGGCTGGCGAAGCGGGCAACCTTGCTGTCCTGCGCCACTTGCGCGTAACCCTGTGATGCTGTCAGTGAAACGGCACAACACAGTAGGACGGCAAGAGGGCTTTCGAGGGTTTTCATGCAAGTCGCTCCAGGGGAAGATTGCCGGGAAAGGTGCTCGGCACGCTCCTGCTACTTGGGCAGACGCGATTCTGGCGGGAAAGTTGTGGAGGAGGTATGGTTCTTTCGGGGAATTCGGCAATGCGACAAAGGTACCGCGCCTGCCAGCCGGCTGATTGGCAAGCCAGCAAAGTTGGAAATCTTAGCAGCCGTTTTTGCAGCGCGCCATGATGGCGGCGTGCAGGCGGTCACGAAGATCTTCGGGCATTTCGTAGATTTCGTGGCAGCGGTAAATCTCAATTGTCTTGCGGGTGGTGTTGAAGATGACTTCGCAGTGGCCGCACTTCTTCAGGTGCAATTCGACCTCAGCTCGGGTCTGGGCGGCAACCGAGTCGTCAATCAGGTCATCGAGAATGGCAAGAAACTCAGTGCAGGTCACGCCGCAGCCTCCGGGGCCGAGTGCATCATGATGGGGAAAAAGGTGTTCATTGTATTCGTTTGGCTGGGTCTCACTTGGCTGGCCTCATTTCCGTAGAGGCCAACTCCTTGGACCCCGCTTTCCTTTTGAAGTAGCGGCTCAAACGTTCGCGAAGTTGAAGTCGGGCCCGTAACAAACGTGATTTGACTGCCGGAACGCTCAGGCCAAGGGCTTCTGCCGTGTCTTCTGTAGAGAGGCCCTGCACGTCGCGCAGTTCGAACACAACTTTGAAGCCCGGAGGAAGTCCCTTGATCGTCTTCTCCAGAATCTCGCCCAGTTCCGATTGCGTGTAGTTCTGCTCCGGGTCGGGAGCCCAGTCGGCCAGATCCCGAGGAACCGAACCCTCCTCGGTCTCGAGGTCCTCGTCGATCGAAACCATTTTGCCAGTGCGGCGCTTGCGAAGCCGCATCAAGCTTTCGTTTACTGCGATTCGAACCAGCCATGTGTAGAACTTCGAATTCCCTTGAAATTGGTCGAGCTTCTCATACGCTTTCAAAAATGCGTCCTGCATTACGTCTTCGGCGTCTTCACGGTTTTGCGTAATATGCTGCGCAATCCTGAAGATCTGCCGCTCGTACTTGCGGACCAGCGTATCGTAGGCCGAGATGTCTCCGGCGCGAACCCTTTCTATCAGGGCCACGTCAGGATGTTGCTCGTTCTCGCCTTCAATCTGTTGGATGGTTGTCATGTGGGCTGGATGCAAAATCGCTGACCAAATGTCGGCGAATGGTTATGGGCCGCTGGATGTGATCTCGATCAGGCCGTCAAAAGAAGAGTGTACCGGACCGGGGACCGGGGAACAAACTCAACCTGTGGAATCCGCATCGCGATCAGCCCGTCATGAGCCAAATTGGCGCCATCGTTGCGAATGTCGCCAGTTTGAGCATCCAACTTAAAGGAACCATGTTTGGACGCGACCTGCTAACCGGAACCAGCTCAATGATCTGCATTGGTTCCAGTCGATCGGTTCGAATCCTATTGAAGCCGTCAGCGTCCAACAGGATTCCCTGAGAGGTTAACCAAAATTGAATAAAACCAGAGGAATTTCCCGCAGGGAACTGTTGAAGATGGGAGCCGCGGCCGGCGCGGCCGGCGTTACCGCATCGCTGCTTGCAGGCTGTGGGGTCCAGAAAGCCATTCAAACGGTGACGGGTTCAGGCAGCGGCTGCGCAAAGCTAACTGACATTGAGCATGTAGTCATCTTTATTCAGGAGAACCGCTCATTCGATCACTACTTCGGCAGCTATCGCGGCGTGCGCGGATTCAGTGACGCGAGCGCGTTTTACAGGCAGTCTTATCCCGCTAACACATCCAGTTCCCCATCCGGCGTGCTGCTGCCGTTTCACCTGGACACAACCAAAGCCAGTGCGGCCTGCACACAGGACATTGCTCACGACTGGGTTACGCAGCACCAGAGTTGGAACAACGGCTCAATGGACAGCTTTGTGACTGCCAAATCCAGTAACGGCGTATATGCAGTGAACACGATGGGCTACTACACGCGAGCCGATCTGCCGTTCTTCTATGGTGTTGCGGATGCATTTACGCTCTGCGACAACTACTTCTGTTCCGTACTCGGCCCCACCGATCCCAACCGCCTGTATTCAATGGCTGCCTCGATTGATCCGGATGGCAAGAACGGCGGACCACTGCTTGAAACCCTGTTCCTTAACCGGCCATCGTTCTATGGGAAATTTACCTACACAACCATGCCGGAGCAGTTGCAGGCCCGTGGCATCTCGTGGAAGGTGTATTCCGCGGCGGATAATAACATCGCAAATGGCGTTTCATCGAACAACGTCCTGCCCTATTTTAAAAACTTTCAGGACTCCAGTTCAGCTTTGTACAAGCAGGGTCTAGCGCCAGCATATCCAACGGACTTTTTGGCAGACGTTGCTACCGGTAACCTGCCGCAGGTCTCGTGGATCGTGGGCTCGGTCGCCGCCTCCGAGCACCCGCCAAGCCCATCAATCCTGGGAGAAGAGGAGCTGTCAGGCATTATGACCACTCTGATGGCCAACCCAACCATTTGGGCAAAGACCGTACTATTTGCGACCTACGATGAGAACGGCGGCTTCTTCGATCACGTTACGCCACCCACTCCGCCTGCAGGAACTCCAGGGGAATTTGTAACTGCAACGGCCGTACCCGATGCGTCGTCAATTGGGAGCCCGGCAATCAATGGGCCAATCGGGCTGGGGTTCCGCGTGCCGATGTTGATTATTTCGCCCTTCAGCCGCGGTGGGTTCGTTGCGTCGGGGCAGTTCGACCACACATCGATTCTGCGTTTTCTTGAAACGCGTTTCGGGGCGGAGGTACCGAATCTCTCCGCATGGCGGCGTGCGAATGTGGGGGACATGACGAGCGCTTTCAACTTTTCCAAGGTGGATACATCGAATCCTTCGCTGCCGTCGGTGGTCGGCGCCGTGCCTGGCATTGTGGCACAATGCACGGCAGACAATGCGGGGCTCACGCCCTATACAATTCCGAATCCGCAAGCGATGCCGACGCAGGAGGCGGGAACGGCGACCAAGCCGAGCGGGCCTTGCTGAGGTAATGGGCGACGGGTGCCAGCGACGGTAACGGCCAAGGTTCTCATGCGTCCAACAGGCATAAATAAAGATAGAGTGAATTCATGAGGGCCTGTTTCCGCCAATACTCGTTTGTAATGCCGGCATGGCGCTGCGTTGCCGCTGCCCTTAGTTTGATCATGGTTGTGCTACCCGTTGCCGGGCAAGCTTCTGACGATCAAGACCCTGCGGCAAGACATTCAACCACCAGCAGGAAGAAGACGTCGGGAAGCAAGGCACGCGGGGCAAGCAGTGCGAATGCCAAGTCACCAGGCGCGACGAAAACGTCGGCGAGTAGAAGCACGTCAGGAAGGCACAAGCCGGCAAGCAGAGGCAGGCGCGCTACCAAAGCGGAACGAATGGCGCGCACTGCGCATATGCGCAAGACATTCGTGGCGTCGACCGAGCTGCGGCCCATGGCGCAGCAGCTCGCTATGATGCGCACGCCAGAGGCCTATGCCGGCGTGACCACCTACGCGCACAAGCACACTGGCGAGGCAGCAGCAGCGGCGTACCTTGCGCTTGGACACGCATATCTGCTGGACAAGCGCTATGCAGATGCCGAAGCGGCATTGCGGCAGGCGCGGCAGGCAGGCGAGGACCTGGCCGATTTTGCGGATTTCCTGAATGCACAGGCGAGCCATGCCGCGGGCGATGATGCCGCTGCAGAGGCTCTGCTGCATGGGTTCCTTGACCGATACCCTGACAGCATCTTCGACGACCAGGTGCCTGAACTTGAGGCCAATGTGCTGCTGGCCTTGAACAATGCATCGGGAGCGCTGAAGGTGTTGCAAGCAGCTGCAGGACTTGCTGCGGAAGACCGTTCGGCGTACCAGTTGGCGCTGGGACAGGCTCAGTTCGCACTGGGTCAGAAAGACATCGCCGAGCGCGTCTTCAAGAAGCTGTTGCTCGATCATCCTTTGAGCTCGGAGGCGCAGCAGGCGCGTGCGCGGCTTACGCAAATGGGCGTTGAAGGCACGCTCACGGCGCAGGAGTTGAGCAGCCTGGGCGACGCTTACTACAAGGGCGGTCGATACGCAGATGCGGCGGAACAGTATCGCGCGCTCATGCGCATGCCGGAGTTGAGCGAAAGGGATCACAACACATTTGCCGTTTCCGTGGCAGCGTGCGACTGGAAATTAAAGAGGTTGACGCCGGCAATGGTGCAAGGGCTGGCTGACACCGATGATGACAATGGTGCGCGCCGGCTCTACCTGCTTATGGAACTGGCGCGGGATCGCGACGACATCGTTGATCAGCAGCGCATCGTGGATCTGATGGAGTCGCGTTTCGGCCGCAGCCAATGGCTTGCCGAGGCGCTCTTTTCGAGCGGCAATATGTACCTGCTTAAGCGCGATTATTCGCATGCAGTGCAGTACTACAAATATCTGGCCGATCAGTTTCCCGATAGCAAGAATGCCGCTGCCGCGCACTGGCGGGCCGGGTGGTTGAGCTATCGGCAAAGGCTCTACCCCGACGCGGCAAGTCTCTTCGAAGATCAGATCCGCCTTTACCCCCGGGCAACTGAAACTGTGGCGGCCCTGTACTGGCGGGCGCGGCTATACGAACTCGTAGATCACAAGCCCGCCCTGGCCGCGGCAAATTATCGCGCCATTCTTCGCACCTATCAACACTTCTTCTATGCGCAGATGTCGCGCGAACGGCTTGCGCAACTGGGTGACACTCAGACAACGACAGCGTCTCAAGTAGATCGTATTCAGCCGCTGCCTTTGCCAAAGCTGGTGGACACTTTTCCTGAAGATAGCCCACACCTGGCCAAAGCGCGCCTGCTGGCTAACGCCGGCTTGAATGAATACATTGCCGAGGAAATCGCTGCCGATCCCGACTCGGAATCGTGGAGCGCCCTAGCGGAGGCGCAGATTTATGCATCTTACGGAGAAACGTTTCGCGCGATGCGCTCTCTAAAACGCGCGTTACCATATGCCGCATCAGCGCCGATCGCATCGATCCCGCTGGCTTATTGGCGCATTCTTTTCCCGGAGCCGTACTGGGAAACGATCAAGGCAGAGTCGGCGAAGAACAATCTGGATCCGTACTTCGTGGCATCGTTGATCAGGCAGGAGTCGGAGTTCAATCCCTCAGTGGTTTCATATGCAAATGCCTGGGGGTTGATGCAGTTGCTGCCCTCGGTGGGCAAACAGATGGCACGCGAAGAGGGAATGACGCATTTTCAGACGTTCCAACTGCTCGATCCCGAAGTGAATATCAGGCTTGGAACGCGGTACCTGAGGCAGATGCTCGATCACCTTGGTAATGTGCCGGAGTATGCTCTGGCAGCCTACAATGCTGGCGAAAGCCGGGTAGTGGATTGGCAGTCTGCCGGACCATATCAAGGCATGGATGAGTTTGTGGAGTCGATACCGTTTACGCAGACACGCGACTATGTGCAGGCGATTTTACGTAACGTAGAAACATACAAGGCCATCGATGCATTTGCGAAAGAGCAGGGCATGGAAACCGGATCGAAGGGCCAATAGAGTTCGCAGATGAATTTCGGGCCGGGGAACCCCGTTCGACACTCCCCGGACATGATTATGGTTGACTTGGAAAGCCGCAAGCAGCAAGACTGATTTTCAAATAACCCAAGCTCACAGGCTTTGGGAAAGCCATTCGCAGCCTGCAGTTGTTTCAACAACGGGGCCGGCCGGATAACATCGGACACGGCTCGGTTACATCAACCCAATGGAGGGCACGATGTCAGCCGACTTGCAGTTCATGGAAGAATGGATCCCCGAAAAGATGGACCCCGGTACCGTCTTCATGCTTGAAAATCAATCCAAAATGGGCCAGGCGCAGAATCCATATGTCGCGGTCATGTCGTGCCCGCGCTGTGGCACGCTCGGATTGATTACTCGCCGTCAGCTTTTTGCCGGCGAAACCATGATTTGCGGAGGAGACGTCTGTTCGGCCGAATACCGGCTGGATGGCGAAGTGATACGTTTCAGGTCTGCGCAATAAGCGAGAATCGGCACGCGATGCTCACACGATAAGTAGTGAACTCAACGTGTGGCCGAATCCGGATTGATCCTGAATTGATCTCACTGTTATAGAATTTCGTTGGGCATGGAACTGCTTTTCAATTTCGTATGGGCGCTTGTCGCAACGGCAAGCGTTTGTTTTTGGTTGAAGTTGGGGCGGCGCACACCCAAAGCCGAACACTCATCTTTGGTTGGGTTGGCGATGCTGGCCGTGATCCTCTTTCCGGTGATCTCAGTCAGCGATGATCTGTGGTCACTTCAGAATCCTGCGGAAACAGATACGAGCCTGCGTCGCGATCATCGCGATGGGTCCTTCACTCCTCATTTCTCGATTGTTGCGGCTGTTCAAGAGCCCATCCGGGCTGGATTGATTTATGGCTCTCGGCGCCTGGAGATACCGCGTCTGGGCAAGTTGAATTTAGCTGATAACCCTCTGCTCGGATTCATTGAGAATCGGCCTCCACCGGTTTTCTGATCTGCCTGTTCTTCTCCGTTTTAATTCCATCTTTCCTCCATCGAGCCTCGTCGTGCGAAACATGGCGAAAGGGACGCGTATGAAGAAGAGTTTCCCCTGCGGGTTTGCCCTGGCAGCGGCAGCGTTGCTTTGCCGTGCAACATGGTGCCAAGCGCCGCAAAGCCTCACTTGGGATCAGGTGAAGGCGCGGTTTGAAGCGACGAATCCCGTGTTGAAAGCCGATGCCGATAGTGTTGATGAATTGCGGGCTGCGGAAATTACCGCATTCCTGCGCCCCAACCCCCAATTCACCACGACAGTAGACGGCACCCAGATCGCGCCGAACAACGGGGCCTGGCATCCACTGTCAGGCACGTTTGTTGAGCCGGCAATTACCTATCTTCACGAGCGGGATCATAAGCGAGAGCTTCGCCTGGAAAGCGCACAGCAGGGCACAAAGGTGGCAGAGTCGCAGCACGAAGACTTGAAGCGGACACTCGAATTTACATTGCGCGCGGCGTTTGTGAATGCGTTGGAAGCGAAGGCTGTTGTCGAAGTAGCGAAAGCCGACCTGGATTACTACGACCACATCATTGCAATCAGCCGCGACCGGTTGAGCGCCGGAGATATTGCGCAAATTGATTTTGATCGCATTGAGCTGATGCGGGTGCAGTATGAATCGGAGTTGCAGACCGCGAACGTCAATTTAAGAACGGCCAAGATCCAGTTGCTTACGCTGCTGAACGAAAGGACGCCCGTTGAGCAGTTTGAGGTGACGGGCCCTTTTGATTTCAACGATACGATTCGACCGCTCGACGAATTTCGGCAGATGGCTCTCGATGCAAGGCCCGATTTGCAGGCCGCACTGCAGGCAGCGCAGCAAGCGGCGACAAATCATAAGCTGGCAAACGCCAACGGTTCTACAGATCCCACATTCGGAGCCTGGTATATGTGGAACTCGGCGGTCAACAATCCAAACCCAATCGATTTGCAGACGATCGGCCTGAGCGTGAGCGTTCCGCTGCGCATATTCGATCGCAATCAGGGTGAGAAGAAGCGCACTCAAATTGATATTGATCGCACCCAGCGGATGACGGATGCTGCGCGGGCACAGGTGTTCAGCGATGTGGACACCGCCTATGCGCAAGTGCAGGAAAATATCGACTTGCTCAAACCTTACAAAGACAAATACAACCAGGAGGCCCTGCACATTCGCGATACCGTGACGTATTCGTATCAGCAAGGCGGCGCTTCGCTGACGGAATTCCTCAATGCTCAAAGCGAGTACCGCACGGTGCAATTGGCCTATTTACAACTAGTCGGTGCCTATTTGACAGCTGCTGGACAACTGAATCTGGCCGTGGGACGCGAGGTACTGCAATGACGAAGTTTCGAATGTACGAATTTGCGATTGCCTTGGCTACAACGAGCTTCGCCGTCAGCGGATGTAAGAGCACGGAGAAAGGTGACGGAGCTCCGCCGCCGGCTCACGTCGTCCAGGTTCAGGACATGAATCTGCTCACGGTTGACAGCAAGGATGCTGAGAACTTCAAGACCGTGGCAGCAGACAAAATCGAATCTGCCGGCGAGCTGAACGCTACCGGCGCAGTTTTCCCAGACGTGTCGCGCGACGTTCCGGTGATCTCGCTGGCCAACGGGCGCGTTGTCGACATCAAGGTGCGGCTCGACGACGCTGTGAAGAAAGGGCAGCTGATGTTCAGAGTACAAAGCCCGGACATCAGTAATGCTTTCGATGCCTATCTGAAAGCAGTGAATGACGAGCAACTGACGAACAAGGCCTACCTCCGGGCCGAAGATCTGCTGGCGCATGGCGCAGTTTCACAGGCCATGTTTGAACAGGCAGAGAACGCGGAAAACGATGCCAAGGCCGACATGAATGCCGCCGACGAACAATTAAAGCTTTTCGGCGTGGACAAGGACCATCCGAGCCCGGTGGTCAACGTTTATGCGCCCACCTCAGGTGTTGTCGTGGCCCAGAATATCGCGAACGCCGGGGCTGCTGGCGTCGGGCTGGCTGGTTCGGCAACAGCCTTTACAATTGCGGACCTTTCGCAAGTGTGGGTTATTTGCGACGTTTACGAAAATGATATTCCAAAGCTGCAACTAGGCCAGGAAGCGAAGATCACATTCAATTCGTACCCAGATCGCCCACTTAAGGGGCGTATCAGTGATATTGGACCAATTCTCGATCCATCGCTTCGAACCGCAAAAGTACGCATTGAGGTTGCGAATCCAGGCTTTCTAAAGCTGGGCATGTTTGCAGCGGCAACGTTTACCAGCAGGACAAGAGAGGAGCACGCGGTGGTCCCCGCCGATGCGGTACTTCACCTCCATGATCGCGACTGGGTCTTCGTGCCAGCTGGCGAAAACAAGTTCAGGCGCACCGAGGTTCGTCCTGGCCAGATGCTGAGCGGTAACCGGCAGGTGATTCTTTCAGGCATTGAACCGGGCCAACAGATAGTGAGCAACGCTCTGATGCTTGAAACTGCGGGGAACCAGTAATGCTGGCAGCGTTTGTTGATTTCGCACTTAAGAATCGCTGGCTGGTATTGGGGGGAGTACTCGTTCTCACCGTGTGGGGCATTATCGCGTTTCGCAGTTTGCCCATCGAAGCCTATCCAGACGTCGCGAACAACTACGTTCAGATCATTACGCAGTGGCCTGGCCGCAGTGCTGAGGAGATTGAACGGCAGGTTACGGTACCGGTTGAAATTCAGATGGCCGGCATTCCGCATTTGACGCATCTGCGCTCCACCACGCTCGCCGGACTTTCGAGCCTGATGCTCATCTTCGATGACGACTCAACGAGCGACATGAACCGCGAGCACGTACTTGAGCGGCTGAACCAGGTGAGCCTGCCCGCTGGGTTGACTCCGCAGATGGGAACCGACTGGAGCCCCGTGGGCCAGATCTACTGGTACACACTGGAGAGCGCAAATCCCGCATACGACGTGATGGAGAAGAAGTCGCTCGAGGATTGGACCCTTGAGAAGTCTTTCAAGGGCGTGAACGGTGTGGTCGATGTTTCCAGCTTTGGCGGGCCGACGAAGGAGTACCAGGTACAACTCGATCCTGAGAAGCTGGTCGCATACGGACTTACGATCAGCCAGGTGGAGCAGCAACTGGCGGCCAACAATTCCAATGGCGGTGGAAGCTTTATTGAGGAGGGTACGCAGCAGATTAACGTACAGTCGCTCGGCTTGTATAGGACCGTGCAGGACATCGCCAATACAGTCGTGAAGACTTCGAACGGCACGCCAATTCGCGTGAGGGATATTGGTACGGTGATACAGGGGCCGAGGATCAGGCTGGGCCAGGTTGGACGCGCTGTGCATCAGTCCGACGGCACGATTGTCGATAATCCCGACACAGTAGAAGGAATTGTGCTGCTGCAAAAAGGAGTCGACTCCGACCCAGTGCTGCAGGGGATTCACGAGGAAGTAAACAAGCTCAATAACGGCATTCTTCCGAAAGGCGTGAAAGTTGTTCCTTTTCTCGATCGGTCGGATTTGGTGAAGTTCACCGTTGAAACGGTCGAGCACAACCTGACTGCCGGCGTGATCCTGGTCTCCATCATCCTCATCTTGTTCCTCGGCAATGTGCGCGGTGCCATCATTGTTGCGCTCACAATACCATTCGCACTACTGTTCGCAGCCATTTGCATGAACCTGATCCACATTCCGGCCAACTTGCTTTCGCTGGGCGCGCTGGATTTTGGAATGGTCGTAGATGGCACCGTTGTGATGATCGAGAATATCGTCCGCCATCTTTCGCTCAAGGATGATCCGCGAACGCCGTCGCAGAAAATCCGCGACGCTGCGCACGAGGTCCAGCGGCCTGTGTTCTTTGCGCGCGGCATCATCATTGCCTCCTATCTTCCAATCTTCACGCTCGAAGCAGTGGAAGGAAGACTATTCAAGCCGATGGCGTGGACCGTTACGTTTGCCTTGATTGGCGCGCTGGTGTTTGCCATCCTGGTGGCGCCGGTTATGGGCGGTATCGCATTCAAGAAAGGTGCGAAAGAGTGGCAGAACCCGATGATGACCTGGCTAACGGATCATTATCGAACGACCGTTCGGAAGGCAATTGTGCATCGCAACATCACGCTGGGTGTTTGCACGGTGCTGTTCCTCGGAGCCGTTTATCTGTCGTTCGGAGGCCCGATCGGATCGGAATTCCTGCCGCATCTCGACGAAGGGTCAATCTGGGTGCGTGGAACCTTGCCTCCAAGTGAAGGCCCGACCGCATCCGTCGACTTTGCGAACAAGGCGCGTGTCATCATGGCCTCATTCCCGGAGGTCAAGCAGGTAGTAAGCCAGACGGGACGGCCTGACGATGGCACGGACACGGCTGGATTCTTCAATACTGAGTATTTCGTAGATCTGAAAAGAAAGGAAGAATGGCGCCCGGTTTTTCGCCAGAACAAAGAAGCATTGATCGCAGCTATCGACCAGCAACTGGAAAGGTTCCCCGGTGTGCTTTGGAATTATTCGCAGCCCATCTCCGACAACATGGAGGAAGCGGTTTCAGGCGTGAAAGGCGAGCTTGCCGTAAAGCTCTATGGCACTGATCTGCGCGCCTTGGAGCATACTGCCGAACAGATCCAGGCCCAAATGGCCACCGTAAAAGGGGTCGAAGACTTGGGCATTTTCAGAATCGTTGGGCAACCGAACCTGAATTTTACCGTCGACCGTGATGCCGCCGCTCGTTGGGGAATCAATGTGGCCGATATTCAGGATGCTCTGCAAACGGCCATCGGCTCTAATGCGGTCACTCAGGTTCAGCAGGGAGAAGCGCGGTTTGACGTGACGCTTCGCTACCAAAAGCAGTATCGCGACACGCGCGAGGCGATTGAGAATGTTCGGCTGCTGACATCATCAGGCGAGAGGGTATCGCTGGGACAGCTGACAAAGATCTCAGCGGACGATGGTGCGGAGCAGATCAACCGTGAGACTGGGCAGCGTTACATTGCCATCAAGTACTCGGTGCGTGGGCGCGACCTTGGTTCTACGGTGGAAGAGGCAATTGACAGAGTCAACCGTTACGTTCAGCTGCCGGCGGGATACCACCTGGAGTGGGCTGGCGAGTATGCGAGCCAAAAGCGCGCGGACAGAAGAATGGCGGTCGTCATTCCGATCACTGTGCTAGCGATTTTCCTGATTCTTTACACCATGTTTCGGTCGTACAAGTGGTCAATCCTGGTTCTGGTGTCGGTGATCATGGCGTCGATCGGCGGCCCGTTGGCGCTCTTCCTGACTGGCACGAACTTCTCGGTGTCTTCTGCAGTCGGTTTCCTGGCGCTCTTCGGAGTGTCGGTTGAAACTGGCGTGATCATGATTGAGTTCATCAATCAGCTTCGAGCGCGGCGGGCGTCGACCGAGGAATTTAGCCACGAGCTTTTAATCGAAGCCGCAATTGAAGGAGCTGTGCAGCGTTTGCGGCCCGTCATTATGACAATGCTGGTGGCCACGCTGGGGTTGCTTCCTGCGGCAGTCTCGCACGCCATTGGGTCAGACTCGCAACGGCCCTTCGCCATCGTGATCGTCGGCGGATTGCTGGCGAACCTCGTGATCGGCGTATTCCTGATGCCAACGCTTTACGTGTGGTTGGCCCGTGAGAACGACATCTTGCCCGCACCTGATCTCGGCGAGGTCGGATAGGCCACGGCCCGTTGAATAAATAAAAAATGCGGCAGACGCGCTATCAATCCATTGGAGGGATGGTCCTCGGATTGCAGATGCCATGCAGCTTTCAGGATCCATTTCGGTCCGAAAAACTCAAGAGTAACTCTAAAGTGCCACAGAAGTGTGCAATCAATTGCGCATCGCCAAAATGACAACTATGTAAGTAATTGATATATATGCATGTTAAGTTTGGAACCTAATTTGCTAAGAATAGTGGGCAGGCGAAGTCGCGATGTGCGTGTCGCCGTAACGCCTGAACGGATTCCGTTGTTTTTGCCCGGCACCGGGCTTCTTGGAATGGCCTTGGTTTTGTTTTGGAAAGGCGCGAAACACTCCATAGGAGCCTGACTAATGGTTCCAGGAGCGACGCGGCTCGGTCGCAGGAAAGTTGCGGTAACAGGTCAGTGACAGAATTTGCGGTACCCAACGGAAGTGCCTTGAAGCCGGAATCCAGATAACCCACCTGGCACCGGCCCACGGCAAAACGCAGCACTTCAAAGTACGACGGGCTCCTGTACGGAAACGATTGTGGCAGACGCTGTTCGGCGCGTCCAACTGGCATGTGTCGCTCAGTAGTGGTACCGCAAGTCAGGATTGACAAAGTCGCGTATCACGGCCCAGCAGGCCGCGAGTGGCTTTTTCAAAATCAGGAAATGAGCCATAGAACACAGTTGACGGTAGATGAAAGTTCGCTCGACAGAACGGTGCGCATGACGCAGGAAACCACCACTACGGCAAACGACAGGCGAAGCAGCCAGCGTTTCAAAATCAGCGCCCCGCTTACGGTAATTGTTGGAGAGCATGAAATTCCCGCTTATACGCGCGATCTTAGTAATCGCGGAGTGTATTTTTATTTGACTTTGCCGGACAGTACTTTGATCGATCGGGACTTCGAGTTCACGATCGATATGCCTTCCGAAATCACGCTTACGGCGAGCTGCCGGATTCGCTGCCGTGGCAAGCTCATTCGCAAGGAAGTGACTTCAAGGAATTTGACCGGAGCAGGAATCGCCGCGGAGATACTGGACTATTCGATACTAAGAGACGCCATAACACCGGCCTAAAGCTTGCGCAGGCCAAGTACGCGGTGGTCCACCAGCCAGCTTTTTACAACGTAGACTAGCTTGTTATTGCTGCCTGGGTCGGTCGGCAGTACGAAAAATCCAGGATCCACAAGATAGCGAATCGAGTTAAAGACGATCCCTTCCATTACCTCACCATCAAGGAACTGGAAACGCATCCATATTCCGTGAACGATGGGTGCACGTGTATGGAAGTTGAGATGGTTGCGGACAGAATTTCCGTCAAAGCTGTTTACGTAGAAGACAGCCTTCACATCTTTGATCGAGATCTCTTCAATTTCATCTGAGTCGATACGGCGGACGCGGAAAACTTCAGGGGCGACCTGCGGGGCGCTACTCAGCAATTCCTCGATGGTGTTCCAGGCCGGCGATTCCAAATAGCCCTTGATCGTCCTTGAACCAAACTGGACGACGACCTTTTCCGATCTGATTGGAGCCGTTTCGATCATTCGTTTTCGAGCTTTCTCTAAGGAGCCCGTTACTTCTCTTGTCGGCGAAGCGTTAACGTATCCTTATGATCCTAAATAACTTGTCTGTTTGCCAATCCCTTATTTGTGCTAGCTTCCCAGTACCTAGGTAACAAGTATGTGCGTTACCTGCTTCGATGGAATAAACTCCTCAGCACGGTCGGATTAGCACTGCAAAGCTCATCCGACTTGTATTTAAGCCGCTGTTTTCACGGATGTTACCAGACTCACTCAAGGTGTGGAATTTGCATGGTTACGCTTGTGCTCCCGGGCGCTCGCGCGAGGAAGGTATCACAAACCACATTCAAGTAATTGCACAGAGAATTGAGAGCAGTCCAAAGAACGAAGGCCATAATTCAGCCGAGAACAATGAGCCTACCGGAGGGAATTAATCGAGATAATCCTCACGCTTGCAAATAGGCTCTGGAAATCTGTTTTAGTTCTTTTCAATAAATCCCAACCGGTGATTCTCCATCCGGGGGATAAGTGTGCAGGCTTAAGAATAGCAATGTTCTATATCGGTTGATGTGGAAAAGAGGACACCCGTCGGGCAGTGCAATCGAGAAATCTACGTTTGGCTCCATTCAATGAAGAGCGCTCACTCTAAGCGCTCTGTACACGCTCGAATGATGAGGCCTTCTCAACTGTGACCTGGGGTTTCCGAGGCGGAGGGCTTAGGTTATATTGCTTGATCTTGTAAAGCAGGGCCTTGTAGCTGATCTTCAGCTCGCTCGCTGCAAGTTTTCGATTCCATCCCGCAAGCTCCAGCTGCTGGGCGATTGCGGCCGCTTCAGCTCTCCCCTTCAGATTCTTGACGAGGTGCTTCAGGCTCGTCTCACCGTCCGCAGGATCTGTGGCGGATGAGTCCGCACCAGCCTGATGCCAGGGGCTAAGCTCGTCGATGATTGCCTGTTCGTTCGCAAGTACAAGATAACGCTTGACCGTATTCTCAAGCTCGCGGAGATTGCCGGGCCATGAGTAGCTGCTGAGCGCCTGCATGAGGACAGGAGAAATTGGGAGCGGATCGCATTCGTATTTCGCTGCGACTTTTGCCATAAAATGGCGGGCGAGGATCGGGATCTCTTCGATTCGCTCGCGCAGAGGGGGCATTTTGAGCGTGAAACCGTTCAACCTGTAGTAGAGGTCTTCACGGAAGGACTTTTGCGCGATAGCAGCCTTGATGTCGATGTTGGTTGCTGCGATAACTCGGACATCCACCTTGACCGTGGTGCGGCTACCGAGGCGCGAGAAGCTGCCATCCTGCAAAACCTGCAAGAGCTTCGCTTGCAGCACCGCCGGCATTTCACCAATCTCGTCCAGAAGAATGGTTCCGCTGTTGCAGATCTCAAACTTGCCCGGCTTGGATTTGACCGCACCGGTAAAGGCGCCTTGTTCGTAGCCAAACAATTCGCTTTCCAGCAGGTCGGCGGGCATGGCAGCGCAATTCACCTTCAGGAACGGACGCTGACTGCGCGCCGATAGCTTGTGAATCAACATGGCGGCGACTTCTTTGCCGGTGCCGCTCTCTCCAAGAACGAGCACGGGAATATCCGCGCGCGCGACTAGCGTGCATTGAGATTCGATTTCACGCATGCGCTTGCACGAACGAACGAACGATGTGTCCTCGTTGAGAGGGATTTCATCGACGTCGCATTCGACCGATTGCAAGCCGGTTTTTACCAGGCATTGCTCAACGGCTGTATCGATATCGCTCTTCCTGAATGGCTTGAGCACAACATCAACGGCACCCATCTGGGTTGCCGTCAGCACTTCCTTTAAATCTGCGGAGCAGGCCAGCATGATGATTGGAAGGAGCGGCTTGTGAGCGTGGGTTCGGGCAAGAAGCCCCAGGGCGTTTTCGTCGTTTTCTCCTTCAACGATGTTCCAATCCATCAGCAGGAGATCGGGTGCAGGCGAGCTATTGAGGCAGCGCTCTAGTTCCGAGGGGTCAGCGATGAGTTTTACTTTGAATCGATCAGAAAGAATGTCATAGATGTAGTCCAGTATGGCTGGATCGGCATCGAGAACCACGATGTTTTTGGTGCGCTTACTGTGAGCTTTCACTGCCCCCCCTGCCAACAAGCCGTCCAGTGTCTCTCGCTTTTCCGTCTTCCGAATGAACTTAAACGCTCATCTGAGCGATAAAGAGAACTCCGGATATTATTCTTGACTTACCTCCGCGGGCTGACCGAAAACCGTTCATGTGCGGATCAAATCGAGGAGACAGAACGGGGCGCCCATAAGCGATAACTTCAGTCGCTTGGAAAGATCATCTTACCATTGGAGTGGAAAATCTTTTCGCTTTTTGCGCAGTGATTTACACATTCTTCAGCATTGTTGAAGCAGCAAACGTTTGCCCGGGCTTGCGTAATCACTTTAGGGTGGCATTGCAGTTACTTTCGTGTGACAGGTTACTGTCTGTCTGTACCGTATTTGTCAGTCAATGTGGAACGGAAGTTGCAGTACAGTTATCAGGGTTGCACTGCAATAGTGGAATAAGCTATGGCTCTGGATCGAACCTCATTGATGATCGACACTCGTGATTTACCGCCGCTCGAAATAATTTTCGGAAAAACACCGGCGATGACGGCGGCGCGCGACATGCTCGATCGGGTCGCCGATAAGAGTGTTCCGGTTCTCTTGCAAGGTGAGAGCGGCACGGGAAAGGATATCTTTGCCAAGCTCCTGCATTTGAACTCTAACCGCGCCAACAGCGCCTGGGTGAAGGTTTCCTGTCCAGCCATTCCTCATGCACTGATCGAGTCAGAGCTGTTCGGCTACGAAAAGGGAGCCTTTACCGGCGCGTACGGAACCAAGCGCGGCCGCGTTGAATTAGCCGACAAAGGCACCTTGTTCCTGGACGAAGTGGGCGGACTGGATATGGCGATCCAGGCGAAGCTTCTACAACTGCTGCAGGATGGGAGCTTTTCGCGTGTCGGCGCGGGCGATACAAGGAACGTCAATACGCGAATTATCTCCGCGAGCAACGGAAGTCTGAAACAGCAGGTTGAGGACGGCACGTTCCGATTGGACCTTTTTTACCGCATTAACGCGGTAACCATTGAATTGCCGGCACTTCGCCAGCGAACCGAAGATATTCCTATTCTGGTCGATTACTTCCTCGCGCTGCATTCGAAGGTGTTCCGAATTGAGGTAAAGCCTTTGTCGCGAGAGATGCTGCGATTGATGCAGCGTTACTCCTGGCCCGGCAATATCCGGCAGTTGGAGAATCTCATCCGGAGTTACATCCTGATGGGCGATGAGGAAGCGCTGACGACTGAGCTGTTACCAACTAGTCCGAGCAGACTGGTTCCGGAGATCGACCTTGAGAATCCCATCTCGCTCAAGGAAATCACCAAGGCCGCAACGCGAAACCTGGAGCGGGAAATCATTCTGAAGGTATTGCGGGCAAACGGATGGAGCCGCCGCAAGACTGCCAAGTGGCTCAACATCAGTTATCGATCATTGCTGTATAAACTGCAGGAGTCGCTTACCAAGCCGCCCGACAAGAAATAGCGATCAGGATTTCGCAGGATGCATGCGCAGGTCGTCGAACGACAGCGCCATAGCGTCCCGGAGTCGGCACCAACTGACGCCACCTTGTAGCGCGTAAGAATGGCCGGAAACTGCCCCTGGGATCTGCGGTTGTAGCGCTCCATAGGCGCTGCAAGCATGCGCGTGGCGAAGCAGGGAAGCCGAACAGACCGGATCGGCTTGACTTTCTTTTTGTACTGGCTCACGTAACGCAACGCCGTAGGCAGATCATCGTCGTGGAGGTTGTAAGCCTGTCCGGTCGAATCAGCGTGTCCCGCCGCGAAGTCGATCACTTCAGCGCAGTTCGCCACATACGACAAAGGGAGCAAGTTGCTTCCACCCAGGTGGAAATACACGGGACCAACCTGGAGACCGACACGATTGGAAAAAGCTCCACCGCCGGGTCCATAGATGACGCCGGGACGCAAAACGACAAGTTCAAATCCGTCCTTCTTCTGGAATTCCCAGAAAAGCTGTTCCTGCCGGAGCTTGGAGAAGGAGTAGATGTCACGCAGTTCCGGTATCCGGTACTTTTTGGCCGTAGAGCTTCGAATCCAGCCTTTCGACCAAAACGCCTCGAAAATCCAATCAGCAATCTCTGAGCTTACTTTCTTCATTGACAGCGCAGGTTTTCGCGTTCTTGGGGAATCAGCAAAGGAATAGGCAAGCCACCTCGCACATTGTAGAAGTGAAAAGTGAGCACTTCTCGCACAATGGCGGGCGGATGGGTTGATCGCAAAGCGCTACCGCGTGGACCGAACGGCCGCGGAATATGCCGGTGGTGTTCGCTAGAGGTTCCGCGCGGGCGGTTCACGTTCTGTTCAGAGTATTGCGTTCATGAGTGGAAGCTGCGTTCGCAGCCCGCATACCTTCGTGAAAAGGTGCTGGCGCGCGATCGCGGCTTATGCGCTTGTTGCAAAGTGGACACGATCGCAGCCTACCGGCGCTTGCGAGCTTCGCGGGGCAGCATGCGCCGATCGCTAATGGAGTTTTGGGGGCTCAAGAGACACAGCCGCAAGAGCCTCTGGGACGCCGATCATATCCAGCCTGTGGCAGAGGGTGGAGGGGAGTGCGATCTCGAAAACATTCGCACGCTTTGCCTCCGGTGCCATCGCACGGCTACTTTGGAATTGCGCGAACGGCTGCGGCAGAAGACTCTTCAAGGTGGTTCCGTTCAGTAACGCTGAAAACCAGCGATTGCCACAGGGCTGATGACCTTGCTATGCGTTTGACTTTGTCGCGACCAGCAACTGGTGCACTTCAATTGCGGGCAGCGTCATGCGTATCATGGCGCCGCCACCCTCGCGCGAACTGGCAACCACATCGCCATTATGGAGACGAATCGCACGATCTGCGATTGCGAGTCCAACGCCGAAGCCGCCGGTGTCGGGGCTTCGTGCCGAGTCAACCCGTCGGAATGGGTGAAACACTGCCTTGAGTTGATCCGGCGGAATGCCAGGGCCGCGGTCAGAAACTGTGACGCAAACGTTTTGGCCACTGGCTGCTTTCGTTGCCGAAAGGCTGATTTCGACTTCAGTGCCGTTGTCGGTATAGCGAATGGCATTGCGTACGACATTCTCAAAAGCACGGTACAGCAAATCCTCATTGCCAAGCACACTACACTCCACATCGAAGTTGAATACGACGGAGCACTGCCGCTGTTTGGCTTCGAACTGGGCGTCGGGTATTAGGCGCTCAATGAGTTGATTGAGCG